>NZ_SJPW01000003.1:520763-820763 GCF_007860125.1 Rubripirellula tenax
GAGTTGTCTTTGACGTCGGCGAACGCCGATACGATCCGCGGGTGGCCGCATACGAACCCCATCCGCCAACCGATCATGTCGTAGCCCTTGCTCATCGAATGGACCTCGACACCGACGTCCATCGCGCCGGGCGTTTGCAGGAAGCTGAGCGGTTTGCCGTCGAACGAAAGCAGAATGTGGGCAGCATCTTGAACGACGACGAACTGTTTCTCTTTGGCCAGCGCGACAACCTTCGCGTAGAATTCGGGCGTGGCTGTTTTGCCGGTCGGCGAATTGGGGTAGTTCAGCACCAACAACTTGGTGCGGCGATAGATGTCGTCGGGGACGGCATCTAGGTCGGGCAGAAAATTGTTCTCGGCCAACAGCGGCAACTTGAAAACTTCGCCGCCGTAGTATCGCGTGTGCGTGCCGGCGACCGGATATCCGGGAACGGTCATCATCGTGATGTCGCCGGGATTGATGAACACGGCCGGCATCATCGCGTAGGCAGGCTTGCTGCCGATGCAGTGATTCACTTGGGTCACCGGATCCAATTCGACGCCGAAGTTTCGCTTCATGAATCGGGCCGCGGCTTGCTTGTACTCGATCACCCCGTTGTCGGCGTAGCCGCGATTTTCGGGCTTGTCGATCTCGGCCGCCATGATTTGTCGGACCTTGGCGTCGGCCATCGAATCGTTCTCGCCGATCCCAAAGTCCAGCAGTTGGCGGTCGGGGTGGTCGGCCAGGGCTTTCCGTTTGGCCCGTTTGATCTTCTCGAACTTATAGATTTCCGTGCCCTTGCCGTAGCCGGCGCCGCCGATGCGGTCGGCAAACAGAGCCTGGAAATAAGGGTCCGCGGAAGTATTTTCGGGTTTGGTGACGGTGGACATGGTGAAAATCGAAAGAGAGGGGAACGTCAGGGGTGGATCGGGCCCCGATTATGGACGATGGCGGATATTGGACAAGTGCGAAGGCAATCCGGTTCGGCGCGGGTACAATCGCCGGGCCGCGATGCTGCTGGCACCACCGACTTGTTTCAGCTAACGATTTCATGCCGATTGAACCCGATTCGGATCGACGCGATCCCATGCGTGCCCGCTACGAAGAACTCGCCGAGTTGGCGGGATCGCTGGCGCACGAGATCAAGAATCCGCTGTCGGTGATTCATATGAACATCGATTTGTTGAGCGAAGACTTGGCGGAAGTCGATTCGCCGATCAGCCGCCGGTGCCTCGATCGCGTCGACATCGTTCGCGGCCAATGCGAACGGATGGAGGCGTTGCTGCGAGACTTCTTGCGATACACGCGTTTGACGGACATCGACTTGGTGTCGGGAAGTCTGAACGATCAGATCGAAACGGTGCTGCGTGCGTATCAGGCGCAAGCGGACGCCGATGACATCGATATCGAAAAGTATCTCGACGCGGATTTGCCGGCCATCAAAATGCACAGCGATTCGCTGCAGGCGGCGCTGATGAATTTGGTCAAGAACGCACTGGAATCGATGGATCGCGGCGGGCAACTTTGGGCGCGGACGTACACGACCCGTGGCGGGGTGGCGTTGGATTTGATCGACACCGGCAGCGGTGTTGATGACAACACCGCGATGCACATGTTCGAACCGTTCTACAGCACCAAAGAAGGCGGCAGCGGCTTGGGCTTGCCGACCGCCCGCAAGATCATCGAAGCGCACGGAGGCCGCATCAGCGTCCAAAGCGAAGTCGAACGCGGCACCAAGTTCACGCTCGAATTCCCCGTCCCCAAACGCTTGTCGGGGAAGTAGGGGCTAGGTGTTGGGTTTTAGGATTTAGGATTTAGGAATTTGAGATTGCAGCGTTCGAATGAATCGAACCTAATGCCTAGCGCCTAAAACCTGTCACCTACTGCCCTCAAAGCGTGATTGCTTGTTCTTCGTTGACGATCGTGGTGGCTTGTTCGCACGTGGCGGCCATCTCGATTTTGACCGACCAGCGACCATCGGCGTCGGGGGTTGCGATCCAGTGTGGCTGGACACAAACGCTTTGATGGACCAGTTCGAATCCGGCCTCACTTTGGCTGACGGTCTCGATCGGAAACGCCCAAATTCCGCTGGGACGATCGATTTCCAATGCGACGTCCAAACCCAACCAACGGTCCGAAAGGTTCAGCTCGTGAACGTCTTGCAAGTCCAAGGACTGACCGAGTTGCCCGAGACGCTTGCCGTTGCGGTTCGAAAAATATCGATCGTCGGCGCCCGATGGCATGCCGGCGAAGTTCATCTCAATCGCGAAATGGAGCGGCCGATCTTGGGGAAGGTTCTCTAACAGGTAGGCGATCGATAGCCGGTCACTGCCGGCGACCATCGTGACCGCTTTGGTGATGGTGACCGGGATGCCCCACGCATTGCCATCGCGTCGCATTTGAACTTGGACCCGATCGGCGCCACGACGCAGTTTCGTTTCGAAGGGCAAGTCGACGAAGTCCCCGCGTTCTTCTGATTCGCCGCGGGAAACCGATTCAAGCGTCGCCTCGTTGTCATAGAAGTGATCCATCAAGCTCTTGCGAGCGAACGCGTCATATTGCAAACGTTCTTCGAGTCCTTCCTGCTTGAAAACGACGCGTCCGTGAATACTCTCGCATCCCTCGCCGCCTGCGTTCGGTCCGGCAAGGACTTTGCGATGGTAACTTTCCGGCCGACGGCGAAGCGTAGCCAGCAAGTTGTGGCTGATGTCTCGGACGTCGAGTTCGTACATTCGACCGCCACGACCAGGGGCGATCCACGCGCACAACCAATCGTTGCTCAATCGGATCTCTTGCAGTCCATCAAAGTCAAAATCCTGTGCGGTCGCTTCAACGGTTGTGCGATCGACACCGGTGGCGAGATTCAGCCGCGTATCGGCTTCGATCAAATGCTTGTAGACCGCGTTACGCAGGTGCGGCAGGTAGATGCCGCCGAACGCGCCGTGCCAGTACGGGCAATTGCATTGACCACGGTAAAGATGGTCCCGAACCTGGGCCAGTTCACCCGCATCGACACCGTCTGCTTCGGCTTGCCTTAGCCGGTTGCTGACGTGCATCATTCGCGCGTACATTTCGTTGGTTTCTTCGTACTTCGTTTTGAAGTTGCGCCAGTAACCGCCTCGGACGAACGAACGCAGTTCTCGCCAACGCGCATGGTCGGCCATCGTATGAGATAAATCATCGAGCGTTTCTTGTGCTTCGACGGGAAGCGCCCACTCGGTCATCTCGCGGTAACTGCAATCGGGCAGGTAGACCTTGCCCACCGACGGCATCCGTCGAACGGCTTCGCCCAACGTAACGGTGTGCAACCAATCCGCGTTCTCCGTCAGTGCGTCGAAGAAACCACGCAACCAACCTTGGTCATAGACGTGCGACTTGGTGTCAGGCCAAGTGCCGAATTTCTCGCCGTCATCACCGAACGTCAGCACGGCCCCAGGGTTCGCCGTGGCGACTTCGCGACAGTAGTCAATCGTTTCGGCCACAGGGCGAAACGGAATCGTATAACGCAGTCGTTCCGAACCCGGGAAAACGTTTAGCAGCCGACCGTCGTCTTCGGTGACGAAGTGTCCGTTCAATCGTTCGTCTTCGATACCAGCGGCGCGAAAGTGATAGTCGTCCAGGACGGTGTAGCGAATTCCGGCGTCAGCAATGTCTCGCGTCAACGATGATTCCCAAACTCGTTCGGGCATCCACATGCCGGCGGGTGAGACGCCCAAGTGCCGTTCCAGCCAGTGACGGTAGGCTTGAATTTGCCCGATGCGATCGGCGCTGGGCAGCATCGTCAGGATCGGCTCGTACTGGGGACCGCCGATGATCTCGATCCGGCCGACTTCGACCAGCATTCGAATGCGGTCAAGATACTGGGGGTGCCGATCGGCCAGCCACATCATCAGTGGGCCGGACGTGTGCAGCGAAATCTGCAGTTGTTCATAGGGTTCAAAGACATCCAAAAACGGCAGATAGCTGTCTTGGTACGCCTGTTCAAATACAGCGTCGAAGTTGCCGATCGGTTGATGATTGTGCAGAACAAGGCAAAGATGGGCTTTGGCGGTCATGAGCGATGGATCGATGGGGAATGTGACGTTCCAAGATCGGCCCGCGCGTACGCCGGCCCAGAAGTTTCATCGTCCATTGGCTGCGGAAAAATTTACTCAATCCGCAAAGTCAGCAGTGTCGCAGGTGCCAAGCAAGGCTGGCCGCGACGGTGGGTCACATGCGTCGTGGATCACATGCGTCGTGGGTTCGACGCCGCCGCACATTTGGAGAACAGTCTGGCTGCTGCTTCGGGCAAAACCGGGTTGATCATGCAACCGCTGGTCCACTCGAAGCCCGCGATTTGGGTAATACGTGGGAAGATGTCGATCGACCAATGAAAGGCGTCCGAAGGATCGTCGATTCCAGGCGGTCGAGTGTTCAAGCAAAAGTTATATGCCGCACCCGGACGGATTTTTTCCAACCACGATACCACGCGAAGCACCATGCGTGAAACTGATTCGAGCGTTCGATCGCCAAGGTCCTCGAAGCAAGCTTGATGTTCAAGCGTTGTGATTCGGACAAGCATGGGAAGATTGCTGGCGAACGGGCAATATGCGATGCAATCTCGATCGGCCGCGATAATGCGTTCATTCGACTTACGTTCGGCACGAATGATGTCGCAACGCAGGCAGCATCCCGTTTTGGCTCGATGTCGTTTCATGCGTTCCGCCATCGTCTCGATGGCGCGTGGAACACGATTGACTGCTACCAATTGACTGTGCGAATGACTAAGCGATGCACCAGCGTCGTGTCCGACGTTTTTGAACACATTGATGTAGCGGATTTCTTCCATCGCACGGTAGTGCCGAATTCGGTCACGATAGGCTTGGAAAACCAGATCGATCTCGGCGATGTCGAGCTCTGTCAGCGAATGAAAGTGGCGAGGCGTTTCAATGATGACTTCATGGCCACCGTAAATCGGCTCGGCTTGAAACAAGTCGCCCATCGAGCTTGCTGGGAATTGCAGTGGAGTTCGGTCTTGGGACAGACTCTCTACGGCTGGGTACTTGTTCGGAACGACGCGAACCGACCAGGGTTCGATTTCTTCTTCGGCACAAGAAATATTTGAAAACAAGCGGTCCGTTTCGGGGATGTGTTTCGACCAAACGGCTTCGGGAGTGACCGATTCGTTCCCACGGCAAAAAGGGCACTGAACATCTGTCTTGATTTTCGAAACAGAGTCGATGTAATCGTCAGGACGTTCACTTCGCTGAGGCGCAAAGATCGTCCAGTTTCCGGAAATCGGATCGAACCGCGATTGGGAGAGGGGACCGGAAGGATGGCTAGATTGTTCGGTAGATTGTGAAGGTGAGACTGCGGGCGCACTATTGGGTTGCTCATGTGCGGTCTCAAACATGGTCACAGCCTTTGCCTTGCCAGGAATCGCCTCCTGCACTGACTTGGGAACTTCAAGATTGCGGGAGTGAATTGCGGAACAATCGTTATAGAATCGTACATTAATTCCGGAACGATTGCTGCCTCGAAACCACACGATTGGAGGGCTTTTCCGGCCTAACCCGGTGGCGTGCGCTTTGGCGAAACTTTAAGGGCAAGTGTTTCCGCGTAAAGCTGGACATATTTTTCAGCACTTGCCGTCCACGACCAATCCGACTTCATCCCAGTAGTAACGATCTGGGACCAAGCTCCACTTTGGTGGAATCGCATTTCGAGTGATCGACCGATCGCGGCATCGACGCCGTCGGGATCATTCGAATAGATATAGAAACCGGATGCCGTGCCGTCGGCGAAGGACTGGTCGGTGGCGTCGACGACCGTGTCGGCCAATCCGCCGGTCGGGGTCACGACGGGGACGCTTCCGTACCGCAAGCTGTAGAGTTGATTGAGTCCACACGGTTCGTACAGGCTGGGCATCAGGAATATGTCGCTGGCGGCTTCGATCTGATGGGCCAACGCATCGCTGAATCCGACGTGCAGCGCGAATCGATTGGGAGCCGCCGCTTGTAATTCACGAAGTTCGCGTTCGTATCGAGCGTCACCGCTTCCCAGCACGATCCACTGGGTCGGGCGATCTTCGTCCATGTGCCGACGAATCACCGGGACGATCGAATCCCAACCTTTCTGGCTGGCCAAACGTCCGACCAATCCGATCAGCGGTGTCTCGGTGCTCTCTTCCAGCCCGAAACTTTTTTGAATCGCCAGTTTGTTTTGTGCCTTGCCGTGCTGCCAATGGTCAACGTCGTAGTTGGCGAAAAGATTTGGGTCGGTCGCGGGGTTCCAAATCTCTTGATCGATTCCGTTGGTGATTCCGAAAACCCGATCCGATACGGAATCCAAAACGCCCTCGAGACCACAGCCGTGCTCTTGCGTGCGGATTTCCTGGGCATAACGCGGGCTAACGGTCGTGATCACGTCAGACGAGACGATACCCGTTTTCAAAAAGTTAACGTGGTTGTGATATTCGAACTCGTTGTGATTGAAATGCCGCCAGTTCAAACCCGTCCATGCGAAGGCTTCGCGTGAGAAATGGCCCTGGTAGGCAAGGTTGTGAATGGTTAACACGCTGGCGGCCTTCTGCAACGCCGGCGGCAGGTTCGGATCGGCAGCCATCAACGCTGGCACCAATCCGCTTTGCCAGTCGTTGCAGTGGACGATATCCACCGACCAACCGATCCGAGCGATCGCCATGATCGCGGCGCGACAAAAGAACGCGAACCGTTCGTCGTTGTCGGGGTAGTCTCCCAACGAGGTGCCGTACAGGAATTCGCGATCAAAATACTGAGGCTGGTCAATGAACCAAACGGGCGTATCGCTGTCGGGAAGATTGCTTTTCAACAACCGACATCCGACCAGCTTCTCGTTGCTCATCGGAACGGCGAAGCTAATGTCGGTCGATTGAATTGGAATACCGGCCCGGCGAATGCTGCGAAACGCAGGCATGATCACGGCAGTACGGTTACCCGAGCGGCCGATTTCAGAAGGCAGGGTGCCGCAAACATCGGCCAGGCCACCCGTCTTGGCGAACGGGACCGCTTCGGTTGTGAGAAAGACGATGTTCAACAAATCACTCGATTGGACGAAACTATTCAGTAACTTCTACTTCTACTTTGATATCGATTTCGACAGAATCCACTGGTCCTACCTCTGCCGCCGGAAAGTTTAGGGCGAAATGCGATGCACGTGACACCATAGTCGCAACCCTGTCGCGTCAAAGTCGAACCATTCGCTATAATCCGGATGATGGGACGAAGTCGATCTGTTCAGGAGACGTAATTCATTTTGCGGCGAAACGAGGGATCCACGGCGTTATTACCTGAAACGAACCAAAGTCACTTCGGCGGGCGGTTCGCTTTCGCTGGATGATTTGACTCTGCCAGCGAGGGTTGGTCCCTTTCCACCCAAGCCCTGAATGATTCGACATCGTTTGATGTCCACCTCGCCACCCTTAACTTCCATTGTTCTAGCGGCATGTCGATCCGGCTTAGCGAATTTTGGACAAGGTTGGTCCGCGAAGGCATTTTGGATGCCCCAGCATGTCGATCGACGGCGGAGAATTTCGCGAGTACGCACGGCGGTTCGCCGCCAACGGATGCTGCCGAGCTGGCGAAGTTTTTAGTAAGTAACGACACACTGACCGGCTTCCAGGCTCAGTCTTTGGTGGCCGATCCGCAAGTCGATTTGAGACTAGGTTCGTATCGCTTACGAGCAACGTCGTCGACAACACCCCTGACCCGGTGGGTCGAAGTTGAGTCCGTCGCCGCGTCCCAGAACCGAGGCGTCCTGATCCGCACAACACCCGGCAACCCTTGGCTGGACGCGCACGCCGCCGTTGCCGGCGAAACATTGCAGCCGATCCACATCGAACCGCTCGGCGAGTACGTGGGTGTTTTCAGTGAACTGCCCGCAGGTGAATCGCTGGACACACGAATCGAGCGAACATCGTCCGCATGGGATCCCAAAGCCGTTTGCGATTTGGGCATTGCGATGGCCGATGCGCTGGCTGCAATGCACGCGGCTTCCGTGATTCACGGAAGCGTCCGCGCCGATCGTGTCTGGATCAGCCAGGACGGTCGGAAAATCCTACTGCGTGACCCGGCCGGTCCACCCGTTGCAGGATTGGGGGATGTGTCGAGTCAGTGGTTGGATACGACGTCGGATCCATCCGCCTATGTTGCCCCCGAGTTGATGTCAGGCGATCGACAAACATCGCAATGCACCGGAGCGAGCGACATCTACAGCTTGGGATGCTTGTTGTTTCGTCTCGCGTCGGGACGGCACGCGTTCGCCAGTGACTCGGTCACCCGTACATTGGCAGCCCATCGTTCGGATTCGCCACCGGAGTTGGTTGCGGCATTGGAATCAGGCGAGGCGGGCGACCCGGTCTATCGGGTGTTGGCATACACGATGGCCAAGGACCCAGCCGCAAGGTTTGCCAGTGCCGAGCAATTGGCGGCCGCACTGCGCGCCGTGCGAGAGATTCTGCCCAAGCAAGTGATCGATCCCGCAGCCACCAAATCGCCCGCGCCAGCGAAACCGGTCGCGGTTGCACCCACGACGGTCAAGCCAGCCCGCACGAAACCCGATACAGCACCCAAGCCAAGCAACTCGCCAAGCAAATCGTCCAGCAAATCAGTCAGTGTCGAAAAACGGGCGTCCGAGGAACCATCAAAGGCACCGCTCAAGCCGAACAAGGAAAGCAAACGCAAGCCAAAACGCGATCCTGTCGTTGCCGATGTTCCCTCGTCTTTGCCGGCACGTCCGACTGAACCCGTCGCGGCAGATCCGATCGATTCGCCCGTCGAGTTGCCGACGCCTAAGGCACCGGACACCAAAGTACCGGACGCCAAAGTACCGTCCGGCAACGAACCGCCCAAGAAAGAACCGCCGCCTGCCCAGCCGATCGCGAAAGCGGATCAAGTATCCGCTAGCACACTCGTCGCCGAGGCTCCGGCGGATTCGTCATCTTCCGTATCGCTGCGTCGACGTCGTCGAAAGAAAAGCAAAGCGCCGCTGGTACTGACAGCGCTTACCGTCGTTGTGTTGGCTCAGTTCATCACACTCTTGGTGACCGATCCAACGACCGCGGTTGTCGAAAAACGAAAGCGACCACCGATTCCAGCCGTGATACCGTCCGTGTCCAGTCGACCGAAATCAACGGTGGACGAACGGACGTCCGAGAATGCGGACGCTGCGTCCCCCGCTGCCAATTCGACGGCGGATGACGCTAACTACGCCTTAGTCGACGATGATCGGTTGCTCTTCGCACCGCCCTATGCGCCAAGCAGTGCGAACGCTCCGCTCGAGTTGTTGCCACCAGGGCCGGCGGCGGTCGTATCGGTGCGAATGCAATCGCTGTTGGACTCGCCGGCGGGCCAATCGATCTTGGATGCGCTGTCGCCGGAGTTAACAGGATTGGTCGACAGTGCCGCCGCTGGCGCCGGTGTTCCACTGTCATGGATTCGCCGATGCACCGTCGGACTGTATCGTGGCAAAGACGGGCGCCCCGACGTTTCCTTGGCCATCGAGTTGGACGAGGCTCGATCGCTTGACGAACTGGTCCAGCGATGGCGGGTGGATGCATCACAGACCCGCGATGGTGCGACGGTATTCGCCGGCGAAACGGCAGACGGTCCTGCGTTCTTCATTCGACCCGACGAGATTGAGAACCAATCGGTGACGCGTTACGCGGTCGGTTCACTGCCGCGGATCACGGAAGTCGCATCGATCGACGGCGAGACGATTCCGTTGGCTCGTGTGATGGGCACCTTGTGGAACGGGACCAGCGTTGATGCCGACGTCGTTGCCTTGTTGACACCCAATTTCTTGTTCGCCGACGGTCGCACGCTGTTGACCGAAACGGCACCCGAATTGGTCACGCGGATGCGATCGGTATTGATTCCGAATGTGTCGGGTGTGTTGGTGACCATCGATCTACCAAGTTCAGAATCAGATTCGATGGTGTTCGGCGAGTTCCGATTGACGCCCAGCGGTGGAATCAGCGAAGCCAAGTTGATGCGCGACCTGCGCGACGCGATCAACGGTTGGCCGGCCTGGGCGGACCAATTTGTGATCGAAGCAGTTCCCGATCCTTCGTGGCGTCTCTTGGCTTCGCGATTGCCAACGATGATGCGATTCGTTTCGGATCGGTTTCGTTATGGGATTTCGGACAACATGATTGTTGCGAACACTTACTTGCCGGCTCCGGCCATTTCGCAAGTCAGCTTGGCGACGCTTTTGGCCGCCAACACACCGCTGGGAAATGCTGCCGCGTTGCTCGGGAACGCGCCAGCGGCACCGCTGTCGATTGATGAAATGTTGAACCGAAAAATGTCTGTCTCGTTCGACCAGGAGTCTCTGGAATTCGCGATCGACGTCATTGTCGGTGAATTCACACGCGAATTGCCCGACGGTTCGACGTTGCCGCCGGTCAAGATCGTAGGCGGCGATTTGCAAAAAATGGGCATCACCCAGAACCAACAGATTCGCGGATTCGCCAAAACCGACATTCCGCTGCGAACGGTGCTGACGGACTTGGTCGTCGGTGCCAACCCTGACAAGACGGCGGTCGGGCCGGCGGATCCCAAGCAGGCACTGATCTGGGTGGTTGCCGATGATGCCGATAACCCCGGTTCAAAGGTGATTTTGGTGACCACACGGGAAGCGGCGAAGAATAAGTACGAGTTACCCACCGAATTTGGATCAACCGAGTCGTCAGACTGATTTCGGCCTGACTGATTTAAGCTCGGGGAAGGCTTTAACATTTCTGGTCGTCAACTAAACTCGGGGGCACCGTACGCGTTTTCGGCAATGAAATTCGGACCATTGACGCGTTTTAGACATTAGAAAAAAGTTGAATACATGCGTGTTATCGTTACAGGTTCGAGTGGTTTGATTGGTTCGGCGGCCGTACGCCACTGGGACGCCCTGGGCGACGAAGTGATCGGCATCGACAATGACATGCGAGCGACTTTCTTTGGTCCCGACGGCAGCACCCGTTGGAACCAATCGCGATTGGAAGCGGAAACAAACAACTTTCGTACGGTGTCGATCGACATCCGCGACCGCGATGGAATTCTGGATCTTTTCAGGAACGAACCACCGGATTTGGTCATCCACTGTGCCGCCCAACCGTCGCACGACAAAGCCGCCGCGATTCCATTCCTGGACTTCGAAGTCAATGCCAACGGAACGCTGAATTTGCTCGAAGCAACACGCCAGTTTGCACCGGAGGCGGCCTTCTGTCACATGAGTACCAACAAGGTCTACGGTGACGCGCCCAACGAGTTGCCGCTGGACGAATTGGAAACCCGTTGGGAGTATGCGGACAAGAAAGACTTCCACGGTATCGATGAATCGTGCCGGATCGACCAAACGATGCACTCGCTATTCGGTGCGTCGAAAACGGCGGCCGACGTCTTGGCTCAGGAATACGGTAGGTATTTCGGATTGAACACCGGCGTGTTCCGCGGCGGTTGCTTGACCGGCGCCAGCCACAGCGGCGTCGAACTGCACGGATTCTTGAGTTACTTGGTACATGTTGCCGTTGCGGGAAAACCCTACACGATCTTCGGTTACAAGGGAAAACAGGTTCGCGACCAGATCGAATGCAGTGACGTGGTCAAAGCATTCGAGGCGTTTGCAAAGAAGCCGCGTCCGGGTGAGGTCTATAACATCGGCGGCGGTCGCGACAATGCAGCCAGCGTGCTGGAGTGCATCGCATTGATCGAGGAAATCGGCGGTCACAAAATCGACTTCAAGTTGGGCGATGACAATCGTAAGGGCGACCACATTTGTTACATCAGCGACCTTCGTAAGTTGAAACGGGACTACCCGGACTGGGATATCCGCGTTTCGCTGCGCGAAATTCTGACCCAGATGATTGCGTCCGAAGAATCAAAGCTGGCATCAAAGTAGCGACACCAGCAAATCGGCGGTGCATCGAGTTTGCCGGTTGTGCAGATTGTGGCAGTAGTCCGCTATGCGTTTCTGAAGACGTCGCAATCTTTAAAGCCTGAGATCTCTCGGGCGTGGGGGGTGGTCTAGCTTCTAGGTGGACAACGACTCACCCCTCAACCACCTTGCGAATCGAATTTGTCATGCTTGGCGCCGATTACATCCCGATCAGTGTTGCGACACTGCTGCCGACTGAGGTCGTGGGATTAGATCTGTTCCAACAGGAATCGAAGAACGATCAATACAAACTGTACCGGGCGTCGGATTATCCGTTGACGATGGACGACCTGTCACGCTTGCGGGGACGCGGCGTCACGCGTTTGTATATCAGCAAAGCGGCTCGTGCTGTCTATCAAACCTATTTGCGAAAAGTCGCGACGTCATCAGATTCCGATTCGGTGCCCCTGATCGCGAGAGTCGGTGCCCTCAACGAAGTGGTTCGCGACGTCCTGGAAACGGCTTTCAAACGCGACGACGTCGATAAAACGGTGCATGCGGCCGAACGCTTGGGCTCGCTCGCGACCGAAATCATCTCGCAAGATGAATTTACGGTAAGCGACTTGTTTCAAGTGCTTCATCATGACTACGCGACGTTCACGCACTCGGCCAACGTCGCCTTCTACGCAGGGATCCTGGCGACAGAGTTGGGATACAGCAAAGAAAACGTCGAACGAATCACAACCGGTGGATTGCTACACGATCTTGGGAAACTCGAGATCGGCGAAGAAATTCTATGTAAGCCTGGAAAGTTGGACGAAAGCGAGTTCCGCAAAATTCGTCTGCACCCAGGTTTGGGTTTCAAAAAACTCGCCCATCGAGAGGATCTTTGCGAAGGCCAATTGATGATGGCGTACCAGCATCACGAGCGCCTCGACGGACGCGGGTATCCCGTCGGTTGTGTTGATTCGGACCTTCACCCGTGGGCAAAAATTTGCGCTGTGGTAGATGTCTTCGAAGCGCTGACAAGTCAACGACCTTACCGTACCCCCATGCCGCGAAGCAAAGCACTTGAATTGCAGTCTCGTGATAGCGGCAAAGCATTTGACCCGGAGATACTTGCATGTTGGAAATCGATTATCCAACGCGATTCAGCGAGTTGATCCAGTCGATCGATTGTGACATCGAGTTACCAATCGAATGGACAGATTACTTCGAAGAACGTGGTGAGATCACTTCCTATGCAGAAGACGATCGCGCCAATCGACGACTGAAGATTCGCACACAGGGCATGATGTGGTTCGAAAGCACGTTGCCGTTCCTTGCGCGGTCGTCAAACCACACCGTGATTTACACCCGGGACTTTTCGCGATTTGGCGCCGGTTTCCTGGTTCCGTTCCAGTTGTTTCCCGAAGAGCGTGTACGCATCGTGCTGCCGACGTTTTGGGTTCGACTACAAGTCGTTCGTGCGCGTCGCATTACCAGCAAGTGCTTCGAGATCGGCGCAACGTTGCTTGAACGCCACGACCCAAGACTTGACGCGTTCGAGTTATGCCAACCATCCGATTCGATGGCTGTCTAAACAATCCTTCGACAGAGCAACTGTCAAAGCTTCGGCGAAACGCCAAGACTTCACATTACTGCGACGATCGTGCAACTTAGCCCGGCAACTTCAACTGCATCACGCGAATCGGATGCGATGGGTCATCGCTCAAGTTGATGGAATGTTCGGTGTAGATCCAATTCTTGTCTTGGATCCAATCACGAAATTCGTTCGCGATGATTCGAAACGGATCGCTCAACAAAACTTCGCCGCCATCGGCCAAGTGATCGCGTAGACACTGATCGAGTTCCGGCCAGAGGACTCGCAGGTACGTAACGTCACTTCCCAGAATGAGCGGAAACCTGGGACCATCGATTCGATCGATCCCGAATCGCAACTGTTGCACGCGACATCGATCGGCAACCGGTTGCGTACTCATCCGCACCAGATGCAACGGATCATCGACGCCATCCGTCAATACAACTTCGGCGCCGCGCATCGCCGCCGCCAAACCCGCGTGACCGGTTCCACAACCCAGCTCAAGCACCCGCATGCCGTTGATATCGATACGATCGAGATAGTGGTCCAGGCCTGACGCGGCTCGCCATGTTGCTGCCCAAAACGGATCGATGACGCCCTCTTCGCCCGCGTCTTGTCGCTCGCAAGCCTCGATTAGCATTCCATCCGGATCTGAAGCGACGGCCAAACGCGATTCTTGGCCGGCGATGACAGTGGGCTGCCAATGCCACTTAAACTTAATCTCGTTCATGACTTCAACCACTCGGCTGCTTCGGGAGCAAAGTAGGTCAGAATGCCATCAGCGCCAGCGCGTTTGAATGCGGTCAAACTCTCCATCATCACCTGTTGACGATCGAGCCAACCGTTTTGTGCGGCAGCAGAAAGCATCGCGTACTCACCGCTGACTTGATAGACAAACGTCGGAACGGCAAAGGTTGCTTTGACACGATGGACGATATCCAAATAGGGCATCCCCGGTTTGATCATCACGCTGTCGGCACCTTCGGCCAGATCCAGTGCGACTTCGTGGAGTGCTTCATCGGATTGCGTGGGCGATTGTTGATACGTCATTTTACTGCCGCCGGCGAGGTTGCCCGATGATCCGACCGCGTCGCGAAACGGTCCGTAAAATGCGCTGGCGTACTTGGCGGCATAGGACATGATTTGGACGTCGATCTTTCCTGCGCCATCCAGTGCCGCGCGGATCGCGCCGATGCGTCCGTCCATCATGTCGCTTGGCGCGATGATGTCGCAACCGGCTTCGGCTTGGATGATCGCTTGCTGACAAAGCACTTCGATCGTTTCGTCATTGACGACATAGCCATCGCGGACCAGCCCGTCCTGGCCATGGCTGCTGTACGGATCCAGCGCCACATCACAGATGACGCCCAGCGAGTCGCCCACTTCCGCCTTGATCGCACGTACCGTTCGACACACCAAGTTTTCGGCATTGACAGCTTCGCGAGCGTCGTCCGTTTTCAATTTGGGATCGGTCGCGGGAAAAATGGCGATGGCCGGGATGCCCAGTTCACAAGCGGCAGCCGCTTGCCGTGCGATTTGGTCGACTCCCAATCGTTCAACGCCCGGTAACGAACCGACGGCGACGCGTCCTTTTTCATCGAAAACGAACCAGGGCCAAATCAGATCGGAAGCCGTCAACGAACTTTCGGCAACAAGCTGGCGAGACCATGAATGCCGTCGCACACGTCGCATTCGAGTTGCCGGGTAGGAGCCGCGAGAAAATTGGGACACAGAAATGGTTCCTTCGGATCGGCACATTTGTGCCACCTGTTCAATGGATTGCCTGGAAAACCCATATTAGCAACGAGGCCAAGCAAAGGTCAGGCGTGCAAAACTTGACGGCTTGAAACGGAATTTGCCATGCGTGAACATCGTTTGATGTGCGCCGATCGCCGGCATAGCGGCTAAGATAGAGTCCCCGCCCCTCACCTCCTCGCCGCAATGAGCCCTCCCCGATGCGTTCGAGCCAATTCGTTCTCACCTGTCTTTTTGCCGTGGCTGTCTCGTCTTGGATCCGTGCCGACGGGTTGAATCCACGCGAAGAATTCTTCGAAAACCAAGTCCGTCCGTTGCTGATTGCCAAGTGCCAAGAATGTCACTCGGCATCGCTGCAGGAATCGGATCTGCGGCTAGATGGTCAGGCATTCGTCTTGCAAGGAGGGATCAGTGGTCCCGCTGCCGTCGCGCGGAACATTGACGACAGCTTGATCATCCAAGCGGTCACGGGCCAAAAAGGGCTCGATCGAATGCCTCCCGACGAGCCGCTCGAGCCGGAAGAAATTTTGATCTTGAAGAAGTGGGTGCGAATCGGTTTGCCGTGGACCGCCGAGGACGTGCCGCCTGCATCCGAAGCGGGACACCCAATTCCGTTGGGTGATCAAGTCGCTATCGGCAAGGCGGCCCAGTCACACTGGGCGTTTCAACCCGTCGCCAAAACACCGCCGCCGACCGTAGCGGCTGACATGGCCGAATGGGTCAACAATCCGATCGACGCGTTCATCGCGTCCCGGTTGTCGGACAATCGGTTGAGTCCCAATCCTGTTGCCGAACGTCGAGTTCTGATTCGGCGAATGTACTTTGATCTGATTGGGCTACCGCCAACGGCAACGCAAATTGATGCACTGGAGCACGACCCACGTCCGGATCACGTTGTCTTGGACGAATTGGCGACGACATTGCTGGCAAGCGACCACCATGGTGAACGATGGGCGAGATATTGGTTGGACCTCGCCCGATACGCCGACACGCGTGACTGGCAAGCCCAAGCGGAACTTCGCTATCCGTACGCTTACACGTACCGTGACTACGTGATCGAAAGTCTGAACGCGGACAAACCGTACGACGTTTTCGTGCGACAACAGATCGCCGCAGATTCCTATACCGACGATGCCGCATCCCCCGACTTGGCGGCACTGGGTTTGTTGACGGTGGGGCCAATGTTTCGAAACAACCAATTGGAACAAGTCGCTGACAAAATCGATGTCGTTTGCCGAGGGCTGATGGGGATCACGGTAAGCTGCGCACGCTGTCACGATCACAAATACGATCCGATTCCGATCGAAGACTTCTATTCGTTGTACGGTGTGTTCGCCAGTACGCGAATGCCAGACGAACTGCCTGTCATTCCTGGCTCGAAGGCTTCGCCAGAACTGTTGGCTGACTTTCAAGCCAAGCTGGATGCACGACGGCGGGCACTCGACAGTTACAAACAGGAACTGAAACAAGAAGCCGAAGCGGCTCTTCGCCAGAGCCTTCCGAAGTATTTGGACGGTTTCGTCTTGATGACCGTTTCAGGCAAGTCCGACATCCGCGGCACGATCAGCAAGTTGAAGGTCAAAGACATCGCGATGACGCCGCTGGACAATGTGCTCGCCAAGTCGCTGAAAGACGCTTCGCTTGCCGATCATCCCGTGCTGGGGCCTTGGCAACAGGGACTGTCGCTGTCCGACAAAGAGTTTGTGGGCAAACGGGAAACGTTGATTTCGGCGTGGTCGAGCGACAAGAAGTTGAACCCACGGATTGCTGCCGAGTTGACATCAAATCCACCCAAGTCGCGTGTCGAGTTGGTGAAGACCTACGCGGTTGTTTTCGACCGCGTGATCCAGAAGTGGACGCGTCAAGCGAAAGCGAATGCGAATGCTGCGTCACTTCCGGATCCGGCTGACGAAGCGGTCCGAGACGTGTTGTTGAGTCGCGATGGCTGGCTTGATCTCGACGTGGATGCCGTCCTCGCCGCGTCGCGATTGACGGGCAAGGGCCGCAAGAGTCTGGGCGATCTTGAGAAAGCAATCACCGAAGTGGAAGTCACCCACCCCGGCGCGCCGCCCAAAGCGATGACGTTGGTCGACTTAGAAAAACCGATCACACCGTATGTGATGCTGCGAGGCGAACCGAATCGTCGTGGCGACCGGGTACCAAGACAGTTTCTGCGAATGATTGCGGGCGACCAACGCAAGCCATTCGGTGACGGCAGCGGACGCCGTGAGTTGGCCGAAGCAATCGTCGATGCGGGTAATCCACTGACGTCGCGAGTTGCCGTCAATCGAATCTGGTCTCGCTATTTCGGTATGGGATTGGCCGAATCGTTAGACGATTTTGGGCTTCGCAGCGAGCCGCCCAATCACCCCGAATTGCTGGATTGGTTGGCAACGGAATTCGTTCGCAACGGTTGGTCGATGAAATGGCTGCATCACACCATTGTCAGCAGCAACACGTATCGGCAAGGCTCGGCCGCTCGCGACGACGGATTGTTGGCCGATCCCGAGAACCGCTTATTGTGGCGCCAGAACCGGCGGCGTTTGGATTTTGAAGCAATGCGAGACTCGATGTTATCGGTCGCCGGATCATTGGATCCTTCGATCGGCGGCAGGTCGGTGAAGTTGAGCGATGTTCCCTTTTCCAATCGGCGCTCGGTGTACGCCTATGTTGATCGCATCGAGTTGGACCCGATGCTAAGTACATTCGATTTCGCATCGCCAACGGCTTCGGCAGCGTCACGGCCTGAGACGACAATTCCACAGCAAGCCTTGTTTGCAATGAACCACCCATTTGTCGCGCAGCTCTGTCGGCACATTGCCACTGACGTCAAAGCGAGTGATTTTTCCGCCGATGAATCGGCGCTCGTCGAATCGATCTATCGGCGTGTGTTTGGTCGATCGCCGTCACCCGAAGAGGCGTCGACATCGGTCGACTTTGTACGCACGGCAAATCAACAGCCCGATGAATCGGTTTCTACTTGGCAGTATGGGTACGGCCCAATGAATCCCGGTGACACGGGGAATCCGGGGGACGTCGATGACAATTCCGTGCCGTTCACGCCGCTACCGCATTGGACCGGCCAGGTCTATCAAGCAAGCGAAGAGTTTCCTGATCCCGAGTTCAAGCACGTTCGATTGACCGCTGCCGGAGGCCATCCCGGCAGCACAGATCAACGCTGCGCCATTCGTCGCTGGAGCGCGCCAGCCGATGGTGTGGTGCGAATTTCCGGAGTCCTGAAACACACCCGTGAAGGCAGCGACGGCGTGGTCGCCATGATACGCAGTGCCGACGTGTCGACTCAGCATGAAGTCGCCCAGAGCACTGCAAAAACCGATGTGAAAGAAATCCAAGTTCGTCGCGGTGACGTGATCGACTTTGTTGTCGCCTGCGGCGCAACGTCACGATCAGACTCCTACAGCTGGATCGTGACGATCGTCGGTTTGGACGGCGATCTTCGCAAGCAGACTTGGAAGTCCAGTGACGATTTCCAGCCACCGCCGCCGCCCCTCTTGGAACCGTTGGCCCAGTTGGCACAGGCGTTGATGTTGACGAACGAATTTTTGTACATGGACTAAAGAGTGATGATGAACCAAATTGCAAATCGACGTCAATTGTTGACCCAAAGCGGCATGGGGCTGGGCATGTTGGCGTTGGCAGGATTGATGTCCGACGATGCGGGCGCACAGCAAGCGACCGATGGTGGCGGAGGCAGTTCGCTACGTTCGAAGTCGCCACATTTCGCGGCGAAGGCCAAGCGAGTGATTCACTTGTTTGCCAACGGAGGTCCCAGCCAAATCGATACGTTTGATCCCAAACCAGCCCTTGAAAAAATGGCCGGTAAAACGCTAAGCGACAAGCTGGGGCGTGACCGACGCTTGGGCGGCGTTGCCCACCCGTCGATTTTCAAGTTTGCCAAACATGGCGAATGTGGAACCGAAGTCAGCGAGCTGTTCCCCAATGTCGCCAAACACGTCGACAAGATGTGTGTGATTCGTTCCATGGTTACGGACGTCCCGAACCATGAACCCGGATTGATGATGATGAATTGCGGCGACATCGTTCGGCCACGGCCCAGCGTCGGGTCGTGGGCGCTCTATGGTTTGGGGACCGAGAATCAAAGTCTGCCGGGCTATGTCGTGATGTGCCCCAGTGGCTTGCCGACCGCGGCGACGGCGAATTGGCGCAGCGCCTTCTTGCCGGGGATTTATCAAGGCACGCATGTCGACACGAAGTACACCGATCCGGATGAACTGATCGCTAACATCGAGAACAAGTTTTTGGTTCACGGCCAACAACACCGGCAACTCGATCTTGTCCGACAGTTGAACCAAATGCACATCGATGGGCGTGACGACGATCCCCAATTGGCAACGCGGATTGAGTCGTTGGAGTTAGCGTTTCGAATGCAGGGCGAAGCTCGCGAAGCGTTCGACGTTTCCGACGAACCGGCGCACATTCAAGAAATGTATGGCGACTCGTTACAGGGACGCCAAATGTTGATCGCTAGGCGCTTGAGTCAACGTGGCGTTCGCTATGTCCAGGTCTACCACGGCGCCGGTCAACCCTGGGATTCGCACGCAGCGATCGAGAAAAATCATCCACGGCTGGCGAAGGAATGTGATCAACCGATCGCGGCCCTGCTTGCGGATTTGGAACAGCAAGGGCTGCTCGAGGACACGCTTGTGATCTGGGGAGGCGAGATCGGCCGGACGCCCACCGTGCAGCTCCCCGTCACCGCCACGCCCGGTCGCGACCACCACAACGACGGGTTTACCGTGTGGATGGCGGGCGGCGGAGTCAAAGGCGGAACGACGTACGGCGCAACGGACGAAGTCGGCTTGAAAGCCGTCGAAAATCGGGTCCACGTTCACGACTTGCACGCAACCATTTTGCACTTGCTTGGCTTCGATCACACGCGATTAACCTACCGCTATGCCGGTCGCGACTTTAGATTGACCGACGTGCACGGCAATGTCGTCACGGACATCATTGCCTAAAATAACAGCGGGCGACGGATCCCTCCTAACTTCTTCGACCACTCGCTTCAATACTTCAGATTGCTCCATTGATGGATTTGCATATGTTTCGATTCGTGAAACTTTCGGTTCGCTCGACTTTTTTATTCTTGACCACAGCGATGGTATCGCCGCTGTTGGGAGCCGACCCGCCGGCCAAGGTATCGGTCTTGCTGATCGACGGCCAGAACAATCATAAGTGGAAAGAAACCACGCCGGTGATCAAGCAGTCGTTGGAAGCTTGCGGACGATTCTTGGTCGACGTGGCCACCGCGCCGGACAAGGGCGCTGACATGGCGACGTTCTCACCGGACTTTTCGTCGTACGACGTTGTCGTTTCAAATTACAACGGTCAACCATGGAGCGAGGCGACAAGTCTTGCGTTCGAACAATTCGTGGCCAGCGGCAAAGGGTTCGTCAGCATTCACGCGGCCGACAACTCGTTTTCGAAATGGGATGCCTACAACCGCATGATCGGTCTGGGCGGTTGGGGTGGTCGCAACGAAACCAACGGCCCGTACGTTCGCTGGAAAGAAGACCTCAAACGATTCACTCGTGACGAGTCGCCCGGCCCCGGTGGCTCGCACGGCAAACGAGTCCCCTTTGCGGTGGTTGTTCGCGATGCCGATCACTCGATCACTCGCGGGTTGCCAGGAACATTCATGCAGACGGCGGACGAACTGTATGCCAAGCTTCGCGGTCCTGCGCTGAACATGCATGTATTGGCCACTGGATTCAGTGCACCGAAGACGGGCGGCAGCGGTGAACACGAACCTCTATTGATGACAGTCCAGTACGGCGACGGTCGCGTCTTTCATACAACGCTTGGACATGACGTCGACGCGATGCAAGGCGTCGCGTTCCAGGTCACCTTGCAGCGAGGTACCGAGTGGGCCGCGACCGGCGATGTCACGTTGCCCGCAGTCGACGCGGCCACTTTGACGGCCGACGTTGCTGCCGAGCGAGATCCGGGAACAGTGATCGCTCCGGCAACGGCATCCGAGTTGATCCCGGATTTGTCTGGCAACGATTGGGAAACTTTGTTCAACGGAAAAGATCTGAGTGGTTGGACTCAGAAAAACGGTACCGCAACTTATCGTGCCGAAGACGATTCGATTGTCGGGAAGACGGCCGAAGGAAGTCCGAACTCGTTCCTGTGCACCGACCGCGTCTATTCGGATTTCGAGTTGACGTTTGAAGTCATGGGCGACGCGGGGCTCAATAGTGGCGTTCAAATTCGTTCGCTTAGCAAGCCCGATGTCCAGAACGGGCGCGTTCATGGACCGCAAGTCGAGATCGAACCGTCGCCGGGCGAGAGCGGATACATCTATAGCGAAGCAACCGGTCGCAGGTGGATCACCACAGAGCGACCGATCGACGATGCGTTGATCAACGGTCAATGGAACCGTTACATCATTCGCGCTCGTGGCGATCGTTTGCAGACGTGGATCAATGGTCGCCCGATCGCGGATATCCGTGATGCAGAATCCAGCCGCGAAGGCTTCATCGGGTTGCAAGTCCATTCGGTGCCGAAAGACAGTACGCCGATGCAGGTGCGATGGAAAGACATTCGGATTCGCCCGCTTTGACGTGGCCGGTTGGGTAAAGATTGCCGATTGACGCAGATTGCCCGCGGTACGGTCTGGTCCGGTTGTTCAATTGGTGAGAGTTGTCGCACGGGGGGGGGTCTTACCGAATGGAGACGGACCCAACGGATTTTGATATCGCTCACGCCCAGAATGCGTCAAAACACCGTTCCAGCCCAGTCGATGTCAACGTTGGGCGACCGTGATTTGTATCCATGGAAGGGTACACCCGAGTCGTCCGGAAATTCTGGGCGTGCCGTTTCATGGAAGAACAGAGCCGAAAAAGTCGCTTGATCAAGCGATTCACGTTGGCAGCATGGATTGCTGCGACCGCATCACCGTTGAGCGCCAAATCACCGGATGCGAAATCGCCGGACACTTCAGAAGCAGTGGTCGCCGCAGAGAACGTCGTCAGCCTTCGAAGTCTGTTGTCGAACGGTCCCGGTCCTCAACCCGAGACGATCGCAGTCCCTGTCGCGCCGCCGACACCTTCACCCAAAGTTTCTTCGCCTAAACGCCGCGAGACTTCGCCCGTCGCCCAGGCAACGCCTAAGTCAATCAAGACGCCTACCAGGCCCGTTGCTTCCATCGGAACGCCAATTCCAAGCGTCTCGGACATTCGATTGCGTCTCATCGATGTTGCGAAATCGCTGACGATCGATCCTGCTTCATCCACGGACACGCCCGACCCGGCGAAGCAAGTTGGCGACGAACCGGCCGCTACGCCCGAGAGCATCGCCGAGATTTTGAAGGGTAAGGCTAGCGTTTTGGTTCTGCCACAACGGACGCCGCTCAAGACGTCAAGCAATCCGGCTCCGTATGTCAAGCGTTCGACACCGTCGAACTCGTTGACGTCGATGATTCCATCGGCCGCCACGGATCAGCCAAACCGCGAATACAAGCGGCAAGATGATCAAGATGATATCGCGATGACGAAGAAAACTGCCGCAACGACGGCAGCCGCCGGCGCCGTCGACACGCATCCGATCGCAATGGCTCCGCCGATTGAGTTGCCCAAACCGACGACGACGGAGTTGTTGGAATCCGAATCCATCGAACTTCGTGCCGAGCTGGATGCGAAGTTTGCGAAGCAGCATCTGTTCCCGTCCGTCGAAAGCGATCCCGCGGTCACGGCGTCCGCGTCACCGGTACCGATGAACGATTCAATGGCATCAAGCCAATTGTTGCCTCCGCCCGTCACCAGCACCGACCAAGAAACGACATCAGTCTCGCCGACCGCAATGATTCACGCGAACCGATTGCGAGAACTGTCGCATCGATCGTTGCAGGCTGCGAAGGACTGTTTGCAGCGTGGTGCTTTGCACTCCGCTAGAAAGTACGCCACCGAATCGCTTCGACAAACCATCGACATGCAGGATATTCGCGACGGCGGCAACCGACATGCTCGTCACCTCGACTTAGCGCTCAGCGCGATTCGCGAGTCCGATGACTTTTGCGGCCGCTTTGGCCACGTCGACTCGGAATCGCTGCAGCGGATGGTGTCGGTTCACGAAACTGATGTCCTCAAAGAACACGACCTGTCGAACGTTTCTGCGATGCGAGCCTCAGAAGCGTATTTGAGTGTCGCAAAAGACAACTTAGTCGCTGCGGCCGGCGATTCGTCGGACGCCTGTGACGCGATGGTGTTGCTAGGGATTCTGGAGAAGCAACTGCAAGACAAGAATCCGACCCACGCAGGTGCCGTTGCCATCACGCTGCAACATGCTGCATCCGAGATCGCACCCAACAGCGCCCTGGCACGCCAGGAGTTGGGCGTCACGTTCTTGGAACAAGGCTTAGTTCCACAAGCGGCATTCGCACTTTCGCAAAGTATCCAGCTTCGACCGTCTCGCGTCTCCTATACCCGGCTGTTGGATGCTTCGCGGCGGATGGGTGACGCTGAAACGTCCGGCCAGTGCTTGCAGGCACTCAACGATCCCAGCCTGCCAAGCGGTATCGCCGTCAAGACGCTCACGCCGGAAGACTTCGCAGCCAGCTATCGACCCGATCCGGTCTCGATGCAAGCACCTTCGAAGAAAGCGGCTGCGAGTCCCCCTTCACAAGCTGATACCCCGCGAGTGTCAACACGGTCGTTTTTTCCATTCGGCCGCCGCTAGTAGGGTGCGTCCTTAGCGCTAAAACAGTCTACCCAACAATTTGTTCCTTCCCGATGGACCGACCAGCAGCGTCCTGAAATTTGCGAGTGATATCCATGGCTATCAATCTTCTCAATCGCTTTGGCGTTCTGCTAATGGCCTGCGCGGTGTTCAGTGGTTCGGCGACGTTGCGAGCCCAGGACAGCAGCGATATTCCACCGGCGCCCAAGTCGGCGTTCTCGAATCCCAAGGTGGATCTTGGAAAACCGCATTCGGTATCGGAAACGATTCCGTCGGCACCACACTATCCAACCACATCGACACACAAAGTCGAATTTGCTTCGATGCCGATGGGCCCGATCATGACAGATCCCTCGGCCGCCCCATGCCTGAGATGCGTTGACCGCGGCGCCGACACGATGATTGGTGGTGTGGGAATGAAGTTGGGCATCGGTCCTTGCCCAGGCGGCCATCTATGTTGGCAGTGTCCCTATGACGCTCCGTTTTCCGTTTACGGTCCGGGCGAATACGCCGGTCCGGCGCGGATGCACCGCATTCCGGAATATCGTTTGCGAACGGGCGACACCATTCAATTGACCTTCATGGTTTCCGCTCTCACAAGCGAAGGTGACTACCGTTTGGTCGTCGGCGACGAACTGCTGATCGAATCGGAAGCAGACGACGACCTGACCCGTGGGACGCTTGAAAAAGGTTTGCGGATTCAACCCGACGGAACGATCACACTGCGATTGATCGGCCAGGTCCACGCAGCAGGCCAAACGATCAATCAACTACGCGAAGTTCTGGAACGAAAGTACGTCGAGTACTATCCTGAGCCTTCCATCGATGTGACGCCCGTCAATACGGGTTCGGCTGCTCGTCAGGTTCGTGAAGCGATCAGCGGCGTCGGTGGTTTCGATCCCCAACAAATCCAGCAAACATTGACGCCGTCGGGCGAAATTCGATTGCCAAAAATTGGTAGCGTTCAAGCTCAAGGACTCACGCTCGACGAATTGAAGCAAGAAATCAATCTGCGCTATGATCAAGCCGTTGGCGGATTGGAAGTCGAACCATCGTTGACTGCGCAGGCACCGCACAACGTGTTCGTGTTGGGCGAAGTCGGCCAGCCTGGACGATTCGAGATGAACAACACGCCGACAACTGTGCTGGGTGCGATCGCCATGGCCGGTGGACACCGAACGGGTGCGAACCTGCGTCAAGTCGTCATTTTCCGCCGCGGCGAAAACTGGGAATTGGTTTCAACGGTCTTGGATCTGCGAGGCGCCATCCTGGGCCGCGAGGCTCATCCTTGCGACGAAATTTGGGTGCGTGACGGCGACGTCATCATTCTGCCGAGCACACCGATTCGGTTGTTCGACAATTTCGTTCGCCAAGTGTTCACCGAAGGCCTGTACGGAATCTTGCCGGTGTCCGGTGCATACAACTTCGGTGGCAGTTTCAACAACTAGCCTTGGCGGATGATGGCTTCAGCGACACGGATGCCACTGTTCATGGCTCCGTGGATGCTGGGCGTTTCACAGTGATCGCCACAAACCATCACACCTTTGGGGCCACCGTAGTCGGCCGCTTGAATCGATCGTTGCACCGGTTCAAGCGAGCGGCGGGGAAGTCCGTAAGGAACTTGATAGACTGCCAATCGATTCCATCGATTGACGGGCGACCCGAACCATCGTCGAAGTTGGTCACGGACGGCCAAGTCAATGGCGTCAACGTCATTGCGGTCTACGTAGTCACTGTCCATGCGATCGCGGGCAGGTCCGACACTTACCGAGACCAAAGCTTTGCCACCGGGTGAGTATTCCGGCGCGACATCGGAAAGGACCACCGCCGATTGAACAGGCCCCGGTTCGTCACCGCGAATCATCAGCAATTGGCGGTCGTCGGGTGACTGTTCGGCGGTGTAGTACAGATTGGTGGTTTGGTTCCACGCTGTGTCGATGTCGTTGTTGCCAAAAAGTCGCGCGGCGGTCGTACTTTCCGTCGCCACGATGATCTGTCGAGCTTGAAGTTGGTCGCCGCTAGAAAGATGCACGCGACTTTCGTCTAAAGCAGTGACGCTCTGTTGCAGCCGAACGGTTCCTCGCGGTAAACGGTCCGACAATTGTCGAGGAATCGCGCCCATGCCATCAGCCGGCACGGCAACCTTGCCTTCGGCGAACATACGGAACACAAACTCGAACAATCGACTGGATTGGCTCAGTGTTTCGTCCAAAAACACACCGCCGATGAATGGTCGAAAGAAGCCTTCGATCATCGAATTTGAAAATCCCGCCTCGGTCAAATAGTCGATCGTTGCTTGATCGTCGCGATGGTAAAGATCATTCAGGGTTCCGGCACGCGATCGGCTGCGGACTTTGGCGATGCGAAGTTTGTCACCCAGCGTACCGACGGGATTCGTCGCTGTGGCGATTGCATGCCGGGGCCGCCGCCACGGGTCGCTCAGCACATGAAATCGGCCTGATTGGCGAATCAGCGCTCCAGGCTCGAAATACCGAAGTCGCAAGGCGTCATAGTCGAGCATGCGTTGGCACGCCGGATAGGCGGTCAACAGGATTTGGAATCCGTGGTCCATAGTGAATCCGTCCACGACATCGGTTCGTACACGTCCACCGACACGTTCGGTCGCTTCCAATAGCGTGACGCTGCGACCCGCTTCGGTCAGCAATGCGGCACAGGTCAGTCCTGCTAATCCGCCGCCGACGATGACGACGTCAAGATTCTCGTTTGATTCCATGTTCTCGTTATCGATCAGGTTCAAATGATGTTGTAGCCTCGCTCGGTCAATTGCTCGGCCAAAATTTGTTTGGGTTGATAATCGCCGTGTACCAGCCGTATCTGTTGGGGTGGTTCCGATATGGACTGGACGAACCGTATCAATCCGGCTTGGTCGGCATGAGCCGAGTAGCCGTGAATTTGATGAACCTTTGCATGGACATCATAACGTCGACCATCCAACCGAACCCAATCGCTGCCGCGGCGGATATTGTTTCCGGGCGTCCCGCCGGCTTGGTAACCGACAAAGACGATGTCGGTCTTTGGGTTGCCAATGAACTGCTTCAAGTAATTGACCACGCGCCCGCCCGTGCACATGCCGCTACCCGCAATCACGATCGCTGGCAGTTGTCGGTCCGATAAGTAGTTGACGATGTCTCGGTGTTCGCGGTGATTGCCGACGGTGGTCAAGTTTTCAAAAACGAGCGGTTGATCGTCGGTGGTCAACAACTTTTGGGCCTCGATGCCCCAGTACTCTTGCAGGCTCTTGTAGATGCTGGTGAAACGTGAAGCCAGGGGAGAGTCGACGATGACGTCGACTTGTTTCATCAGCGAACGCGATTCGGTGGCCTGGATGCGCTCGAAGATTCCATTCATTTCGTAAAGCAGCGATTGGGTGCGTCCGAGACTGAAAGCAGGGATGATGGTGACGTGTTTGTCTTCAAGCGTTTTGCGAAGGAGGTCTTCGAGCGTTTTTTGCCGGTCTTCCGTCGTCGGATGCAAACGGTCGCCGTAGGTACTTTCCATCACCAACAAGTCGGCTCGCTCGAGCGTCGCCGGAGCTCGTAACAAGGGATCGTTGCCGCTGCCAAGATCGCCAGAAAAAACGACGCGTTTTCCGTCGGGAAGCTCAACCTCGAACATGGTCGAACCGAGCACGTGTCCGGCAGGCAGCAAGCGAATTTTGACTCCACCGGGAATCTCCTGCCAAACTCTGTAAGGAAGCGGTCGCAACAGTTGACCGATCTTGCTTTGGAATCGCTTGATCAAATTCCGCGACCGTGTGAATCCGATCTTTAGTGAGTCCTCCATCACCAGCGGCAATAACTTCGCGGTCGGAAAGCTGCAATAGATTGGTTGGTCGAATCCCGCCGCGATCAAGTACGGCAACCGCCCGACGTGATCGACGTGAACGTGGGTCAACAGCATCCCGACAATGCCGCGGATCGAAAAATTGATCTCGGGATTGGGATTCGCGCGGGCGTCGTCGCCCTGAAAAATGCCGCAGTCGACCAGCAAGCTTTGGTCTTTCTCCCAAAACAATTGGTGGCACGATCCCGTGACGCCTTCATGTGCTCCGTGATGTACCAGTTTCATGAGAACGGCCTGGGAAACAGGGCGGATGGGATGCGAGTGTCACGATCGTCACAAATTAACACCGAGGGCGACTTGTGCCGACCGGGCGATGCCTGGGCTATCGGACGCGATGACCAGACGTGTCAGGGGGCAGGGCGATCAATGGTGTGTTGCCGGCTATGAAACCGCTCACCATACCACTGCTCAATCATCCCTCTATCAGAAGAGAATACGAAGATGGCCAAATTCTATGTTCAATCGGGTACCGTCCGCATCATCGTCCAAGCCGAATCGAGTCGAAAGGCTGCGTTGTGGGCGGTACACCAAACGATGCAACAAGTGCTGCCAACCGCTGACGACGCCGATCAAACGCCGACCAGCAAAAGCGAAAAGGCGAACACTCAAGGATTTGCCGTCTTGGCGTCCAAGGTCACCGTCAGCGAAAGAGGTTTCGACCGAAACGATGCCTCGACGATGTCCACGATCGAAGTCGTTGCCGAATGGAATCAGATGGTCACAACGCTAGACCGATTGGAAAGAATGCTCTACCAAGCGGCATGATTCCAGCCGTAGCGTCGTACCCGTCACTCTTAAAGTGATGGCAACTGGGGGTAGCAAGTTCGTCTTGCTTGGCGTTTCGAAACTTCGGTAGAGTCCCGCCGGGTGACGCTGCGCCATGATGGCTTGTCTCCCGAACGTCCCACCCCAATGCCGTCTGAGTTGCTAACCGCCTCGGTTTTGCAAGCATCTCGACTGGCGGTCCCTCCGCTTTGAACGTGAATCTATGAAACCATTGAAACTTGATCGCAGGATCATTGTGGCCTTGGCTGCGCTGTTCACTTTCCTAGGTTACCAACCCCTCTGGGCCGACCCTTCGAGCAAGCGGGTACGCAATGCTGGCATTGATTCGACCGGTACGACCTTCGTATCCAGTAACGCCAATATCTCGATCACTAGTGAGTTTCCCGGCGGCCGAATGAACCGCTGCGATCAAATCAGCGATCAAAAATTCTCGATCACCATCAAACCCGAACGAAACCGAATCAACGATAGCGCGTGGTACGCGTTCCGCGTTGACTCGATCGATCAAGACGAAGTCACCATTCGCTTGAACTACGTGGGTGGCACCCATCGCTACGATCCGAAGGTCAGCCGCGACGGAAAAACTTGGAAGGCGACACCGGAATTGGTGACTCGTCGGCACCCACTCGGTCGCGAAGTCGAGTTGACGATACCTCTAGATGGCAAACCGATTTGGGTCGCCGGTCAAGAACTGCTCGACGACAGCGCACTTGAAGACTGGACACAACAACTGAGCGAGCGAGCGCACGTTCAACGCAGCGTCATTGGCGAATCCGTTCAAGGCCGACCGCTGCACCGGATCGACATCACCGAATCGGAAAACCCCGATTACGTGTTCATCATCGCTCGGCAACATCCGCCCGAAGTATCTGGCGCGATCGGCATGATGCACTTCGTTGAAGCGATCGCAAGTGACACCGAAATCAGCAAACAATTTCGCAACCGTTATTCGGCGGTTGTCGTCCCGATGGTCAACCCTGATGGGGTTGCGCACGGACACTGGCGATGCAACGCCAATGGCGTCGACTTGAACCGCGACTGGGCGCATTTTACGCAACCCGAAACCCGTGCCGTCGTAGATCAACTATTGAAGTGTCGCAAAGTACAAGACAACAGCGATGCAGGTCAGCGATTGAGTCTGTTCATCGATTTTCACAGCACATTCGATGACGTGTTTTATACCAATCCACAGAAATCCGATTTGTATCCGACAGGGTTCACCGAAAATTGGCTCGGCGCCATTCAGGGACGCTTTCCCAAGTACGCGGTTCAGCAAGTCGAAAACCACAATGCCGACCGATCGACCAGCAAGGCTTGGGTTGCCGGAACTCTTGGTGTCACCGCGATCACGTACGAATTCGGCGACGAGACAGATCGGAAGACCATTCGATCCGTAGCCACCGGTGCTGCTGAAGAGATGATGCGGTTATTGGTCGACCTGCCCACCGAAACAAGCAAGCCCGAACGAGTCGCCGTAAAGGCGAACGCGCCTGCCAACTTCTAGGGTCTTCTGCGGTCACTCAAAACAATAGACCGTTTCTTTCGCACGGATGATCAATCGTCCGTCCGCGATGGCGGGTGACCCGAGGACTCCGTCGTCGAGCGTGACTTCCGAGACGACTTCGGCCGTATCGCCCTGGTCTTCGACGACCACTCCGTTGCCCGCCTGATCGAACGCATAGATTCGCTTGCCGGCGATCACTGGCGTGGCCCATCCGCTGCCGATGGAGCCGAGTCGTTCTTGCCATCGCATTTCGCCGTCACCCAAAGTGCCGCCAACCAGCACCGATCCCTTCAAGGCGTAAACACGGTCTTCGTTCGCGACGACCGATGCATTGCGGGGACTGAACTTTCCGCTTCGCCATGCTTCGGCGGGCGTGTTGTCCTTGTCATCGCTGGTCGATGCGGCATCGCTGCCGACAAGATCTAGGACCAACAAGTCATCGCCGGGCAACATCAACAGCCCGCCACTGGAAGTCGGCGATGGAATGGTTGCTCTGCCCTCATCGATCGTCCAGCTTGTTGCGCCCGTTCCCGGATGTACCGCCAACACACTTTCGCTGCTTTGCAAAACCACTTCCTGGCTTCCATCGCCGCGAGTGATCAACAGCGGTGACGACCAGTTCGAACTTTTGGGACGATCGATGCGCCAACGCGTGACGCCGGTTTGCAAGTCGATTCCCATCGCGAAGGATTCACCTTTGGATTCGACTTGAACGACAACGACGTCACCGGCAATGATCGGCGAGGAGGCCATGCCCACGTCGTTGCCCGCTTTGGGGCTTTCAAATCCGAGCCCGCGATACCATTGAAGTTCGCCTTGGGTGTTCAAGCAAACCAAGTCGTTGCTGCTGAAGAACGCGACGATGCGGTTTCCGTCGCTGGCCGGCGTCGGTGCAGCGTTCGCACTCGATTCGTGACAGAACGGGCGACCGGTCGCATCGAACGACTGTTCCCACATCGTCGTACCCGATTTCAGATCCAACGAAGTGACGAAGATCTTCTCGCCATCGGGACCCGCGGAACTTGTCGTGATGACCTGGCCGTCGACAATGATCGGACCGGCAACGCTTTTGCCCGGCATCGACGCGCGCCAAGCCAAGTTGCCGGACTCGCTGTTGTCGAGTTTCGCTGGGCCGACGGCGACACCGCCGCTGCCATCGCCACGAAACGCCAGCCAGTCGTCGCCGACCGCGCGGATCGATGAACACAGCACCGTCGAAGTAAGCAGGATCGTAAGGATTCGTTTAGTTGCCACTGGTCAATCCTTTACCGTTGAGGTCGGTCAATCGAAATTGGAATTCCCAATCTTGGGCCCAACCTTCGGTTTGTTCGTTCTGGCACGCTTTGATCAGAATCGTGTTGTCACCTTCACGTAATTCGACATTGGCGATGTATTGATCCAGCGCGGTGCCGGAGTGATAGACTTCATTGGCCATCTGTTCCTGGCCGTTGACCCAAACCTTGTTGGCCGTGACGCAGCCCAATCTCGCCTGAGCGACTTGAGCGGTCGGTGAGCGGAACGTGGTGAACAGGTAGGCGGTCGCACCCTTCTCTTTTTCAAACGCTGTCGCCAAGTCGACCTTTCCCGTATCGGCGTCACCCTCGACGTCTTTCCACATCACGTCGCCATCCTTGCCATCGGCGGCGGGCTTCGCATCGGTCGACTGGGATGCAAGGTAAGTACTTTCCGGAGAATAAACTGCATCGAATCCGACGCCGCCGGTGTTGTTGAACGGTCCGATCGCTTTCCAAGTCGTGATCATCGAGAACGCTTGGCGGATGCTTGCCGTTTCACCAAGGTCTTTCAACGATCGAACGGCAGCTTCCAGTTGTCGCGGTTGTCGCGCCGCGATCAGTGCGTCACGGTAAAGTTTCTTGGCCATGTCATCGTCGCCATCTTTCTTGGCCGCTTCCGCACGGCCGAGTGTTTGGGCAACCGCCATTTGACGAAGCGGCAGGCTTGGATCGTCAAGGCAGCCCATGATCAGCTTGGACGATTGCTCCGGTGCAATCTTCTGTAGTATCTCCATCGCAAGTCCACGTCCGCTGCCGTTGTTGGCACGGTCCATGGCATAGCTTTCGATCAGCTCTTTGGGTAGCGATGGCGATTGACGTGTGATGTCGAACACGATGCCGCGAATCCAGTTGCGGGAAACGGCATCGGCATTGGACATTGCGTCAAACAACTGCGGCAGTCGATCAGCCGGCAGGACGCGAAGCGCGGCGGCGGCTTCGCTTGCTGCCTTCATACCTGCCGCATCCGGCGAAACCGACTGGATCATCGCGATCGCTGCGGTTATCGGAATCGAATCGGCTAGTGCGGTGCCGTCAGCCAGTGCGCTGCTGGGGAACGTCAGCAATGCGAACAGCAACGCGGCGCCGCGATGCTGTCGAATAGAGTCAATCGGTTTCATCGCGGTCGCAATCATCGGTGAGTCAGGAACACAGAGCCACGATTGTAGCGTTTGTTGCCTGACCACGCCGAAGGTTCCGTCGTGCATTCAACGCCCGCGCGGTGTATCGATGTTATTCCGCATCGTTGTCGCGGCGAAGATACCCGGCGCTGGTTTCGAAATAGCGATTGCGTCGCTGGGTGGGCTGTTCATCAGGCATAGATGACGATTGCAGGTCCGCCAAGTTGGCGGCACAGTAGCGACAGCCGACCGTGTCAATGTGAAAAACGATGTAGTCGGATTGCTCGGGTGTCAGTGCTCCGAGCAAGTGCTGGCCCATCTCCGATCGAGTCGGGCAGGACAGCCGTGATCGTCGCCAAATGCTGCCGATCGAATGCAGGCCGGCCGATTCACGGCCGCGAACTTCGACCAAACGAGCTCGCAAGTCGGCGCTCGTTCGTAAATCATGTTCGATCGCCGAAGAACGTTGCGGCGGCAAGGCTTCGTCCAGAAAGGCGGCAAGCTCGGCGTCGCTGTATTGGTTCATCACTGACCCTCGAAACGGCTCAAACAAAGCGTCACGTTCTGGCCGCCGAACCCGAAGCTGTTGTTGAGTGCGTATTTGATCGGTGCTTCGCGAGCGACATTGGGCACATAGTCGAGATCGCAAAGCGGATCGGGATTTTCGTAGTTGATCGTCGGCGGCAACACGGAATCCCGCATCGCCATCAGGCACACGATCATCTCGGTCACACCGGCGGCGGCGATCAGGTGCCCCATCATGCTCTTCGTACTGCTGACGGGTGTCTTGGCAGCGTTTTCGCCAAAAACTTCTTTGCACGCCAACGTTTCCACTTTGTCGTTGACCGTTGTGCTGGTTCCGTGGGCGTTGACGTAATTGATTTGCGACGGGGTCAGCCCCGCGTCCTTGATCGCCATTCGCATCGCGGCGATCCCGCCGTGGCCATCGGGTGGGATGTCGGTAATGCGGTAGGCATCCGCGGTGGTGCCGTAACCGGCGACTTCGCCATAGATCGTCGCGCCGCGGGCCTTGGCGGCTTCGAGCTCTTCGAGCACGACCATCGCTGATCCTTCGCCCAACACGAAGCCGTCGCGCAGTCGGTCGAATGGGCGACTGGCCTTTGTCGGTTCATCGTTGCTTTCCGACAGGGCCGTCAACAGATTGAATCCGGTCACGCCAAAGGGGTGAATCATGCTGTGCGTGCCGCCGGACAACATCACGTCGGCATCACCGCGCCGGATGATTTCGGTGGCTTCGCCGACAGCTTGACTGGATGCCGCGCAAGCGGTCAGGCAGTTCAAGTTAGGCCCCTGAGCACCGAACATGGTGGCCAAGTGGGCGGCCGGCATGTTGGGTTCTTGTTCGAGTTCTTTCTCGGGGTTGAGCAGTTTCAGGCCTGCGGCAATGAACTTGGACGCGTCATAGTCGCCGTCTTTTAGTGCCGCCGCCATCATTCGACTGAACGTGGCGAAGTCCTGGTTGCCTTCGCCGCTGCCAAGATAGATGCCGAAACGAACGGGATCTTTGATCGCGTCCATCACGCCACTATCGGCGATCGCTTGCTTGGCTGCACCGACGGCGAACTTGGTGTGCCGACCTCGCGAGGCCCACTGTTCCGCCTGTTCGCCGCAATCGGTGATATCCCAATTCTTGACTTCGGCGCTGATCTTGGTGGGAAAGCCGGTGGCATCGAACAACGTTGTTCGTGCGACGCCGCTCTTGCCTTCCTTCAATCCACCCCAAACGGTTTGGGCGTCGTGCCCCATCGGATTGATCATGCCGATTCCGGTGATGACGACGCGACGACGCATGGAGTTTGCTTTGAAAAGGTTTGTGGGGGAACGAAAACAAATTCGCTGAAACGGTGGTTACAGATTCTCGTAAATCGGAACCGGATTGCCGTCCGCATCAACGGCGACATGGAAAAAATTCATCATTCGCAGCATGCCTTCAAGGTCGCCCGGCGCGAACAAAGGCCCGTCCGGAAAACGCGTGTCGCCAGCTTCTAGGAAGGCAAACATCAAGTCGATCTCGGCTTGCATTTTGCCGTCACAATGGCTGGTGCTCGTAACGGTAGCGCCGTGCTCCTGTACCGCATCAAGTTTGACTTCATACGTCAGCTGGTCGCCGGTCCGCGCGGGCTGAAAAAATTCGGCCCTTCCGACTTTGGCAAGGACAACGCGTTTTTCAAACTTGAAGTGTTCCGCAACCAAAATACCACCCAACTGTGCCATCCCTTCGATGATCAACGTTGGGGGCAGCATCGCGTAGCCGGGATAGTATTCGTCAACGGCTTCTTCGGCCAACGAGATATTCTTGATCCCGCAAGCGTGAGAGCCGCTAACAAATTCGGTAAATCGATCAACCCAGAACCAACGCATCGGATTTCCAGTGGAGGACTCGGAACGGCTATTCGCCGACCTTGCTGCCGACGTAGTTACAAAGGTCGCCAACGGTCAACAAGTTGCCGAAGTCTTGGACGCGTGGGTTCTTTTCGAACTCGCTCAAGTTGGCCCAAGGCATCCGACGCTTCAGTTCGGCCATACCGTCGGCAGTGACGACGCCGTCTTGGACGTATTGGCTATTGGTCAAAATGTCTTCGGGCGAAAGTTCTTCGCGAGGGATCGTGATGTCGAACGACTTCTCAAGCTTGAAGACGATGTCTAGAAAGTCGATCGACTCGGCACCGAGATCGCCAACCAGCGTCGCGCTGCGTTCAACTTCGTCATCATCGACGCCCAATGCGTCGACCAGAGCGGCTTGGACCTTCGCGAAAATATCTTCTTGGGACAGTGCCATCGGGGATTCCTTTGTGAAAAGTTGGATTTCAATGTTTGGTTTGGCGAAATTTCAAACCGAGAGCGTAACATCGCCGAACAATTCGCGAAATTGCGTTTCGGCTTGCTTTCGGACGTCTTCATCGGTGCCCAGCCGCGCCGGATCGTCGCTGCGGCACGTTTCGAGCACCAATCGGGCCGTGACGGTGACACGGTCGCCCTTCATGGCGTTGGCTTTGATTGTGGTGCGATTGCCGTCAACTTTCAGTACTTCGGCGGTAATTTTCAGCGTCTCGCCGGGGGCCAGGAAGTCGCCGAACTTGACGCCGCGGACTTCCCTTAGCAGCACCAAGGGCGTTTGGAACCCGTCACCGACCCGGATCAGCCAAATCGCCGCCTGATGCAGGGCTTCCAGCATCATGACGCCCGGCATGACCGGAAATCGCGGAAAATGGTCTTCCAGGTACTGTTCTTCGGCGCGCAGCGTTCGCTCGGCGATCAGCACCTTGCCCGGGGTTAGCGAGGTGATTCGGTCGAGTTGGCGGTACTTCATCATCGGGCGAGGCCGGCGCAGGTGGATTGTGGTTCAGTGGGCTCTAAAATAGAGGCCCGCAAAAGTTGCCTCAACCGTGGGTCGGCCGTCGATCGTACTTGACGCCCAGAAATTTGCGAGGTCGCGTCAGGATTTGGGATCCGAGTCGGCCGAATTCGCGTGAGTCGTATCGGCCGCCGTTTCGATGGAAACTGAAGGTGACAAATGTTCAGAATGCTTGGCGTACACAATCAGGCCCAATCCGGCGATCAGCAGCCCCGCCCCGGCCAACCGGACCGGCGACGCAACGGCGCGGTCATTTCCCAGCCATCCGTAGTGGTCCAACAACACCGCAGCGACGACCTGGCCGGTCATGATGGCTGCAAACCAGGGCAGCGAGCCGATCCGCGGGACCAGAATCAACGAACTGGTCACCATAAAGACGCCCATCGCACCGCCAGCCCAGACCCACCACGGCATCGAAAACGGTGACATTGTGAAGCGAGGAGGAAAAATCCCGCCGGCGACCGACATCACCATCAAGATGGCCGTGCCGCTGGCAAACGAGATCAACGAAGCCTGCAGCGGATGAACGACATGCCGCCCCAAATGACCGTTGACACTGGGTTGGATTCCCACCAGTGCCCCCGCGGCAAGGCCGAACGCAATCGCGATGACCAGCGTGCCGCTTCCGCCAAGTGGTGGCGTCACTTCTTTTTCCGTTCACCCAAGTAGGGTTCCAACATGGCTTTCGTCGCCGCATCACCGATCGACAGTTTCCCGAATCCACGGGCGCAACCGATTTTGACCGCAGCGTCTTGATGTTCGTCATAGTTGGTGACCAACATCACCGGAATGTCCGACAGTTCCGGGTCGGCCTTGATCGCCTTGATGACTTCCATTCCATCGGTGTAATCGCGATCGAGTTTTCGATTCACGGTGACCAAATCGATCTTCCGCTGGCGAAGCATATCGAGCGTGTCCTCGGTACCATGCGACTGCACGACCGAGGCATTGAAATTCGACGTCACCATTTGACGGATCGAATTGAAATCGGGACCGCAGTTTCCACAGTCCAGGAGAGTCTTTGACATGTTCTTCAGATCAGTTGTGTAAATAGTCCGAGAGGTCTTTCGCAAAATGCGATCCTCTCGAGTTCGAACGGATTGGCCGTTCCGCGTTCCGTCCGCGGGTTCAATCCGTTTCACCGATGGCGAACAGCTTGTCTTTGGTGCTGACAAAGATCGTCTTGTTGGCAGCCACCGGCGTACTGTAGACGCTACTTCCCATGTTGATCTCGTCCATGGGCTCATTGTGTTCGGGACCGAATTCAAAGATCGCCACGTCGCCGTCTTCGTCACCGATGAAGACGCGTCCGTCGGTGATCAGGGCGCTTCCCCAGCTTTGGGCGAGCATGTCATAGGTGAAGTGAACGATCGGCTTACCGTCCTTGGTTCCCTTGGCGTCCAAGCAATGAACCAACCCCGAGAAGTCGGCAACGTAAAGGACATCGTCCTTGATCGCGCAGGTGCCGATCGAACGGTGCATTTCCTCTTCAAAGTCGATTTCGTCGTCTCCATTGGAATCGAACATCGAGTAGTGCCAAACAACAGCCGAGTTCGGGTTATCGACTTCGACTTCGCCATCCTCCGGTTCAACGGCTTGCACGCGGCGATGCTCAATCGGCACGCGTTTGCCGTCTTCCAGTTTCATCGCCAGCGTCGGCGACACGTCGCCTCGCTTGGTCGGATCGATGCACCACAAGTGGCCTTCGCCTTCGCCGTGTTCGGGGTCTTGGCCGACGGCGATGTACACGCGTCCGTCATAAGCGACCGGCGTTGCAATCAAGTTGTTGCGTGTACCTTCACCGCCCAATTTCCAAACGGTCGTCTTCGGGTTGCAGTCGAACTTCCACAACAATTCGGGCTTGCCGTCTTTGCCGCGGTCAGCTGCGAAACTGTAAAGGATTCCGTCGCCACCCGCGAATAAAGCCTGTGCGACTCCGCCGAGTTCGGCGACGGCGGGGCTGGACCATTGACCGTGCAGAATGTTGCGACCCGGTGACGAGTCGGTCCAGATCACTTCGCCGGTGTTCTTGTCCATGCAAATGAAACTAGGCGCATCGGGCGCCGGCAAGTTGATGTGCGATTCGTCCAAACCGTTCGATGTGTTGACGAACAACAGATCGCCATAGCTGGTCACGCTGCACGCACACATATTGTGCTGGCTGACGCCCATGGTCGGCCCCATCATGTCGAACACCCAAACCACATCGGCGTCGCGTTTGTCGTCCACGCCAAGCGATTTGATGAACATGATCTTCGGACCGATTTGCTTCATCGTGATCGTGCGATCGACGCCGCCGAAGTTGCCGGTCGCTTTCCATACTTTGTCCGCCGTGACGGTTTCGACTTTGGCGTCACCTTCCAGCGGTTCGCCGGCTTCGGCCAGTTTGGCTTTCGCGGCGTCGGACAATTTGCCTTCGGCTAGGGATGCCAGTGTTGCGGCGTGGGCAGCGGCGGCCGGTCCGGCGTTCATGATTTCGGCGACGTTGGCGGCTTCGTCTTTGACCGGTCCGTCGTCTTCGCCATCATAGAAACCTTCGGTGTCCAAGCATCGCACTTCGCCACGGCTGGTGACGAACCAAAGCCGATTGCCTTCGACAAGCGGCGCACAGCAGATGCCTTGCAGGGGCCAGTCATGGACGCGGCCGGTGATCAGTTTTTCGCTGCTGTGTTGCCACAAAAATTCGCCGTTCTTCTCGTCAAACGCCAACAGGCAACCGAGGTCGACTTCCGAGGGATAGCGTTTGATGTGACCGGCGCCGTTATTGGTGCCGACGTAAACGTGACCGCCCGAGACGACGGGGTTTCCGTACGTCTGGCTGCCCAGGTTGGCGTACCAACGAATGTTTGCGGCTTTGGAATTATCCCACTCGCCCGATCGGCGATCGAACTTGCCGATATTCCATTCTTCGGGCAGTCCCGTCACGCCGGGCGCGTTGTTGCGCATCCGCGTTCCGCCCCACTGGGGCCAATCACCACCCGCGCTTTGGACGTCTTCCGGTGCGGAAGTTTCGGTGGTGTCAGCAGACGTCGTCGATACCAACGCGACGGCCGCCTTGGTGGACATCGTTTTCGGCGGTACCAACGCCATCGGCAAATCGACGGCGGCGGAAGGGCCGCCTGCGGTCGTGACGTTGCTGTTCGTTGCCGTCACGTTGCTGTCCACGGGATCATCGTCTAGCGCCGTTGAGGTATTGGCCTCTGGGATCGGCGGTGGCGTGCATCCGCTAAGAGCGACCGTTGTCGCACTGCCCAAGAGTGAGGCGAAAAGCAAGAACGCCCAAGTCGAGATTTCTTTTTTGAACATGTTATCGGTTTCGAAATGAAAGTGTGCCAGCGATCGTTCTGGCAGTGGTGGTTGTTAGATTCAGTTTTAAAGTTTTGATAGACGCAAAGACCGTGGCTGATTACGGCCCGAGCGGTCTGCTATTCGTTCGCCTTGACTTCGATGTTATCCAGATACAGCTCAGCAACTTTCGCATTGCCATAAAGTCCGGGACTGGCCGCCAAGTTGGGCGATTCGTCGCGAGCGGTGATGGTCCAATCCTCGGGTTCCGGTTCATCGCGAGGCCACACCTTGCCGCGAAGCACGGCCACGGCGGCCGGCGGTTCGCTTTCGATGTCGCATCGGAATTTCATCCGATACCAAGTGCTTTCCTTCCAAGGGAAGTCGACCGTTTCCGCCATCCGAAGCTGGGCCGACCACGATCGAATTTGCAATTGTTGGCTTTCGCCCATCAGATCCAAGACGTAACCGTGGTTGGTCAATCCGATGTCGGCCAATTGCTCGCTCATGCGTTTGCCCATCGCGTCGGCTTCGATGGTGTATTCCTTCAAGTCGCTCGGCCCCATCCAGGCACGGCTGCGAGCGCCTTTAGGAATGGTCGTGATCTTCACCAGTGCCGGCGATCCGTCGATGTCCTTGATGACGTGTCGATAACGGGCACCGACCCAAGAAAGCGGCGGATCTTGGAGTCCATCGAAGGTGAATTTCCAAGGCAGCGGTGGGACGATGCGAACGCGCGCTTCACCCGTGGCCGTACCCGACTTGGCCGTGATCACGGCGCCGGTGTGCGCCACGTCGGCGGGCGCGGTATAGGTCGATCCGTCGATCGAGCTGCTGATCGAGCCCGGGCCTTCAACGGTGAACGTGATGTCACCCGAATCGTCGGTGATCGGTTGACCCAGTTTGTTGAACCGGTTGACCGTCAGCTGGATCGATTCGCCGGGTTTCAAAACCGATTCGGTCGGAACAATTTGTAATTGAGTGACATCAGGATTTTCCGAGATCGGAGTTTCGGTTCCCATCGCTTCGGCCATCGTGACGGGCGTTTGCTTTCCCGATTCGGTACCGACACAGTACAGCGTCGTGGAACTAGGGAAATACAGTCGGCCATCCGCGACGATCGGCGAGGCGGCGAAGCCGACGCCTCGGACACGGCCCTTGTTCAAGACTTCGAATCCGTCCTCGGTCGGTTTGACCGTCGCCCAACGACCGTTCTCGGTCAACACATAGATCTTGCCGTCGGCGTAGAGCAACGCCGCCCGTTGGCGACTTCCGACGAACGACTTTTGTTCCACCAGAGCTTCACCCGTTTCGGCGTCGAAAATCCACATCTTGCAGCGGTCGTCGACCAAGTACAGTCGGTTGCCGATCATGACCGGTTCGCTGTAACCCGAAACGACTTCCAGTTGTTTCCACATCTCTTCGACTTTGGTGTCATCGCCGGTCCCGGTAATGCTGAGCCCGACGACGCCACCCATCACGTTGTTGCTGGGCGCGACGTTCTCTTCGCTGTGGCTGGCAAACACTTTGTTGCCGACGACAAGCGGCGTCGCGAAGATGCCTCGCATCGACAAGTCGTAATGCCACAGCGGTTTGCCCGTGCGAGGTTGGAATCCCCAGATCGCACCGTCGCCACCGCCGATGATCAGTTGACGTTGGCCGTCGATCGTCACGATGCTGGGCGCCGAATAGGTCGTGTCGTAGGGCAAGTCGCGGGTGCCCGAGAACCAACGCACTTCGCCGGTTGTCTTGTCCATGGCCATCAAGCGGTGATTCGGTTTCGCCTTTTCACCCCAGTTGATGATCACGCCGCTGATGATCACCAAGTCTTCGTGGACGACGGGGAAATTGGTGCGTCCGCCATAGGTTGATAACATCCCGAACTGTTCGTGCAGCGGGATGCTCCAAATGGTCTCGCCGGTTTCGCCGTCGATGCACTGAAAAACGTCACAGGAACCGAGCGCGTACACATTGCCCGACGTCGGATCGGCCACGACGCTGGACCAACCGATCCGTTCGGCCGGTACGTCGGACATCCAAACGTTGTAGCGATTCTCCCATAGCGTTTCGCCGGTTTTGGCGTCCAAGCAAACGACTCGTTCGGCTTCACGAGGGGTGCCGGGGTCGGCGCGCTGGATCGTATAGAGCCGCCCGTTCATGGCGACCGGTGTGCAGGGTCCGCCGATATCGTCTCGTTGCCACAGCACATTGCTGCCTTCGCCGCCATCGGGATCCCAGTTGTCTGGCAATCCTTCGGCTTCGGCGACCCCATCGAACGAAGGCCCTCGCCAGTACGGCCAATCGGCAGCCGACGCGATGCCGGGATCCAGCGACAAGATCAAGGCGCAGACGGCGAACATTACGATCGCGGCAATCTTCCTGGGACTCAAGTTCATGGGGGTGAAATCGGGGTTTTCGGTAAGGTTGGGGGTCTAGGCGTCTGACGCTGGGATGTTCGTCAGTCGCGAACGGGTCGCACGGGCAACCGATCAATCAAAGTGCTCGTCGGCGGGATCAAAATCAGGTGTGCAAATGATCATGGTTTTCATTTCGCCGATTGCCCGGTGGCGAACACCAGGGCGAATCAGGATTGCGGTGTGCGGTTTCACGGGGATCGCGACTCCGTCGAGTTCGATCGCGGCATCCGCTTGGCATTCCAGAATGACGTAGACCTCGGTGTGGTCCCGGTGATAGTGCTTTTGGGCGTCACGGTTGATTTCGGTCAGGTGGACGGTGCCCGGAAATTCTGTGCGATCGTTAAATGCCCGCCGGGCGATGCCACAGGGGCACGGGGTCGGCGGCAGTTGATTCAGGTCGACGACATCGGGATGGGAGCTCACGCGAGCGATTTCCGAGGGTTTTGGCGACGCGAGGATGACAATAGACGCAGAGGCAGGGTGGGTCCGCTTTGTGCCTGATGGGGAGACTTTTCTGGCACGAAGCAGGCGACGGAGACAGTTTATACCGATCGCACCGGATCCGCCACGCGCACGACCCGGGGAATGCAGAACCTAGGAACATTTGGCGAGTTTCCCCCAGGCGGCAAACCTTAGCAACAGCCCGAAAATCCCCCAGAACACTGATTCACCGCTGCTGGGACGTCGATACGCATATTGACCGCAACGATGGAATCGCTGGCTCGTGGTTAGCAGATTTATTCGCTGTGGTAGACCCAAAAGAGGTGGTGACATTGGATGTTACCGTCTTGGGGTGTTCGAGATAGACATGAGATGACTTCCTTGCGGGAGTCGAAATCGGCCCAATCCGACGAACGTTGGATCACCGAAGTCGACGCATCTGCAAGGGAAACGACAAACGAACCAGAGTGACCAGAACGAAGTCGGCGGGCCGGGTGTCCGCACCCGGCTCGTTAAGTGGTCGCTGAGGGAATCGAGGCATGTTCGCTGGCGTCTTCGTCCGCCGAGTGCGCCTCGTCCCTGTTCGATTGAAGTTTCGACCCAGGGGCATCTCGTGTTTCGCATACTCCGAATATCAGACCGCACAACGAAGAGATTAGGGAGACGTGGCTCCAATGAAGCGGATTATCACTACTATGACTTTGGTTATTGGTTGTACCCTGTGCAGCCAAAGCTTTGGTTTTGACCTTTTGGATCGTATGCTCGGAATCAAGGGCTGTGGCAGTGCCAACAGCTGCTGTGACTCGGGCTGCGAAGTACCATCCTGTGGCTGTGCTGTAGAGCCAGCCTGTGGCGCCGAATCTGCCTGCGGCGGATGCGGATTGCTATCGAAGCTTGGCGGCAACAACTGCGGTTGTGCCGAACCAGCTTGCGGTTGCGAAGCACCAGCTTGCGGCTGTGCAATGGAAGCTCCGGCTTGCGGTTGCTCGGCTGAACCAGCTTGCGGTTGCGAAGCACCTGCTTGTGGTTGTGCCGAACCAGCTTGTGGTTGCTCGGCTGAACCAGCATGTGGTTGCGAAGCACCAGCTTGCGGATGTGCCGAACCAGCTTGCGGTTGCTCGGCTGAACCAGCATGTGGTTGCGAAGCACCAGCTTGCGGTTGCGGTAGCTCCGGGTGTGGCCTGTTGTCGAAGCTCGGCGGTGGCGACTGTGGTTGCAACGAACCAGCTTGCGGCTGCGAAGTCTCGGCACCTTGCGGCTGTGAAGAAGTCGCGTCTTGCGACAGCGGCTGCGGTTGCGGATCGGGAGCGAAGTGTGGCGGATTGCTGTCGAAGCTGTTCAGCCGTAACAACGCTTGCGGATGCGACTCGGGTTGCAGCATCGGCTGCGAAGCACCCGCTTGCGGTTGCGAAATGGCGACTTGCGATAGCGGATGCGACAGCGGCTGTGGATCGTGCAAAATCGGTAGCGGCAACTTGCTGAACCGTTTGTTCGGCAACCTCGGCTGCAAAAGCAGCTGCGGTTGCGACACCGGCTGCGACTCGGGTTGCGGTTGCTCGGCACCAACCTACGCCGGTGCAGTTGCTGCACCATCGTGCGGTTGCTCGGGTGGAGCTACCTACTCGGCACCGATGCCGGCTCCCATGGCTGCACCGATGGAATCGCATCAGCACATCGAAGCTGCTCCGATGCCACCAGCACCGATCGTTGATCCAAGTGCTAGCGTGACTCAAAAGCGTCGCGTCGTTCAGGCCAGTGCCGTCTTCACCCGCTGATAAAGCGAAGTGAGGATCCACTGATCCCAACTAGACGTGACGTGACAAAACGACCTGCCGGAGGAAACTCCGGCGGGTCGTTTTTTTTGGTTTGGACCGTCAAAAGTAGCCGTCGCCTGGAGCGTGATGGCAACTGAGTGCGAGGTTGGAGGGCGGCCGATTTTTGAAAAACGATTGCTAGCTTGCTGCAAGCCCGGTCGACGTTGACGCCACCAACGGATTTTGTCTATCGATGACTGCGACGAAACGTCGGTTGTTTCCCCGCACATTCGGTCTCGTGGTCGGTCATGTCCCAAACCATCTTCTTTTCCGTCGGCGAACCCAGCGGGGACCAGCACGCTGGTCGGCTGATCCGTGCGATCGGAAATCACTATCCCGGCGTCCGGACACGAGGCTTCGGCGGCGCCGAAATGAAAAAGGCCGGTTGCCGAATCGACCTCGATCTGACACAGCACGCCGTCGTGGGATTGCTAGAAGTCCTGCCCAAGCTGCGCCAATTCTTTGCGTTCGCTGACCAAGCCGAGGACGTGTTTCGCGCCGGCGACGTCGATGCGGTCGTCTTGGTGGACTTCCCCGGATTCAATTGGCACATCGCCAAACGCGCCAAAAAATACGGCATCCCAGTTTACTATTATTGTCCGCCCCAATTGTGGGCGTGGGGCGGTTGGCGGACTCGCAAAATGCGGAAGTCGGTGGATCACGTCCTGGCCGTTTTGCCGGTCGAAGAAAACTACTTTTCCGCCGCCGGAATTCCTTCGACCTACGTCGGCCATCCGTTCTTTGATGCTGTTCAGAACGCGACTCTGGACGCTCCCACCGTCGACCAGCTTCGCGCGAAGTCGCGTCGTGGTGAAATCTTAGTCGCGGTGCTGCCCGGATCTCGCAACCACGAAGTGCATCGCAATTGGCCGATGATGTTGGAATCGATCCGCCGGTTGGCGGTGAAGCATCCCGACGCCAAATTCTTAGTCGCCGCCTATCGCGACAGCCAGTGTTTGTGGTGTCGCGATCAAATGACACCGGCGGACGCAGATTTGCCGATCGAGTTCTTTGTCGATCGGACCAGCGAAGTCATCGAAGTCGCCCGCTGTGCGATGATGGTCAGCGGCAGCGTCTCGTTGGAATTGATGGCTCGCCGAACCCCCGCCACTGTGGTCTATCGCGTCGGGCGTTTCCTGTACACCGTCGGCCGGCTGTTGGTCAAAACTCGCAGCCTGACGCTGCCGAATCTGATGGGGGATCGTGCGGTGTTCCCAGAAATGGTTTCGGTGGGATCGGAAGAGCCTGCGATCGAATTCTTGACCGCGTCGGTCGATGCCATGATCGGGGACGAGTTCTATTTCCAGTCGCTGCTTCGCCAATTGGATGACTTGCGAGCCGTTCACGCTCGAGCTGGCGCGTCGGAGAGAGCGGCCCAGTGGATCGGCGGTTCGTTGGGCTTGGAATCCCAGGCCGACGCCCCTGCTCAAACGATTCCGAACGCCGTTTTTCCCGACCCAACGAAATACGCAGCGACCGAAATTCGCCGAGCCGCCTAAATCGTCGAAAACCTTTCGACAGGATCGTGCGTAGCAATGCGACAAGGAGATCCGGGACGGTCCGGATTCTACCTCGCTCGTTTTCCTTCGTTTCGACTTTGACGCATCCATGACTGCGGACTCGACCACCGATTCAGCCACCGCTTCGCCGAAAGGTGATGACAAAAACGCTTCGATTTTGGGCGGCGTGCCGCAAATGCACGCCGAAACCGGGTATGAAGAAATCGAGGGCGTCGTTCCGCTGCGATTCTCGGGCTACGTGTGCCTTTTGCTGGGACTGATCAGCGTCGTCGCGCTGGTTGGATTGCCCGCCTTAGTCTTCCCTGCTTTGGCGATCGTGTTCGGCTTGTTCGCGCTGCGGCCCTATTACGGGCGGAAACCGGCGGGCCGGACCCCCGCCATGATCGGCCTTTCCTTGGCAATCGCTTTCGCCGCCTGCGGGTACGGCGTAGTCGCGTTGAAGAGCTACACGCTTGGATCTCAAGCCAAGTACTACACCCACCAGTACATGGAACTGGTTGCCAACGACTTCGAGGAATTGGCCATCGAGTTGGGCAAAGACTACAAAAACCGATTCGCCGAAACGATGCCCTTGAGCGACTTCTACGTCAACGACGAAGAACAGAATGGCGATGGAGCTGACGAGTCGGGGATGCCGATGGAATCGCAGCCTACCGCGATCGACGAGTTCCGCGGCAACGGCGCGCACATTGAAATGCGTCGCCAGGGACCCGGGGCCGATTGGAAGCTCGACAGCCCCGTTCGTGTCTACCACCAATTCGGCATCGACCGCGCAGAAGTCAATTGGCGCGCGGACGGAAGCGACCAAGTCGTCCAGTTTTTCATGCAATACCTGATCGACCCCAACGACGTCGGCCAATGGCACATCGAATTGGTTCAAATCAAACGTGAACGCCTTGTTGCGGAATCGATTCTGTAACCCACTCGCTATCGAAAGTCGCGAGAGTGTGGCGTCAAACGTTCGTTGCCGCCACCGAAATCAACGTCGGTGCTCAGGTCGCTGACGCGGCTGACAACAACGTGAATCACGCCGCTGCGGTTTTCCAGTTTCCCGTCGACGATCCAACCGTTGCAAGTCTTTGCGATCCGAAAGAATCGTTGCCAAACGGCTTGGAACAACACCAGGTTCATCGATCCAGTTTCGTCCTCGATCGTGACAAACACGATACCCTTGGCCGTCGACGGCTGTTGCCTTAGCAATACCAAGCCCGCGACGCGAACGTGTCGCCCGTCTCGCAAATCAGCAAGCTCATCGGCGCAAACACACCCAAGGTCTCGCAAGTCGTCTCGCACAAACGAAATCGGATGTGCCTTCAAACTTAGGCCCGTCGTTTGATAGTCGGCGAACACTTCTTCCTGGGCCGTCATTGGGATCAACCCCTCCGGTGCATCGTCCTGATCGTCGATAGCATCCAGCAAAGGTGTCCCACCCGGTTTTTTCTCTTGGCCGAGCGATTGCCAAACCGCGGCACGACGGTCCGTCGCCAACGACCCCAACGCGTCCGCATCCGCCAGCGTCTTCAACACGCCTTTGCCGGTGCCGGCGCGTCGGACCAAGTCGTTCATCGAAGTGTATGCGCCGCCGATTCGGCGGTGTTCCACCAGTGCGAGGCCTGGCGTTTTAGCAAATCCGCTGATCGTACGAAGCCCCAAGCGGATCGCCATCGTTTCTTTGGCGACTTCCAGCGTCGTGTCCCAATCGCTGTGGTTGATGTCGACGGGCCGCACTTCGACACCGTGCTTGATCGCATCGGATATCAATTGTGCTGGCGCATAAAAACCCATCGGTTGGCTGTTCAAAATCGCGGCACAGAACGCGGCCGGATAGTGGCACTTCAAATAACACGATGCGTAAACCAGTAACGCAAAACTGGCCGCATGCGACTCCGGAAATCCGTACTCGCCAAAGCCGCGAATTTGGTTGAACACATGCTCGGCAAACTCGCCGGTCAACCCATTGGCGTTCATGCCATCAAGCAACTTGATGCGAAACTTGTCGATCACTCCGGGACGCCGCCACGCCGCCATTGCGCGACGAAGTTGGTCGGCTTCCCCCGGTGTGAATCCGGCCGCGACAACCGCCAACCGCATCGCCTGTTCCTGAAAAATGGGCACACCGAGCGTCTTTTCCAACACGCCGCGAATCGCGTCGTTGGGGTACACGACGGCCGACGGGTTTTCGCGAGCCTTCAAAAACGGATGCACCATGTTGCCCTGGATCGGGCCGGGCCGCACGATGGCGACTTCGACGACGAGATCGTAGTAGCAGCGAGGCCGAAGTCGCGGCAACATGCTCATCTGAGCCCGACTTTCAATCTGGAACACCCCCGTTGTGTCGGCTCGGCAAATCATGTCGTAGGTCGGCTTGTCATCGGGCGGAATGTTGGCGAGCGACAACTCGCGCCCGTGATGCATTTCGACCATCTCAAAGCACCGCCGAATGGCCGATAGCATGCCTAGTGCCAGCACATCGACTTTCAAAATTCCAAGCTCGTCCAAGTCGTCCTTGTTCCACTGGATCACCGTCCGTCCCGGCATCGACGCGTTTTCGACCGGACACAATTCACACAAATTGCCAGCCGTCATGACCATGCCGCCGACGTGCTGGGACAGGTGGCGAGGAAAACCGACCAACGTTTTGACCAAATACACAAACCGCTTGCCGATGTCGCTGGCGGTGTCCAGTCCGCCTGATCGGCAACGCTCGTCAAATTCTTCGCCGCTGCCACTCAGTTTCGAAATCGCATCGATCGCATCCGCCGAAACGCCCAACGCTTTGCCGACTTCGCGAACCGCGCTGCGCGTTCGATAGGTGGTGACCACGGCCGTCATCCCGGCACGGTCGCGACCGTATTTGTCGTATAGATACTGAATCACTTCCTCGCGTCGTTGATGTTCGAAGTCGACGTCGATGTCGGGCGCTTCGTCGCGTTCGCGGCTGACGAACCGCTCGAACAACAGATCCGTTTGGCTGGGGTCAACGCTGGTCACACCCAAGCAATAGCAGACCGCGGAATTAGCCGCCGATCCGCGACCCTGACACAAAATGCCTCGCGATCGGGCAAAGCGAACCATATCCCAAACCGTTAAGAAATAGGCTTCGTACCGCAGGTCGCCGATCAAACGCATCTCGTGACGGATCTGTTCGATCACCTTGTCGGGCACTCCATCGGGCCATCGCTGCAACGCGCCTTCCCAAGTCAAACGCCGCAAGTGTTCCAGTTGACTCATTCCCGAGGGCGCCAATTCCGCCGGATACTCGTACCGCAATTCATCAAGACGAAACGCGCACTGATCCGCGATCTCAATCGTCCGAGCAACCGCGTCGGGAATCTCGCGATACAGATTGGCAATGTCATCCAGCGATCGCAGGCAACGTTGACTGTTGGCGAATCGATCGATCGTGATCGATTCGATCGTGATGCCACGACGAATCGCGGTCACCAAATCATGCATCAACATTCGCGGCGGCGAGTGATAATGGACATCGCCGCTGGCAACCAACGGAACATCGCAACCGATCGACAAACGACGCAGTCGGTCGACGGATTGCTGGTCGTCGACGCCCAGGTGCAATTCGCAAAGCAAATACCCGCGACTGCCAAACGTGTCGCGAAACGTCGATCGCAAAAACTTTGCCAGCTTGGGCGTCTGCGGTGATGACGCCCCGGTCACTTCCTCGATCGTTGGAATCACCCCGGCGATCAAACCGTCACTGAATTCGGCGATGTCCGAAAACTGCAATTCGCAGGTGCCTTTCTCGGCACGCAAGCGTCCACGCGAAATCAAGCGACACAGTTGCCCATAGGACGTGCGGTCGGTCGGCCACACCACCATCGAAGGACTGTCGATGGGGTGAAGCTCAGCGCCGACGATGTACTTCAGCCCCTGTTCTTTTGCAGGCGCCAATCCGCGAACCACGCCGGCAAGCGACTCGCGATCCGTAAGCGCGATCGCGTGGTAGCCCAGTTCGGCCGCCCGTTCGACCAGTTCGTCGGGATGCGAAGCACCCTCCAGAAACGAAAAATTGCTTTTGCAGTGCAGTTCGGCGTACTGCATAGGAATCGATTGGCAAACGGAGGTGGCTTTTTGTTCACGTTAGTTTCTGTTGGCCAACCGAGCAAGCCCCGACTTGGCCGCTTGGATCGGGGGCATCGTTGACGGTTCGGATCACCGAATCGCGATAGACGTCCGGCTATCGCGAACATCGACGCGGAACTAGACTGGTTTTCGCACTGTTTGGCAGGCACTCTTCTTCAAAGTCTCGCGTCTTCATCATCGATGAATCACGACACGGATTAGCAGCGTTTAGGCTGTTCCGGTAAGTCGATCGTGACGTTCAACGGATGGCTAACCTCAATTCGAGCAAACAGTAGCGGCAAGTCCTGTTGATTGGAGTCCCTGATTGGTCGGCCTCTTTCCCATTGTTTCTTTGTTGGCCGCATTGGCGCTGTCAATGATCGTCACTCGCGTTGCAGCGATGGCGCTAATGTTTACCGGGATGTCACGAGAAGCGGCAAAGTTTCAGGCTCGATCGGCGTTTACCGGTGCGGGTTACACGACTCACGAATCCGAGATGATTGTCAAGCATCCGGTTCGTCGACAGATCGTTGCGACGCTCATGTTATTGGGGAACTTGGGGGTGGCCACGGTCGGTGCGACCGTGATGGTTTCCGTCATGAGCACGAGCACTTCGACCGCACAAGCCCGTTGGTGGTTGCTGTTGGTTTTCGTCGGCGGCGTCAGCTCTCTGTGGTATGTCTTTACCAGTCGCTGGATCGAACGCCATATGAATCGCGTGATCGCGTGGTGCTTGAAGCGATTCACCGATATCGACGTCCGTGACTACGTCGCCCTGCTGGAACTGTCGCGAGGCTATGCAATCACCGAAATGCTAGTCGAAAAAGGTGATTGGCTTGCCGACAAGAACCTGGCTTCACTGCGACTTTCCGACGAAGGCATCCTCGTGCTAAGCATTCGTCGTTCCGGAGGCATCTTCCACGGAACTCCGCGTGGCGAAGACGTGGTCCGCGTCAACGATACGCTGATCCTCTATGGCGATCTGGAAGATGTTGAAAAACTCGATCGTCGTCGTGCGGGTTACCAGGGCGACAAGGAACACATTCAGTCAGTTGAAGAGCAGGATGAGTTTGAAGAACAGGAACGAATTCGGCTTCAGGAAATGGAATCAAAGCTAGAAGCGAAAAAGGAAATCGAAGCCGAACTTGCTGCCCACGCCGTTCAAACGACGGATGGAAAAAACTAGTGGATCCAAGACCGAGGCGATCGATCACACCAGCAACGAACGAATTGCGGTCGCCGAGGACGCGATCGCCGACGGGAACGCTGTTCTTGCACCATTGAGACCTAAACGCGAACCCAGTCCTTCAGACGGGCGTGTTCAAAGATCATGTCGTGCTGCACTTGCAGGTCTTGTCCCATGCCGGCTTCCATCGCTCTCTGGTACATCGCCATTGCGATTCCAACATCGACGTAGGCAAGACCGACGGCGTTGAAGTAGGTACGTTCCTGGTCGTTCATGCGGCCTTTCTTCTTGCCGCTGATCAGATCGATCAAGTCGCAGTGGATGTCGTCATCTGTAAGCTTGCCATCCTTGTACATGCGGCTCAATGTTTGCGTGCGATGCTTCACCGTGTTCCAGTCGTCGCAGACGATTTTCTCACAAGCCAGCGCCACCGCGTACTCGTCTTCCCAGCCACCGACGTGGCTGTAGAAAGCACCGGGTTTCATCCAAGAGGCTTTCAACAACGGCGCTTGCGCGCTAGTGGCCGTGACAATGACATCTGCGTTACGGGTGGCGCGTTCCAGATCCGAGTTTGCTTGCTCGAATTGCAGGCCGGGAAGAATCGCCGACATCTCGTTGACGAACGTCACTTCCTCAGCAGGATCCTTCGCTGCGACTCGGCACAAGCGAAGATCCGGAAGCACCGTCTTCATCGCAATCAGGTGCATCTTTGCTTGTTCCCCGGCCCCAATGAAACCGATCGTCTCGGAATCTTTCTTGGCCAAGTGTTTCGCCGCAATCGCGCCCATGGTTCCCACACGAATGTTGGAACAAAGGGTTCCCTCCATAAATGCGATGGGAAAGCCGTGCTCGATCTCCGAAAGAATGATCACCGCAGACAGATTTTGAATGCCATGTTTGACCGGGTTCGGCGGGAACACCGATACCCACTTCACACCACAGATTTTGTCGGACTTGAAAGTCGCCGGAAGGCAGTTGATTCGTTCTTGCGTTTCATCGTTGAAGATTTGGACGATCTTTTCTGGAAACAAAACGTCCCCCGCTTCGTAAGCGAGCATGGCCTTTTCGGCCGCCTCGATCGACATCCCGATATCGAGACATCCGGACCCTAAAAGATCTTCTTGAGAAAAGAAGCGACATTTAATTTCGTGTTGTGCCATTGCCTCACCTTGCGTGGTCGTTCTGCGATTACGAGTAACGCAAGACTGCGACTTAGCCACAATCGATTGCATCATCGTTGTTCAGTGAAACGCATGTTTCGGACCAAGACGCACAGTGCTGATTTCCGTGCGATTACCGCACAGTGAATGCGATCCAGGCGCGCCCATCGGCACAAGCAGACGCAAAAAATGTGCGAGTGCACGTTCTCTCAGATGCCCACGTTGACCCATCGAAGGAAGTCGAGCAACTTTTTGCTAAGCGGCGTCAACCGGGTGCGATTGAATTGATCGCCCAGTTTGCGAATCGCTTCGGCTTGCGTCGGATAGGGATGGATCACGGCGGCAATTTTCCCCAGACCTAAGCCGCCGACCATCGCCAGTGTGATCTCCGAAATCATATCGCCCGCATTCTCAGCAACGATCGTCGCGCCGACAATCGTATCGGTACCTTTCTTGGTGTGAACTTTTACGAATCCGTCGTCCTGTCCTTCAAGAACCGCACGATCGACTTCGGCAAAGTGCTGGACGTAGGTGTCGATCTCGATGCCGGCGCTCTTGGCCTCCCTCTCGTACAACCCTACATGGGCAACTTCTGGCGACGTGTACGTTGCCCATGGGATGACCAAGTCGCTGGCCTTCTTCTTCCCAAACGGTCCAACGGCAAACAGCGCGTTTTGAATCACGATGCGCGCTTGGAAGTCGGCCGCGTGCGTGAACTTGTACTTCGAACAGATGTCGCCCGCAGCATAAATGCGAGGGTTGGTGGTCCGCATGTGATCGTCGACTTCGACTCCCTCGCGGTCGTACCTCACGTTGACGGATTCCAAGTTCAAGTGCTCCGTATTCGGCGCCCGTCCGGCCGCGATCAACAACTGATCGACAATCGTCTCGCTCGGCATGCCACTTTGATTGACACGGATGCGAATTGCGTTGTCGCTTGTCGGGCTGACGCTCATATCCTTGCTGTGGAACATCAGTCGAATGCCGTCTCGTTCCAAGTGCTTTTGCACCACCGCCGAAGCTTCCGCATCCTCGCGTGGAAGAATCTGATCGCCACGTTGGAACATGTGTACTTCGCTACCAAAGCGAGCAAATGCTTGTGCCATCTCGCTGCCGATGGGGCCGCTTCCGACAATGCCAAGCCGATCGGGCCGCTGCGTCAGCGAGAATAAAGTCTCGTTTGTCAAATAGGAAACGCTTTCCAATCCGGGAATCGGTGGTGCCGATGCGCGGGCGCCCGATGCAATCACGGCTTTCTTATAATTCAACCGCGTCACTGAACCGTCGTCGCGAGTCACGCTGATCGTGTCGTTGTCGACAAACGATCCCTTGCCGAAGTAAACATCGATCCCCATGTCGGCAAACCGCTTGGCCGAATCGTTGGGGCTGATCTTTGCACGCAGACGCCGCATCCGCTCCATCGCTTGCCCAAAGTCGACCGTCGTGCCGTCGGGAACGTGGACTCCGAAAGGTTGTGCATCACGCACCGCTGCCGCGACGCGTGCCGCGCGGATCATGCCTTTCGACGGCACACAGCCGACATTCAAGCAGTCGCCGCCCATCAGCTCTCGTTCGATCAACGCGACGCGTGCACCCAATCCCGCGGCTCCGGCTGCGGTGACAAGCCCCGCAGTGCCGGCACCGATCACGACCAAGTGGTACGGACGACGCGGCGTCGGGTTGGTCCAATCCTGCGGATGGACGTTCGCTTGCAGTTGGCGATTGTGGTCGTCGGCAGGCTGCAGTTGAATCAGGTCGGAAGTTGCCATTTGTTTCTCGAGATCCGTAGTCAGCGGTGGGCGAATTGAGTCGTCGGTGTCGATCAAGCGTTGGATACGTCATCGCCGGAAATGCCTGGCGGTATCCTGTCGCGGCCATACCACTTCATCGCCAACCGAACGACCAGCGGAAACAGCCCCAAGCATACGAAAGCACTTGAGATCTGAATCAGTTGGCTTCGGTTGAATACGGCACCAACGCCATCGTCGGCGAGCGTTTGTAAATCGGGGACGCTTGATCCGGCGTACACATAGACGATGGTCGCAGGCAGCATGCCCAGTTGACTGACCCACCAAAACGTACCTGTGCGGATCGGCGTCAAACCCATCACGGCGTTGATGACGAAAAACGGCACAGCCGGAATCAGTCGCAGCGTGAATAAGGAAGACGGACCTTCCCTTTCTAAAGCATCGTTGAATCCTTGCAGCCGGTGTCCGAATCGTTTTTCGATCGCTTCGCGAAACAGGAATCGGCTCAACAGAAAAGCGACGGTTGCACCCGCGGTTGAAGCAAAGCTGACCAATACGACTCCGCGAAGCAAACCGAAGTACCACCCGTACACCAACGTCAACACGGCGGCCCCGGGAAGCGAAAGTCCGGTGACGACGACGTACACCAAGAACGCGGCCCCATAGACCAGCACAGGGTGGTCCGCTTGCATCGTTCGGAGTTGAGCTTCCTGCTTGGCCAGACTCGAAAGGCTGAGTAAGTCACCGAATTGCGTGTAGGCAACCAAAATGATCGCCGCAACAAACAGAAACACGACCACTTTCTTGGTTTTTCCAGAGTCGTTGTTACCGCGAGGCGTTTCGATTTCGGTCGTCATGGTTTTCCTTCTCCTTGATATGACGCACCTCCATCGGTATCCGCCAAGTTTGGCGACTGTCGTCCAGGCGGCTCAGCCCGGCGGCTGTGTTTTCCGCACGGAAACCGCGTGATGGATTCGCTCGCGAATACGGACCAGATCGACGGATCAGTCATCCAAGCCCAATTCGGACAGGATGTCAGCCAATTCGCCCCGTTGGGCGTCGGACATCCCTGCTGAACGATCGATGGTCAAATTTGCCCGCTGGCCCGTTCGCGGCAAGACGGCTTCGACATGGATCAGTCCATCAGTGTCATAGCGGAACGACACATCGACGGGCGTTCCGGCGGCCAAATGGGGCGGCAGTCCGTGAATCACGCATCGACCAATCGACGTCGAATGACGGCCGGTTGCGTCACCGCCTTCGACCACTTCAACGACGACGTTGGGTTGATTGTCCGTGTTCGTTTCCAATCGTGATACTCGCGTCACCGGCAAAGGTGTGTTGCGGTGAATCATGATATGGTTGACGCGGCAGTTGGTCTTTTTGTCGATCCCGATGACGCCCAAATGATGCGAGTTGACATCCGTTAGCTCAAGCGACGGAGGGTTTTCCGGTGCATTTTCTTGATGCGCGCTCTCGTAGTACTCTAGCATCGAAGCGTATATCGCAGCGCCGTGGGCAACCGCTTCGTCCGCCGAAATCGACGCGTCCGGTTCGATGCCGGTTTCCTTGGCCAACATTTCTCGGATCTGCGGCATTCGCGTCAATCCGCCGACCAACAGGATGCGATCGACTTCGATCCATGAAATTTTAGATTCATTGATCAATTTGGAAATCGTGAATCGCGTTCGATCGAGCAAGTGCGCCGTCAACTCTTCGAACAATTCTCGTGTGATCTTGGATTGCATTCGGTGGGAATCGAACACCAATCGTACGTCAACCGACCGTCGCGACGTCAGGGAGTGCTTGAGCTCTTCGGCTTCTCGCAACAGAAACGTTTCGCCGCCTGGCAATCGTGACGGGTAGGCACCGGATTGGGCGGCGAATTCGTCGTCGATCCATCTTGCCAGGCACTTGTCCCAATCCATGCCGCCCAGCATCGCGTTGCCATCGGTTGCCAGCACGTCGAATTTTCTTCCATCGACGCGGACCAGCGAAGCGTCAAACGTTCCGCCGCCCAAGTCGTAGACCAATACCGTTTGAGGTCCTTGCAGTTCGGATTGCTTGTCGACACCCCAAGCGATCGCCGCCGCCGTTGGTTCGTTGATGACGGCGCAGACTTCTAGGCCTGCCAATTCGCCCGCAGCAATCGTGGATCGACGTTTGGGTTCATTGAAATAGGCCGGAACCGTGACCACCGCGCGGTCCACTGGGCGTCCCAAACGCGATTCGGCATCGCGTTTGAGTTTCCCAAGAATCAGCGACTGAATCATTTCGGGCGGATACGTCTTGCCACCGATCGACTTGGAAAAACCGTCTTTTCCCATTTCGCGTTTGACAAAGGTAGCGACTTGATCGGGCAGCAGTCGCGATGCTTTGACGGCTTCTTTTCCAACCGTCACGCCATCCAGTTCAAACAACACGACCGACGGCGTCGTGGGTTCACCTTCGCTGTTGAAGATCGTTGTTGATTTGCCGCCCGGTTCTGCCCACGCGATCACACTGCGGGTCGTGCCCAAGTCGATTCCCACGACCAGTTTTCGTTCCGGATCGATCACCATGACAACGTTGCTTCGAGTGTACGGTCGGTTCCCGCGTTTTGGATCACCAACGAGAACCAACTTTGGCCGTCCCAGTCTTTCGGCGCCCAACGCTGCAAGTCGATGTCGTAAGAATCGCGGCGTCCCAAGTCGGTGATGGTTTCCGGTTCCATTGCTGTTCCCCACAGTGGCATTTTCGAGAACGTACGTCCTGGTTCCAAAGCCAGCCCCAGAAACACACGCCGAGTGTATCCGGCCGGTGTGTGGTAGTCGACGACGAACCCGCACTTGGTAAACGCATCGACCGTGACCATGTCCGCGGGCGTAAGCGATCCTTTGACGGTCAGCTTCTTGACGGATCGCAGCTCGATCCCCGCCTCGGCTTGCCCCAGCCCATCCGGTCGCCTGCCGATTCCGACCACCAAAGTGCGATCGTCAGCCCGCGCGATGCTGCGGAACTCGCTGCTCGTCCGCGTGCGTCGATCCAGAATCATCGGACTTTGGTCGTCACTGCTTGCCGGCGGGCTGCCTGCTAACGAGATCGTGTTGGTCACCGGATGGTCGGGGTATTTCGCAACCAGTTCGTCAACACGCTGGTCGATCTTTTTGCGAACCAAACCCGTTGCGGCGCCCTGTGCTGCCAGATACCAAGCCATCGCGTGCGTCAACACGGCGTTGCGACTTTGCGGGTCGGGCATTCGGTCGCCCAAGTCGTACCAACCGTCGGCGACCGCAATTGCGGAATTAACGTCTTTGTTGTCCACGATTTCGGATGTTGCGACCGTCGTGATAGGAGCATCGGGACCGGCGGCCAAGAATTTCAAACCTTCGTCCCAGCGGCCGCGGTACAGACACAAATATACGCCGACCTTCTGGTTCATGATCGGGTCGTCGGGCGAAAGGGCCAACGCCTTCTTGGCCGTTTGGTAGTCCGCAAGCAGTTTCGCGTCGTTGGTGACTTTCAACTGGACGGCGGCCAACGCGTGGCGTCGTGTGGACACGATCCGGTCCCCAAAGTGCTGGGCAACGAACGTTCCCAACTTCGCAGCGTCGTCGAAGCGTTCGGTGGCGGAAAGTTCTTCCATGCAGTCGGTTGTGGCACGTACGAAGCTAGAAATCTGGCTGCCGGTAACTTTGTCTGCTGTCGATTTCAGCACTTCCATCTTCATCGTGCCGCGGTCGACGTCACGGTACCCATCGCCGATCGAGTCGACGATGGTGATCGCCGGACCATAGGCACCCTCGCGGACCAAGATGTCACGGGCCACTTTCCAAAGCGCGAATCGGCCGACCGGGTCGTCAATCGTTTGCACGCCATCTTGCTGCATCTGCTGGGCTAAAGAAATTTTCTCATTCGTGGTTTTCGCGTCGCGGTATTTCTCTTTGTACAACTCGCTGACAAGCGACATCGCCTCGTCGAGCGGTTGGCCCGATGGCAGTACGTCTAGATCAACGCTTGGTTGTGATTCACCGGACTCACTCGATTCGGCGGGCAAGCCAGTGGCTGGGTGCCCGAGGTTGGCTATCGCATCGGACTGCGTTGGCACCAAAGGTGACTCATTCTTTGACGATGCATCATTTGTTGCCAATGGTTCCATCGTCGCTTGCTTAAGATTCGACGTCGCAGTGCCACCCGGTGGGTCAGCGGTCTCGTCTCGGTTTGCATCAGCGATCGTTTGGGGCGACGGCGCCGTGTCGACGGGCAAGGCCTGGGACTCAACGGTGATGCCCAACTTTGCCGCGCGCTGCGGGTCGAGCGACACCCAGCCTCGCTTCAGTGCAACGCCGATGCACAACAGCCCCAACACAGCCAAGAGGGTCGAATAGTGCCAGTAACTCAGCATCGGCTGTCCCCCACGGACTCTCGGCGGACGCCGCACTCGCACGACGGGTACAGGCGCAGTCGCTTGCGGCGATGTCACCGGGTCGACAACCGGCGTCGGTTGCGCTGTGGCGGCAGGCATGACGGGCGCGATCTCAGGGGCAGGGGTCGGCTCTGCGACGTTCGAAGTTGCTTGGCTGAGTCGTTTCAACCGCTCGTCATAGGCACGTTTGCGTTGTGGCGACATCAAGCACAGTCGCGCCGCAGAAACTTGATTGGAAAGATCCTCGGCATCGGCCGCGTGCTCGCCGCCGCTCATTTGTTGCAAATATGCCAATCGCTTGTCGGCGGCTGCGTCGATCACTTCACCATCGCTGTCGAACGTATCGATTCCCAACAATCGATAGTGGTTCGGCGGTTGTTGTTCAGGCGGGATGCCGAGCCATTCGTGAAGCGGATCAAACATAAGTGGCGAGCGTGGCAGAGCCGAACGAGTCAAGCGAATGGATACGGAAGTCAACAATCCAGGATGACGATGAAGCCCCCGGCGGACGGGTGCGATTGTACGCGGTAAATGCGCCAGCGAAAAACGTCTGTTCAGATTATCATTGCCGCACGCGAATTTAGTCCGCGTTCCTGCCCGTATCCGAACCCGCCACCCCACCGATTGCCATGCATTCTCGCGTGCCGTCACGATTTATCGCCTTTTCGGTCCTCTCATTCTGTCTTGTCGGTGCGGTGAATCGATGCCCCGCCGATGATCTGGAAGACGATTTCCTGGTTCAAGGCGAATACGTCGGCGATCAAACCGGCATGCAAGTGGTCGGGCGCGGTGACGGCGAATTCGATCTGGTGATCTACGAAGGCGGCTTGCCCGGTGCAGGTGCCCAGCCGGCGCCGCCCCGGCGGGTTTCGGGGGATGCCGATGTCGTGGCGAATCTTGCCGATTCGATGGGACTGAAAAAAATCGAGCGACAAAGTCCCACGCTCAATGCCCAACCGCCAATCGGTGCTGTTGTTTTGTTTGACGGAACGCAAGCCTCGATCGATCAACATTGGGCCAAGGGCAAGCTTGCCGAGGGCGGATTACTTGCCGAAGGTGCGACAACGAAAGACGTCTTCCGCGACTACAAACTGCACGTCGAATTTCAAACTCCGTTCATGCCAAAAGCATCTGGACAAGCCCGTGGCAACAGCGGTGTGTATCACCAAAGTCGCTACGAAACACAGATCCTTGATTCGTTCGGTCTCGAAGGCAAAGACAACGAAACCGGCGGCATCTATACCGTCAGCCCCCCGGCCATCAACGTTTGCTATCCACCACGATCCTGGCAAACGTACGACGTGGATTTCACAGCCGCACGATTCGACGAAAACGATAAGAAGATTGCCGATGCACGGATGAGCGTTCGGCTCAATGGTGTGATCGTTCAAAGTGACGTCGCCGTTCCCAACGCGACACGCGCAGCCCGCTTGCCCGAAGGCCCCACGCCTGGACCGATCGACTTGCAAGACCACGGGAACCCGGTTCGGTTTCGAAACGTGTGGATCGTGCCGCGTGATTCGGACAAAGAAGCTCGACGCCCGATCGTTCCCGGATTCGAACGTTTCTTTGCCGCCAGCTCTAACCCGTCCGTCGACGGCGGCCAAGTCTTACTCAGTTCGTTGGCCTGCGGTGCTTGTCACGCGGGCGCCGACAGCAGTGTCTTGCCGACCCAGCGGGGGCCTCATTTGTCGGACGTCGTCTCGCGCGTTCGAACCGATGCGTTGGTCGCGATGATCGCCAACCCACACGATGCCAAGCCGGGCACTACGATGCCCGACCCTTGGCCGGGACTTGATGAACCGGCGCGACGCGAACGCGCCGTCGCGATCGCCAGCTATTTGATTGATCAAGGCAAAGGCCACTTGGTGGATCGCGCCGCCAGTCAAGACATGGCCGATGCCGGCCGCGATCTTTACCATCGCATCGGCTGTGTCGCATGTCATGCCGGGTTCGATGGGAACAAGACACCTGCGTCGACGTCGGTCCCGCTGGGCAACCTTGCCAAAAAATACTCGTTGGTCTCGCTGGCTCGGTTTCTACAGAACCCGCATGCGGTTCGTCCCGGCCTTCGCATGCCCGCTCTCACTGGGACGACCGAAGAAGCTTTCGCAATCGCCGCGTATCTGACGGGTGACGTCACCATCCAACCGTCTGCGGCCAAGTTTCAACGTCGTATCTATCGCGGCAAATGGGAACGATTGCCCGATTTCGAAAGTCTCGATTTAGACAGCTCCGACACGGTGACTGATTTGAAAATCGACGACATTCAACCCAAGAACAATTACGGAGTCGTGTTCGAGGCGTTGTTGCCGATCGCCTTCGATGGCGAGTACACCTTTCGCTTGACCAGCGACGATGGCAGCGCGTTCTCGATCGGCGAGAACCGGTTGGACAATGACTTTATCCACGCCGAAAACACCGTCGAAGCCACCTATAAACTCGCCGCCGGCGTCTACCCGATCCGAATCGAATACTTCGACGCTGGCGGTGGTGCGGCTCTTTCGCTGACAATGGTAGAGCCGAGTTTTGGTGAGTCCAAGATCGCGAATTTGATCTCCGATCCGGCACATGCGAATCTAGACTTCTTACCGTCGAAGTTCACGGCCGACAAAAGGTTGGTCGAACAGGGACGCAACTGGTTTGTCAGCGCCGGTTGCAAAAATTGTCACGCGATGGAGGATGACTCGAACGCAATCGTTACGGTTGCCACGGCGATCGACGGATGGAACGCCGATCGCGGATGTTTGGCGGCACAGCCGGCCGCCCCGGCGGTCGACTATGAATTGAATGCCGCCCAACGAGCCTCGATCGTTGCCGCGATGCAGTCCAAGTCGTCGGCGACGCCCGACGCGGTGGACGACGAGAAGCGAATTCATATGACGATGGCCGGACTGAATTGCTACGCGTGTCACGCACACGGCAAATTTGGCGGCGCCGAAATTTCTCGCGACGCGGTGTTCCAAAGCACCACACCGGAAATGGGATTGGAAGGCCGATTGCCGCCGGCGTTGGATGGTGTCGGCGACAAGCTCAACGATACCTACTTTGCCTCGACGATCGACAAAGGTGCCAACCTGCGTGACTACATGCTGACCCGCATGCCGGCGTTCGGGTACGAGGAACTTCGAGGTTTGCACAAATCGTTCAACACCACTGATCGACGCACCGACGTCAAAGCCGCGAACAATCCGCAAAGTCACGAAGACATCGTCGCGGCCGGTCGCCAAGCCGTCGGCAACAAGGGGCTGGCGTGCATCAAGTGCCACAGCTTCGGCGGCGACAAGGGAGGCGGGCTCGGCGCAATCGACATGCTGGAAATGACGAACCGCCTTCGATTCGAATGGTTCCACCGTTATCTGCAAGATCCGACGGCCTATCGACCGGGAACCCGAATGCCCAACAGTTTTGTCGACGGCAAGTCGGCGCTCGTGGATCTGTACGACGGTGACCCGCCGCTGCAGATCGACGCGATGTGGCAATACTTGCTCGACGGAAAACAAGCCAAAGAACCCGAGGGACTGAAGGCGGGTGCGATCATCTTGGCAGCCGATACGAAGCCGCGGGTCTATCGAAACTTCTTTACCGATCTGAGCGCCCGTGGGATAGCGGTTGGTTATCCCAACGGCATCAACTTGATTTGGGACGCCGAAGCAATGACTCTCGCCCGTGTTTGGCGAAACAGTTTTATCGACGCCTCGTTGCACTGGGTCGGTCGCGGACAAGGGCGCCAAGAACCGCTCGGTGATTCGGTCATTCGCGTCGAAGAGTCGACTCCGATCGCCGTGTTGTCATCGATCGATGATGATTGGCCGACGGAAATCGGGCGTGATCGAGGTTACCGATTCGGTGGTTACCGATTGGATCAGGCCGGTAACCCGACGTTCGCTTACTCGATTGGCGAAACCAAAGTGACGGATGCACCCATGCCACCCGCCGGTGCGAAGCCCATGATGATTCGCAAGATCACCGTCGATCGCGGGGCATCGGATGAATCGCAGACGATTGTTTGGCAGTTTGCGACCGGAAAAATATTACCCGTGGCGGGCGGTTTCCGCGTCGATGACAAGTTCACGATTTCTGTAGAAGGCGCTGACTGCCAGATCGTTTCGACTGGCGATGCTCAGTCGCTTCGGGCGGTCTTGCCGATCGGCCCCGCCGTTTCGATCACCGAAACGATCCGCTGGTAAATGCGTCTCTACCGTCACCCCTCACTGCATTCCTACTATGAAATTTCGCCTAAGCAGCTTCGTCGCGTCCGTCGTTTTCGTGTTATGCCTTTCGGTAAACGAAACGATTGCCCAGTCGCCGACCGAAAACGACTATTATCGCATCACCACGTTCCAGACTCCCGAGAACGAAGTCATCGAAGCGTGCGGTTTCCAGTGGATGCCGGATGGTCGTTTGGCCGTTTGCTCGCGCCGTGGCGACATCTTCATGGTCACACAACCGTTATCCGAAAAAGTGACTGCGGACCAATTCAGCCTGTTCGCGCGCGGCTTACACGAACCGCTTAGCCTTTCCGAAAGAGACGGTTGGCTTTACGCAACCCAACGACCCGAAGTCACTCGCATGAGCGACGTTGACGGCGACGGAGCAGCCGATATTTTTGAAACTTACGCAGACGGCTGGGGCGTATCGGGCGACTACCACGAGTATGCTTTCGGGTCGAAGTTCAACGACGACGGCGAAATGCTGATCACGTTGTGTTTGACCGGATCGTTTTCTAGCGCCGTGCCGTATCGAGGGTGGGCGATGAAGATCACCCCGGACGGTCGGACGATTCCTTTCACCAGCGGCGTACGTTCGCCCGGCGGCATGGGGGCCAACTTAGCCGGCGACGTCTTCTATACCGACAACCAAGGCCCGTGGAATGGAACATGCGGATTGAAAGTCCTGCAGCAAGGAAAATTCGTCGGTCACCCCGGCGGATGGGACTGGTACGACCTTGCCGAATCGACAATGGGAAAGCGCCCCGTTGCACCGAAGAGCGGAAGTCGTTTGTGGGTAGAAGCCGATCGAATCGACGAACTGGTTCCGCCGGCGATTCTGTTTCCGTACGACAAGATGGGCAAAAGTGCATCGGGAATCGCGTGCGATACGACCGACGGAAAGTTCGGTCCCTTCCCGGGCCAATTGTTTGTCAGTGATCAAACGCAAAGCAAGGTGATGCGAGTCTTTTTGGAACAGGTCGACGGAATCTACCAGGGTGCCTGTTTCCCATTCCGATCGGGATTCGCATCAGGAAACGTTGCCACCGAAATGTCGCCGTCGGGCGCGCTGTTTGTCGGTGGCACCAATCGAGGCTGGGGATCGGTGGGGAATAAGCCGTTCGCCGTCGAACGATTGGACTGGACCGGAAAGGTGCCTTTTGAAATCAAAGAAATGGCGTTAACGCCGGACGGTTTTTTGCTCACGTTCACACTTCCGGTCGACAAGTTGTCGGCTGGCAACGTCGACAACTATGCGATGTCAACGTACGCGTATGAGTATCGCGAACAGTACGGCAGCCCCGAAGTTGACCACACCGACCTGACGATCACGTCCGCCAAAGTGTCCGAAGATGGAATGTCGGTTCGATTGGTCGTCGACGGACTGCAACGGGGGCATGTTCACGAACTGCACGCCGCTGGGGTTCGCAGTGACAACGGCCTTCCGCTGCTGCACGCCGACGCGTACTACACCGCCAATCGGCTTCTCGTGAAGAATTGATGAAGATACGCGGTGCGGAAGATGAAGAAATCTCTTGCGCAAACACCATGTTGAGAGCTTGACTGCACATCGATGCCAGACCGTGGTGGTTTGGATAGCGGCATGGATGGCGTATTGCTGGTTCCCCCGCTGGGATCTACGGGCGTGGCGATGCCGTTCTTGCCGTTGGTAGTGGCAATCCATCGACCGTTCTGAAAGCGTTTGCAGATGCGTACTTGGAGTACTTTTGGCTCAGGGTATAGTCCCGAAATTCTCAATCTCCATTCCGTTTAACCTTCAACCGCACGAGCCCTCTCATGAAGGTCCGCTCTGTTCTTCTGTTTGCAACCCTCATACTTTTGGTTTGCCAAGGATGTGGTTCGAACGAAAGTAGTACTGTGATCATGCCAGGCGAAGACTATCAATTGAGCGAACAAGAAAAGGCGAATGCTCAGTTAGAGATGGAGATGCGAAAGAGTGGCGAGTGAGTCAAGTTTCCCTTTCACTTCATTTTCTCTTAAGGAAGGCGTCCCATGTCGCTAGCACGTTCTCGTCGCGGATCTAACCGCGGTTTCACTTTGGTGGAGCTCTTGGTGGTAATCGCCATCATCGGAGTCCTGGTCGGACTCCTGCTGCCTGCAGTCCAAGCCGCTCGCGAGGCTGCACGGCGAATGAGCTGTAGCAACAACTTCAAACAAATCGGCTTAGCGCTGCACAACTATCATTCGGCCTACAAAAAGCTGCCGATGCAAATGGGCGGTACGTCGCGGCCAGGCACGAACTGGTTCCAAGCCGGCGATCAAGCCAATCAACTTTCATTGGGTTGGCTTGTTGGTTTAACGCCATTTTTTGAACAGCAGGCCGTTTGGGAGCAGATCAGCAATCCCAGTGTCGTCAACTTGGCCGCCCCCGGAACCATTCGAAATCCGCCGTGGCCGGCGATGGGACCGACGATCACGGATGAAAACAACGTGAACGGCAGCGGCGTCAACACGCGCAACACTGCGTACGCGCCTTGGATGACCGAGATGTCCACGCTTCGTTGCCCAAGTGATCCGGGTACTGGTTTGCCGGCGATGGGACGAACGAACTACGCTGCATGCATCGGTGACGGCGTGGATTTCATGGCCGACGGTGCCTATTTTCCGAACTTGAATCCATCATCTGCTCGCGCAGAAAACATCCGGGCATCGGGACGTGGTGTGTTCGTCACCCGCATTGCGATGGGTTTCCGCGACATCCTTGACGGACTTTCAAATAGCATCGCCGCCGGCGAAATCACGACTGATTTAGGCGATCGCGACAAGCGGACCATCCCTCGCTTTGGCATTGGATTCACGAACGCGCGTGACAATCCGCTGTTTTGTCGCAACCAACCAGCCGGCCAAGGGCTCGACCCGCTTCGCCCACTGTTTTGGGCGTCGGGCGTTACCCAACTGGCAGCATCCAACCAAGGAAGAGGTTACCGCTGGGCAAGCGGCACCGCGACGTACTCGAGCATGAACACGATTCTTCCACCCAACTCGGAAGTCTGTGTCACGTTTTCTGATACTGGCCAAGGTATGTTTCCGCCCAGCAGTCGGCACCAAGGTGGTGTTCATATTTTGATCGCCGACGGTGCGGTCAAATTCATAACCGATTCGATCGAGGCGGGAAATTCGGCAACCGCAACGGTTCGTTTGAACGGCACCGGTGCCCAGTCACCGGGATCGAAGAGCCCCTACGGTTTGTGGGGTGCCCTAGGTACACGTGCTTCGAGGGAAACGGAGTCCATTGAAGATTGATCGACCGGCACGATCGAACTAGTTTGGTGACGGCTGCGTAACCCTTGTGTTAAACTAACGAATGGGCGGTGGAGGCGATTGATTCGCCTCTCCCGCCTTCGTTCGTTTGTCCGCGAGCTAATCCGGAGATCTAGCAGATGGCAGGTGACTTTTCCCAGACACAACCCGCTGCCGAAACGCTGGCATCCGAAAAGCCCTCGACGATTCATCCGCCGACCGGACGTGAAGTCGTCGCGGCCGGAATTTGGACGTTCTTAGCCGACGTGTTGATCTTTCGCTGCGAAGGGTTTACCGGGCCAGCCCTGTTCTTAGCCGCCGTTCCGATTTTGTTCTTTGGGTTGTTCCCAAAGATGCTGCGTCGGACGTCGGCGAAGTGGACGATTTGCTTCTTGGCCGTTGTGGTCGCCCGACTGATTTGGTCGGGTTCGGGATTGACGATCTTCTCGGGCATCGTGCTGGTCATCGCGATTTCGATGGTCGCAGCGGGAAGCGTGCCCCTGGTCTTGGAGGGCATCGTCTTGGCATCACGCGCTTTCTTCGACGGTGCGCTCAGCTTGGGTCGCTTCCACCTATCAAAGCATCTTGGACGCGGGGGGAAGCTGCCCTCGGGTTCGCTTTCGGTCTTGTTGCCCATGGTGGCGGCCGGCGTGTTCGGATCGATTTTTGTGTTTGCCAATCCCGACTTGTTGGATCGCGTTTCTAAGAATCTCTTCGACTTGGGTTCTCACTTGGTGAATTGGTTGACTGGGTTTTCCGTTTGGGAGATCCCATTTTGCATCACGGCTTTGCTGGTAGGCGTCGGGTTGATGCGTCCGGCCTTGCCAATGATTCGCTTTGGATCACTCGGGACCTCCGATGCGACGGTGCGATCGTCATCGCATTCTCAGTGGTATTCGGCATTTCGAAATACGCTGGTCACCGTGATCGGCTTGTTCGTGGCGTACTTGGGATTCGAATGGATGACGCTTTGGAAGCGAGAGTTTCCGGCCGGTTTCTACTACGCCGGCTATGCTCATCAAGGCGCCGCTTGGTTGACGTTTGCCCTCGCATTGGCCACCGGCATGTTGTCGCTGATTTTTCGCGGTTCGATTTTGAATGATCCGCGACTGGACTCACTTCGTAAGTTGGCCTGGATTTGGTCAGGTGCCAATTTGTTGCTTGCCGCGGCGGTTTACAACCGTTTGCTTATCTATGTTGGATACAACGGGATGACACGCATGCGAACGGTCGGATTTTTGTATCACGCTGGTTGTCGTCGGTTTTGTATTGGTGCTTTACAAGATCGGCCGACAGAAGAATTTTTGGTGGCTGTTGCGATCACAGTTGATTGCGTTCACGTTGACCGTGATCGCATACAGTGTCTTTCCCGTCGACTACGTTGCACATCGATACAACGCGGCGCGTGTGTCCAGTGGTTATTTAAAACCGTCTGTGATGATCGCGGTGAAGCCCATCGAGAACGAAGGCATATCGCCGCTATTGGCATTGGTCGATTGTCCCGATCCCATCATTCGTAACGGCGTCCGCGCGATGTTGGCCGAGAGGCAGTCGATGCTGGTCACGCCCAAAGACGAATCATGGACGGCTTACCAGGGCAGCACGAGCTGGCTGCGCCGTGTCTTGGACGCGAATCAATCGCAGTGGTCGGATTACACCGACCGCACCGCCCAAGGTGCCGCAATCAGCGAGTTCCGCCACTACGCGATGCAGTGGTACTGATCATGTGGTCGACCGATTCGCTTCCAGGCTGGTGATCGCCCTCGTCAATGCGATCGAGGCTTCCGCTTCTTCGCTGACGACGCAATCAACGCCGAGACTCTGCATTTTCTTCGCACTCGATTGATACCGACAACGAACGACCAGGTTTCCGTCGCGGTTGAGTTTGCGGACCGAGCGGACGACACGGACAGCCGTCGCATCATGAGGCAAGCAGACCACCGTGATTCCGCACTCGCTTACATCGGCCGCCATCAAGATTTGTCGATCGGTCGCATCACCGGCCACCGTGCGAAACCCCTCTTGGGCGAACAAGTGCAAATTGATTGGGCTGAGGTCGACAAGGCAAACGTCGTGCCCGGAAGTTTCCAATTGTGAAGCGATTCGACGTCCGATCGGTCCGGCGCCGATAACGACAGCTCGCTTGCTTGTCGTTTCGCGACCAAGTCGTTGCGGTTCAGCCGAGTCGGTGTGCTCGTCGGAGCCCGCCCATCGTAGGCCCAGTCGCATCAGCGGCGGCGTCAACACGAGCGACCCGACCGCAATCGCAACGACGCGCTGGTAGGCCAATTCGTCGACAACACCGGATTCGAGTCCCAGCAGAACCAACACGAACGCAAACTCACCGATGTGTGCCAATCCAAGCCCCATCCCGAACGCTCGTTTGAAGGACAGCCCTGTCAACTTCAGTGCGATCGTGGCCGCAATCGTCTTGATCACGATCACGCCCACGAGCCCGAAAATCATTTCAAGCGGCGCGGACAGGAACAATCGCGGATCGAAAATCAATCCCAAGCCGACGAAAAATACTGCGGCGAAAGTCTCACGAAACGGCAATACCAACGCATCGATTTGCTTGGTCCATCGATTGCCGTTAAAGATCAGCCCGGCCGCAAACGATCCGACCGCAGGCGGCAATCCGACCGAAAACGCCGCCAATGTGACGCCACCGAGCGACACGATCGTGAACAGGATGATCAGGTCGGGACTGCGGTAGCCCGCAAACAAGGGAATCACCCATCTCGCCAAAATCTTGCGGAGCCCGATCACAACGACAACAAAAACGATCGATGTTATCGCCAGGATCGAATACTGCGTGAAGCTGACTTCATTGTCGCCGCCCATCAGCAACGGTACCAACAAAAGCAGTGGTACCAACGCCGCATCTTGGAACAGCAGGATTCCGATCGCCCGTTGTCCATGCGACTGCTCGGACTGGCCACATTCCGATAGTGCCCGAAAGACCAAGACGGTTGAACTGAAAGCGACCGCCGCCCCGATCAGGACGGACGTCTGCCAACTCATCTGCATCTGCGCCAGCACGTACGCGACCGGCAATCCGACCAGCGTCATCTGGACCGTGCCGCCGATGACCAACTTCGTGCCCAGACGCTTCAAGTCATCGATCGAAAACTCGAGTCCGATCGAAAACAATAGAAAAAACACCCCCACCTCGGCGAACTGTTCCAACTGATGCTCGCTATCGGAGATCAGATTCAGCACGCCTTTTCCGACGATTGCGCCGACCACCAAATAGCCGACCAGCACGGATGCCCGCAGCCATCGACAGACCAGCCCGGCAACCAATCCGGCGCACAAGATGATCAACAGGTCGTGAACCAGTGATTGGGACATCAGCGACAGGCCTTCTTCGCCATTGGGTGCCGAAACGGGAAATTGAAATGTAGGATAGCGTCTAAAAATGACTTTTGACGAGCGACCGAAATTTCGATGCTCGCGAAACGTCGAAGTCGATCTTGGCCCGCAAAGAAGAATTGAGCTTGAAGAAACAACAACGCGCCGATCTGGTTCGGCAACAATTGGCGAAGCTCTATCCGGACCCGCCCATTCCCTTGGATCACAACGATGACTTCACCTTACTGGTCGCGGTGCTGTTGAGCGCGCAGTGCACGGACAAGAAGGTGAACGAAGTCACCCCAGAACTGTTTCGTCGGGGGCCGACGCCGGCGTTGATGACCCAGTTGGGCGAAGCCGAAATTTTGTCCATCATTCGGCCGCTCGGGTTATCGAACCAGAAAGCCAAGAATGTGGCCAAGTTGTCCGAGATCATCGTCAACGATTTCGGTGGCGAGATACCGCGCACGTTCGAAGGCCTGGAATCGCTGCCCGGTGTCGGTCACAAAACGGCCAGTGTTGTCATGGCCCAGGCGTTCGGTGTTCCTGCGTTTCCCGTCGACACGCATATCCACCGCTTGGCCCAGCGATGGGGACTGACCAGCGGAAAGAACGTGGTCGAGACGGAACGCGATCTGAAGAAGTTGTTCCCGGAATCGTCGTGGAACGAACTGCACTTGCAGATCATCTTCTACGGTCGCGAGCACTGCACCGCCCGAGGCTGCGACGGTACCAAGTGCGGACTGTGCGTCGAACTCTATCCGCGACGCAAGAAACCCGTCGTCTGGATCAAGCCTTGAAAGATTCATCGATCGGCATCGACGCGGACACCGAATCGATCATCGCAGCCAGAACGTCAACACGTCGCTGACTTGGTCCGAATCCAATTGCTCGTGAGCCGCCAATTCGTCCGCCAGCCCCGCGATGGCGGGCCAATACGGTTGGCGACCAAGATGATCGTGTAAGGTGACGATGATCTTTTCGAGCAGCCGAGTACGTCGCTCGGGATCGGCAACGATCGCTCCGCAGGTTTGCATCGCGCGATGCCAATCATCCTGCCAAGGACCGTAAAGTGCCGGATGCAGTGGTTCGCCCCGATAGATCATCTCGGCTACCGGACCGCCAAGAAACGTCATGATTTCTCGCTGGCGTTGGACATCCAGATTCGGATCCACCGTTCCCCAGTTCACGCGACAGTCGCCGAAGCGTTCCGGAAGATAGTCGTCGGCTTCCCCCCAAAGCTGCATCGAATCGACGTTCGCCCCCAATGCGTAGGCGACGACGGCGTGCCCCGCCTCGTGATACGCTGTTAGCGTTTCGTCGTCGTCGTGATTCAAGGAGATGTCACCTGTGCTAAAATGCCCGCTACGAAGATACTGTCGATGTTTTAGAAGAACCAGCTACCCCGCAAAATAGAATCATCGCGATGAAAGCTCTGCTGTTAACCGAATACGAAAAGATGGAAGTCACCGACGTCGACGAACCCGAAATGGGTGCTGATGACGTGCTGGTTCAAGTCGAAGCGTGCGGCATCTGCGGCAGCGATATCCACGGATTCGACGGCAGCACCGGACGCCGCATTCCACCTTTGGTGATGGGACACGAAGCGGCCGGGATCGTTGTCGATAGCGGTGTGAACGTAACGGACATGCCAAAGGGTACCCGTGTCACCTTCGATTCGATGGTCTCGTGTGGCAAATGTCACTTTTGTCGGCAAGGCAGCGGCAACTTGTGCGACAACCGAATGGTCCTTGGCGTGTCGTGTGAGGATTACCGACGTCACGGCGCGTTTGCCGAACGGATCAGCGTGCCGCGCCGGATCGTTTACACGTTGCCCGATTCGTTACCGTTCGAACATGCCGCCCTGGTCGAAGCGGTCTCGGTGGCCGTTCACGCGGCCGCGGTGACCCCGGTCAAACTTGGCGACACGGCGGTCGTCGTCGGGGCCGGAATGATCGGTTTGCTTGCCATTCAAGCGATCCGCGCTGCGGGCGCGACGCGAGTGATCGCCGTCGACTTGAACGACAAGCGTTTGGCGGTCGCGAAAGAGCTAGGTGCCGACGATGTCCTGCGAGCCGATCATTGCGACGTGCCTGCTAAGATTCGCGAAATGACCAATGGACGTGGCGCCGACGTTGCCTTGGAAGTCGTCGGTGCAACGCCAACGATCAAGACGGCGATCGAGTCCGTTCGCAAAGGCGGTTGCGTGACTTTGGTCGGCAACGTCGCGCCAACGATCGAGCTTCCCCTGCAATCGGTCGTGACACGAGAGATTCGTTTGCAAGGAACATGCGGTTGCAACGGAGAATACCCGCAGTGCATCGACTTGATGAATCGCGGCATCATCAACGTCGCTCCACTGATCACATCGATGATCGGTTTGTCGGACGGACCGAAGTGGTTCGAGCGATTGCATGCCGGTGATCCGGATCAAATGAAGGTTGTCATCCAGCCGCAAAAGGCTTAGTCGGTGACTTCCGATCCAGACTCGGGGAACCAGTCACGGCACATCGGTTTGTTCGGCGCCACGGGCGTCGGCGTCGGCGCGATCGTCGGCGGCGGCATTCTGGCGTTGGCGGGCGTCTCGTTCGCGACCGCCGGACCGTCCGCGATCATTGCGTTCGCACTCAATGGTGTGATCGGGCTGCTGACCGCACTCAGCTTTGCCGAGATGGCGTCGAAATTTCCCGAATCGGGCGGCACGTACACGTTCAGTCGAAAAGTGCTGTCGGTCGAATCGGCATTCACCGTCGGCTGGGTCGTTTGGTTCGCGTCGATCGTCGCGGCCGTTTTGTACGCGTTGGGATTCGCGCACTTCGGCTTGATTTTTTTGCAAGAGTTGGCGGCGCTGGCGGGTTGGGATTTGCCCTGGATGCACCAAGCCTGGTTGGTTCCGGCACTGGCGATCGCAACCACGGTGACGTTGGCAATCAGCCTGATGCTGAAGACGGGCGGCGGCGGTAACGCAGCCAACGTCGGTAAAGTCGTTGTGTTTGGCGTCGTGATCCTTGGCGGACTTTGGGCGATGACACGCCAAAGTGGCGGCGACACTTCGGCCGCGTTTCGTCCGTTCTTTGCCGGTGGCCTGAGCGGTTTGATCCAGGCCATGGGTTACAGCTTCATCGCGCTGCAAGGATTTGATCTGATTGCAGCGGTCGGCGGCGAAGTCAAGCAGCCCGAAAAAAACATCCCGCGTGCCATGATTCTGTCGTTGGTGATCGCGCTGTTGATCTACATGCCGTTGTTGTCGGTCATCGTTGCGGTGGGTACAACCGACGGCCAATCGATCGCTTCGGCCGCGGCCGAAGATCCCGAAGGCATCGTCGCTATCGCCGCGAGAAATTTCTTGGGACCGACCGGTTATTGGTTGGTGATTGTCGCCGCCGTGCTTTCGATGTTCACAGCGCTGCAAGCGAACTTGTTTGCCGCGTCACGTATCGCGCTGGCAATGTCTCGCGATCGAACTTTGCCAAACGCGATCAGCCGGCTAAGCAAAGGCAAGAACATCCCGACGATTTCGGTGATTGTGACATCGGCGTTGGTGTGTGTGTTGGTGCTGGCGCTTCCAGATGTGTCGGCTGCTGGTGCGGCATCGAGTTTGATTTTCTTGGTCACCTTTGCGATCGCGCACTGGTTGAGCGTCTTGGTGCGTCAGCGCAGCGAAGCTAGCCCACCACCGTTTTTGTCGCCGTGGTATCCCGCCGTCCCAATCGTCGGTGGTTTGTCGTGTATCGGATTGGCAATTTTTCAAGGGATCGCCGTTCCTCAAGCCGGATTGATCGCGGTCATTTGGTTGAGTCTCGGTGGTTTGTTGTTTTTGACGCTGTTTGCTCGTAGTGCGAGATTGCGAGACGTATCGAGTGTCGCTTCGAATCCGGAATTGTCACGACTGCGCGGAAACACGCCGCTTGTATTGGTGCCGATCGCTAACCCTCAAAATGCCGACGCCATGATCGCGCTGGCAGAAACATTAGTGCCGGCCGCTGTCGGTCGAGTGCTGTTGCAAAACATCGTGGTGGCGCCGCACGACTGGGATCCGCAGCAGGACCCGGAACCGACCGAGCGTAGCCATGCCGTCCAGCGAGAACTGATCCACGCGTCCGTTCGGCAAGGCGTTCGCGCCGAAACGCTGACCACGGTGGCGGCATCGCCAATGGAAGAGATCGCGCGGGTGGCACGGTTGCACCGGTGCGAGTCTGTCTTGTTGGGTTTAAGCGAGATCGCCGAAGAGGGCGTCGCAACGCCCATTGAAGGATTGCTAAGTCGGTTGGACACCGACGTCGTCGTGCTTCGCGCGCCCAAGAATTGGCATCTTGTCGAACAACAACGCATTTTGGTTCCGGTCGCCGGACGGGGTGGACACGATTACCTGTTGACGCGGTTGCTGGGCAGTCTGGCACGGAACCAGAACTGCGAAGTCAAGTTTATACGCGTCGTTCCCACTAACACGTCGGCGGCCGATTTGAAACGGGCAAAGAAAGAACTGGATCGATTGGCCTACGACAACTTCGGCGGTCGATGTGAACGAGAAGTTGTGTCGCACGACGACGCGATTGCGGCGGTGGTCGAGCGAGCCGATGAATCAGGGCTGGTGATCTTGGGCGTCCAGCGAATCGGCCCACGGCAAAAACTGTTCGGCCGCTTTACACGCCAAATCGCCGGGCAAACCAAGTGCCCGGTGATCGTCATCAGCCGTCGCGGTTAGCGGTCATCCAGCAGCGACAACAACGCTTCGTCCGTCGCCTCCGGTTCGATGTTCGCCTGTCGAGCCACCGCGTTGATGACGCGAAGCGCATCCTGTGCCGAAATGTTGCCGTTGCCGTCGACGTCATAGTACGGCGCCGGCCGAACGGTTTCTGTGATCGTGTGCAACCGACCGTCAGCCTTGTCGTGAACACTTCCGCGAGCAAGTTCATTCAGGATCACGAGCGCGTCGCCGGTTGTGACAGTGCCATTGTCATTCACGTCGGCAGCCAGGATCGGGTTCTGCCAAGAATCGGGCAGCTCTTTTTCCAGGCGACCTGATAGACGTGCCATTTGGTTGATCACCTGCAACGCATCCAGCCCCGTGACCTTTCCGTCACCGGTCACATCATAGAACGGCGGTGGTCCGACATCATCGGTGATCCCAAACAAGTCGCGAGTGTCGGGATCGTGAACGCTCTGTCGGCCCAACTCGTTGATGATCAGCAGTGCATCCCGAGCGGTAACGTTACCCAGGTTATCGACGTCGAAGCGATCGATCGGATTCTGCCATCCGAAGTTGAAATTCATGCGAACGTCGCTAACGGTGATGCTGCTTGCATCGTCACCGAACCCGATCAAGTCGAAGTACAACGTCACCGCTTCGCCGGACGCAGATGGGGGAACCGGCAACGTGATGCGGATGTCCTCACGATTGACATCGATGACGTCGCCACTAGCCGCTGCACCCGAGACCACAACGCCACTGGCATATCGCACAGAACCATCGGCCTGCAAATTAAACGCCGCATCGCCCCCGGCCATGCCGACCATTTCACCAGCAACCGAAGTTGTCTCGACCGCCCGCAAGATCGCTGCCTCAAAAGCTTCCGAAGGATGCGTGCCCGCTACATCCATCGAAACGCCGCCGAGCGTAAACGAGACCGAGCGAAGTCCCGCCGGCACCACAAATGTCTGCGAAAGATCGCTGACCATGCCGACGTCCTCGCGGATCGTTGCGATTCCTTCGGTATAAGTGACATTGCCAACGGTCTGCCATTGGGCGGGGGCGGGACCATCGAACGAACCGTTTTGCAATCCTCGTGGCACATCGTCAATCGCAACGATGTGATCGTTCAGCGCCGTGAAGCCCAACGGGACGTTTCCGGTCAGGTTGCCCAGCACGATCGACGAATCGAATCCGGTTCGCGAATTCACGAGCACGGTTTGGATGACTTCCGCTGTGGCCGCATCAATTGACTTGCGAACGCCTGGTGCGATCGCGCCAGCCATCAAGTGGTTCGGGTGCGTCCACGGGTCCAGTTCATTGCCGGTCGGATCCAAGTGCAGGTCGCCGTGAGTGGTCGTGATGTGGCGTCGTCCATCGTGCGAACCGACGTGCAAGTCGTCGAAGCCATCAAACTGGACCGTGAAGCCGTTGATGTGACCCAGTTCGTGCGTTATCACCGTCAACGCGTCGAATTGATCGGCGATTTGGAAACTCCACGCGTTCCCGTCGACGTCGAATTCATCGTCTTGGCTGGGCGTCGAATCGATGAACCAACCGTGCCCGGCCGCGTCATCGTCTAGCACGATCGTCGCCTCGGTTGCTCGGCCGAATTGGTCGACTTGATTGACCATCGCGTAGCCCAGCGAAGTGCCGTCGAGCGGCTGGACGTGCAGGTTCAGTTTCAGATTCACGTCGCTGGACGTGGCGGCGTTCCAGTCGCGAAGCGCCTCGGCCACCAGCGGTGCAAAGTCGGCGGCGGCGACGATCGTTCCGGTCGACGATCGGGCCAAGCGATTGGCGTGCAGGTTGCCGAACACATTGACCGACGACGGATTGCTCTGACGAAACGCCGGGTCGAGAAAGGGCGAAAAGTGGGTGACGATCTGCAGCGTCCCGTTGTTGTCGACGACGCTGATGCCACCGCGGGCAATCGGCGTCGATATGGCAGCGGATGCATCGGCGATCCTCGCCAGCGACTCGTTTTGGTAGACGTACCATTCGACCGGCAGCTTCAAACCCTCTTGTCGGGCGATGCGACCGATCGGCCCGGTGGCACTTGCCTGACGGACGATGGAGTCAATCGCCGCGCCACCTTGGACGCCCTTCTTGGTCAATCCATTGGGGAAAGTGACGTCGGCCTTCTTAAAGATGCTCAGCAGTTTGTCGCCGCCGCCGCGAACGATCAGCCCCATGTCCAGGTCTGTCGAGCCGGGCATCATGGGGCTCTTCGTCAAGTCCGCAAGTGTTCGCCAGGCCTCAAGCGGTCGCCTGAGCGTTTCCGCCAAGCGAGTCGTGTTACCCGAGTACACGTCTTTGACAAATCCGGCGCGATAAGCAATTTGCGTTAGCGTCGCCCCGGCGGTGCCTTGAAGCATCAATGCCACCACGTCACCCTGCGGCAGATCCGTGATTTTCGTATCCCCATTATTGATGCCACGGACCAAGTCGGCAAGCTCGGTCAATTGTTCGCGATTTGTGAAGGGTGTGTCCAGAATGTGCTCGAAGGAATCGTTGGATGTCTTGAGCAGCCGGTTGGCGAGGTGGTTAAAGGGGCCTTCAAAAGTAAAGGGATGATCTTTCAAAATGGTGTGCAATGCTTCGGCTTGTTGGTACCGATGGGCGGCTAGCGGCGACGCCATCGCGCCGTCTTTTCCATTGGGGAAGTAATGCTGCATGTTTCGCTGATAGACGGCGATTGCCGCGCGTTGTTTAATCAATGTATCGATGTGATTTGGCAGGATCTCCGCTAAACGCAAGTCGTCGCGAGTAGCGCGGCCCGACGCGATTGCCGCCTCCGCCATGCCCATCCGCATCCTTGCATCCTCAACCGTCGAGATCTTTCGATACGTTTGCTCGGCTTCGTTGCGACGGATCATGTCGGGCAGAGCTTCGCGAACGTCTTGATGCGAAAATGGTTTGGACAACGTCCGAAACCCTTCGATGCCGCTATCGATCAGCGCGGATTGATGCATCGCGATCGCCTGGTCTCGGACACTGGCAAAGGTGTCCGGATCCAATCGTGCCCCGGTTCCCCGAATCGCTTCATGGACCATTCTATTAAAGACGCGTTTGTAAAGTGAGCTGCTGTTGACGTTCTGGGTGATGATCTCGTTCATCGACAAACGAATCGCTTCCCCCTTCCGCACGTTCTGCAAACTGTCCAAGAACCGACTATCCACTTCGATCGGACCTCTTCCGGGATTCAGGAAATCGGTTCGCGTAGCATCATTGATCAATGCCGATTCGGTTTGTCGCCAACGGGCGGCGTCCGCGGGTGAAATGTTGTTATCGGGATCGCCGATCATCCGCCCCAGCGACCCCTGGGCTTCAACCCCCGCCTCACTGATCGTGCGGGCCGCCAAGTCCATCGCGTCATATTCTCGGCTGCCACGAACGATCGCAACCTTTTCAAACGTGTTGGCTTGCAACAACGGCGGCGCGACCGCGCCGCCCGAACTGGTCGAACGGTTGCCCGCGTTGGAGGATGTGTTCGGGCTGGCCGTGGCGTTGTATTCGGACAGACGGCCGACATCGGACTTTAGATCGAAGAAGGTTTTGGTCGCCGCCGAAACTCTGTTGCGAACACTGACCGCGTCCTTTGCGATTTGGCGACCCGCGGTGCGAAATTCGACCGCGATCTCTTGAGCTTGACGCCGGGCACTGCGCGGTTTCAGAATTCCTCCGTGGTTATTTCCGCCCATGTGGGCCGCACCGACGAGGTCTCCTGCCAGACCGATCGCCGCTCCTTGCACTCGCGCCCAACGCGAATCAAAAGTCGGCTCGAACGCGAACGCGGCTGCGGTGTCGGCAACGTTGCTGCTGAATCCTAGGTACGCGCCGGTGCGTCCACCGAAACGCGCCGCGACGACACCAACCAGGATCTTGCTGGCATCGACCAACAGCAATCGACGATCGTAGTCGTCTTTTTTGGCGTTGCCGTACAGGTCAGAGATTCCCTTCTTCGTCCCGTAGGCCAACAACCCCAGCCCGATAGCGGGACCGATGACGGGGATCGCCGGAGCAAGAGACGTCGCGATCGCGGGAATCTGTTCCATGGCATCCTTGACTACGCCCGTTCCAAACGTCGCCACGTTGAACGGGGAACCGAACACGCTGACCGTGTTGGACTGTTCCCACGCCAGTTTTTGGTTCGCGCGATCACCACTGATCGCACGCATCGAATCGCTGAACGGATTTTGGATCGCGGTCGCGGTCAGTCCCGTTGGGTCGGCCATGTTGACCGGATCGTTCATCGCATAGCGATACAGATTCGGCTCCGACGAGGTGAAGCCCGACGGGTCGGTGCTGATGAAACGTCCGTTGGACGGATCGTAGTAACGCCGCCGCATCTGGTACCAACCCAGTTCGTCCTCGTACGCGCGGCCGGCAAAGAAGTAACGGTTCAGAACTTCGTCGTCGGTCCGTGACGTAATGCTTCCGTAGGCGTTGTAGCGAATGTGGTCGACCAGTTCTTGATCGACGTTGACGATGTCCGCGACCGTGCCGGCGATGTCCGGCAGCAACCACAACACTTCGCCGCCACGATCTTGCGCCAGCGGCGTGTCGCCCGCTCCGCCGTGCAAGTAGACGACATCGATGACCGGTTCGTCGCCCGTCCCAATGCCATCGACGTCGACGATTTCCAGCAACACGTCCTGGTCGTTGTACAGATAGCCTCGCCAAGTCGTGCCCTTGATCCCGACACCGTCCGGGTCGACTCGTTTCCAGACGCGTCGATCGAGCGCGTCGTAGCCGAGTTCGACGACTTCAGTCAGCACGCCGCCGGAGTCCACCGTCGTCGCGGCAACCAAACGATTTCGGTGATCCCACGTGAATGTCGTCTTGTCACCGCCATCGATGACGGTCTGCGAAACTAAGTTGCCTTCGTTATCGTATTCATAGTTGAACACGCCGTCGGTCGACAAACGATTTTGCGATCCGTACGCGTAGGTGTCGTGAACCGACGATTCGGTGCGATTGCCCGCGTCGTCCAACGCGTACGATTCGTCGGGCCGTAGCGGGTCGGTGTGATCGACCGATAACAGGCGTCCCGCGTCGTCGTAATCGTACGTCGATTGACCGTACAAGTTCGTGACGGTTTTGATTCGGTCGTCGCTGTCGAAGGTGTAGTTGTACCGGTTGATGGCGCTGGCACCGGCCAAGTGTTCGATCTGTTCGATCAGATGGCGATCGTTCAGCACCGTGTTGGTCGTTAGCAAAAGCGTGTCATCGTTGAACCGCCGAACTTGCGAATAGACCGGCACGTTTTCGTGATAGTCGAACTCGACGGACTTGGTCGCAACACTGGTGCCGGTCTGGCGGATCCCACGCAAACGATCGTTGTTGGAATCGTAGGTGAAAGCTTCCGCGACCACACCGATCGACGAACCGAAATCGACGGAGAACGCATCGACTTGGCTGATCGCGTTGTAGCTCAGCCCCGTCGTGAACGTCGGTGTACCCGCCAAGAGAGTCGTTTGGGTCGATTCGATTCGGCTGCTGGCATCGCCGGAGAAACTGAACGTGTTGACTGTCCCCGAACCGCCATCGGCCGACGTCATCCGTCCGATCGCGTCGTACGTGAACGACAAACCGCCTAGTGAATCGTCGTCGCCGTTGGACCAGGACTCGGTCAGCATTCGATGGTTGCCGTCGTAGCTGCGCGTTACCGTTCGGTCATTGCGGTCGACGTAACTGACGACGTTGCCCTCGGGATCGTACGCGAACGAGCGCGCTCCGAATTCGTTTGTTTCGCTGACAACACGGTGCATCGCGTCGAACACGAACGTGGTCATGTTGCCTTCGCCGTCGATGATCTGGTTCAAGTTGCCCGCATCGTCGTAGTCCAACCGCGTCAGTCCGCCGTCGGGCTCGCTGATGATGGTCTGTTGATCCAGCGAGTTGTAGGTGTACGTGTACGGACCATCGGCGCTGCTGTCCTGTTTCGTGCGGATGTTGCCGTTTGGCAAGTACGTGTACCTGACCGAATTACCGGCATCGTCGGATTCCGATTCGACTCGGTCCAGATCGTTGTAGACGTAACGCCGCGTGATCGCGCCGACGGTGGTCGTTTCGATGTTGCCTGCGTCGTCGTACTGGATCGTTTGCGTTTCGCCGACGCGGGGATCGATTTTGACGACCCGCTGCGCCTTGTCATAATCCGTCACCAACGACACTTGTCCAGCCGCGTCGGTCTGTTCGATTTGATAACCATCCGGCGTATCAATGTAGCGCCAAGTGTTGACCAAGTCGTCGACGCCATCGCGGACGATCGTTTCGTTGGTGACACGTCCGACGCGGTCGTATTGCCGAGTGATCTTGTGGCCGAGCGCGTTGGTGCTTTCGATGATCTGACCGACGTTGTTCTGGACAAACTCTTCGCGTACCAGCCGCGGATCGTCCGGCGTTCCGGTTTGGTGCGTCATCGACGTGATGCGACCGAGTCCGTCGACGGTGTTGGTGATCTTGTAGAACTCGCCGCGACCGGGCGTCTTGGAAATAAGATTTCCGACGCCGTCGTACTCGTACTTTTCAACGATCCAGTCGTCTTCGCCCGGGGACCCAACGCCTTGATCGTCGGGCGTTCCGGCGCGACGACGCGTCTGGACCAAACGACCGCGAGCGTCATAGGTGTGTTCGGTGCGGAAGTATTCGCCGCGCGGATCGATCTCGGCGACCTTTCGCCCCAATTCGTCGTACTCGTACTTCATCGTGATCGCGTCGGGCGAACCGAAGCCGCGAGTCACCGAAAGTGCCATGCCACGGGCGTCGTAAACGCTGCGGCTGATGTTGCCGTTTCGGTCGACGATCTCGATCACGTTTCCAGTGGCGTCGTACTTGGTCGTCGAAGCGTTTCCGACCGCATCGATCGACTCGGTGACGCGTCCCAAACGGTCGCGAAGGGTAAAGCTTTGCCGGCCGAGCGGATCGGTCATCTGGACTCGCAAGCCGCCGCCAAGGTAGTCGTAGCGAGTCGTTTCGTTTTCCGCATTGGTCGACGTAAGCAGCCGATTGAGCCCGTCGTAGGTGCTGGTGGACGTGCCGTAAACATCGGTGCTACTTAGGACATTGCCAAAACGGTCGCGAGTCAAAACGATCTCTTCCCCCACCGGATCGACGGTTCGGATCAAACGTCCCAGTCCATCGTACTGGTTCGTCGTCACGTACAGCGGCCCGCCGATGCCGACGTGCTCGATCAAGTTGCCTTCCACGTCGTAGCGATGCGTTTCGGTGACCGACGGCGTGCCATGTTCGGACAGCACCGCGTACGTGGTCGACAACCGACGGCCGGCCGCGTCGACTTGGTAAGTCGTCGCGTAAACTTCGCCTCGCGGGTCGACATGGCGGACCAAGTTTCCGGCGACGTCGTATTCGTAAGCATCCATTTCCAATGTCGGCGAATCCGCATCCCCCGATGCGGTCTGCACGGTCAGCGCTTCGCCGCGGTGGTCAAACGTGGTGAACGACGCAAACGCGTCCCCTCGCGGATCGACGGACTCGATGACATTGCCGACACCGTCGTACGCCATCCTGTACGTCAGCGTCGGTCCCGGTTGATCTTCGCTGCCGCTGGGACGTTCGACTTGAATCAGCCGACCGGCTCCATCGTATTGAAAGAACGAATCGGCCCACGCCCCGCGCGGATCGCCGATGCGTGTTCGGTTGCCGGCCAAGTCGTAGTCATACGTTGTCGTGTTGTCTTCCGCATTGGTTTCGGTTCGGACCAGCGATCGTCCATCAAACGTCCGCGTTAGCGTCGACCGACCATCGTCGTTGGAAAACGGTCCTTCAGTCTTGATTGCGTTGCCGATCGAATCGAAGGTGGTCAGCGTTTCGTAGCCCGCCGCATCAATGATGCGGAACACGCGGTTGAGTTGGTCGTAGCTGAGCGTTGTCACGCGAGTCGGCGTCGTTCCATCGCCGACTTCCGTGATCGTTTCGATGTTGCCGATCGCATCCAGGACATAGTCGGTGACCGCGCCGATCGTGTTGGTCATTCCGACTTGGCGACCGGCCGAATCGTAGCGATAGGTCATCGGCGGGATGTCTTCGCCGGCGACCTCACGAGGGTAATGCACCCGAGAGACGGTTCCGCCGGGATGGAAGTCGTAGCGCGTGATGGCGGCGTCCATCGGAAACTCGGGACTGCCTTGCGGCACCGAACTTTCCTTGATGCGGCCGAGTTCGTCGGGCACAAAGGTGGACGTGAAGTAAGCGCCCCGCGGATCTTGCTCGGACAACAGATTGCCGGCTTCGTCATACGTGAATCGGGTGACGGCGACCGGGCCGGGGTTGTCTTCGCTGCCGGTCGGTTCGGTGACGCGGATCAATCGGTTGCCAGCGTCGTAGGCATACTCGTTGGTGTGGTAGTCGCCTCGCGGATCGGTCGATCGAATCAGGTTGCCGACCAAGTCATACTGCGTCTTCGTGACCAGCGAACCGCCGGATTCATCGCCCAGGCCGACCGTTGTCGTTTGCAAATGGTCCAGTGCGTCGTAGGTGTTCGCGGTAAAGAACTGCGGCCCACGAGGGTCTTCGTAACGCAGCAATCGCCCGACTTGATCGAACTCGAACTTTTCGACCGCCAACTCATCGACGCCCTGCGGCCCGACGCCGTGCGTGGACAAGGTCAGGTGTCCCAGCAAGTCGTATTCGTACGTCGTCTGGAATCGTCCCGGCGTGGCCGCGTCGAACGTGCGGGGATCGATTTGTAAGATTACATTGCCCAGCACATCGTACTCTGTCTCGCTGCGGTTACCCAAAGCATCGACCGCCGCAATCCTTCGTCCGACGCCGTCGTAGTACATCCGCGTGACGTAATCGGCGTCGCTGGCCGCGCCGACGCAATCGCTGCGACCGCTGCGCGGGTCGACCATCGCGATCACTTGGCCGTTGTCATCGTTGACGAAGCAGGTCGTGTGGCCCAGGCTGTCCGAAACGCTCTCACGGAAACCCAACTTGTCGTACGCGGTCACCAGCACCGCCGCGTTTTCGCCGTCCAGCGACGGTGACTCCATCCGCGTTACGTTGCCAGTCGCATCATAGAAATACTTGGTTTCCTGGTCGAGTTGATCGTAGGAGACCAGTAGCCGACCGGCCGCATCGTACTCCATCCGCATTTCCAAGCCGTCGCCGCGAGGATCGGTGCGACGAATGACGTTTCCGATCTCGTCATAGTCGATCGTGATGTCGTACGGTTTCGGATCGTCGGGAGTGCCCGTCGGTCCGCTGATGCTGGTCGTGCGGTTGGTTTTGTCGTAACCGAACGTGGTGGTGTAAAACGCACCCCGCGGATCGGTCATCGACAGCAAGTTGCCAACCTTGTCGTAGTCATATGTCGTCGTCGCCGGCTTCTCCGTGTTGTTGGCGACGGTCACGGTTTCGGTGAAGAACAAGTTATCGAACGTGGTCAGCGTTTCGCGGTTGAGCGCGTCAAAGGTTCGGCGAACCATGCCCAGCGGATGGTACTCCATGCGGCTGGTTGCCTTCATCGGTGATCCCGCCGCCATCGTGCTAGATTCGACACGGTTAAGTTTGTCGTGCTTGAACGTTGTCTTAGCGGCTTCGCCTCGCCCGTCTTTGATCTCGATCAGATTGCCGACTTGGTCGTATTTGAAATCGACCCGTTGGCTGGCGGCATCGATCGTGTACTCGCGGCGATTGCTGCGATCGAACTTATGAACGACCGTGTCGACGACGATGCCATCGACGGTCAGACGCTGCGCATCGATTTTTTCGATGTTGCCGCCGATGTCATAGGTGTACGTCGTCGTGCGGCCTTGCGCGTTGGTCATCACCCTCAGTCGGTTCGCATCGTCATAGGTGTACTGCGTTTGGATGGGCGAATCGTTGACCGACCGAGGATCGACCAGTAGCGTGCGATTGCCGACCAAGTCGTAATCAAAGCGAGCCGTGTTTCCCAGCGGATCCGATTCGGTGACGATCCGGCTGAGTCCGTCGTACGTCGACGAGTGACGATAGGTCGTGTCGTCGCGATTCCCTTCGGCTCGACCGTCGACGATCGCCGTGCGGTTGCCGTTGCCGTCATAGATGTAGTGCGTGAGCACCTCCTCGGCGTCGGTTCCGGTCACCATCCGTCCGAGTTCATCGTAGACGTACGAAGAAACCGCAAGATCGGCGTTCCGAACCGATTTCAATCGTCCGCTCGGGAAATACGTCGAAATCGTTTCGGCAACGCCGTTGACGGTCGTGAGCGTCGGTCGTCCTTGCACGTCCAAGTCGTGCGTCGTCGTTTTCACTTCGTCCGCGGCACCACCGAAGTTTTCGATGATCTTTCGCTGGCGATTGGATGCGTCATGCTCGATCAACGACACCACGCCATCGGCGGCGGTGATCTTGGCAGGCGTCGCGAATAGGTTGTATTCAAACAGGGTGACTTGATCGCCGGTCCGCGAGTTTTTGATCGTTTGTTTCTTCAAACGATTTTCTTCGTCGTACTCGTATTGGGTGACTTCCGTCGTCGGCCCGGTGCTGCTGGTTTGCCGTCCGCGTCCGTCGACGGTGATCACCATGCTGCCGCCGTTGGGCAAGCTAACGCTCGTCAATTGATACGCCGCGTTGTAGCCGAACGAAGTCACACGTCCGATCGCATCGACGCTCTGGCGCGGGTTGCCGTTGCGGTCTTCCACCATCAACGTGACGCGGCCGAGCGGATCGCGAACGTAGCGATAGTTGAAGTCCGGATTGTTTTCGACACTTGCGCCGCCGGCCAACGTCATGTCGCCAAACTCGTACGCGAATTCTGTCTTGGCGTTCAAGTCGCCAAACGAATCGACTTGCTCGATCGGTCGGTCGAACTCATCGAACTTGAACCGAGTCACGTTATTGTTTCGATCAACGAACTCGGTCCGGTTGCCTGCGGCGTCGTAGTCGGCCGATTCGGTGTACGTCACGCCGTCGATGGACACGGTGACGCTGGACGACTCAAACCGGTTCATCGTGTCATACGCCATCGTCGACTCGAAACCGTCGGGGTCCGTCATCCCGGTCACGTTACCAGACAAATCGGTATACGACCGCATTGCGACGCCGTCGGGATACGTCGTATCGGTCAGACGTCCATAAGCGTCGTACGAGTAAGACGTCAGGATGCCGATCGGATCGGTCTTCGAGCTCGGCAACCCGTCAGCGGGACCACTTAGGTAGTACGTCCACGTCGTCGTTGACGATTGCGGGTTGCCTTGCGGCAGCGCCGCAGTGGTGCTGATCGTTTGCGAAGTGATGTTTCCGTCGTTATCCAAAACGCGAACGACCTTTCGGCCGACGCCGTCGACTTTCTCCGTCCACGTGCTCTTGAAGTCACTGTTTTCGTACTTGTAAGTCGTCGTCACCCCACTCGAGCTTTGCGGATCGGGGAAATCCGTTTGCGTCAGCGTGTTGCCGAACTCGTCGAACGTGCTGCAGACGATGTTGCCGACTTGGTCGACCGTCACACTGATCAAACCGTTTGCCGCATCGCGACCGAACGCGCGGCCGGGCTGATCGCCACTGCCGCTTTCGTCCTGAACGTGAATGAATTGGCCGAACCCGTTCATCTGGAAAGTCTGCTTGACGCCGTCGAAATCGGTGTAGATCGCTTCGGCGGTGAACGTCGAACCCTGGGTGGCTTCGGGCGGCAGTCCGCACTTCATGCGAGCGGCGTTGATGCTGGCTTGATGCGGCGGCGGGGCCAAGAAGTCGACCACCGTTGGCGCAGTGTTCGGATCAGACGTCCGTTCGGGCTCGAAGGCCGCTTTCTTTTGACCGGGCGTGAGAGCGAACGTCTGTCCATCGATCCGCGTGCCACCGCTGGCGCGACCGAAGTCATCGTACGAGATCGTTTCCTTAAATGTGCTCTCGAACGTTTCGCTTGCGTCGTTACCGCGTTTTTGCGTGATGTCAGTCAGCAAATATTCGTACGGTTCAACCAATTCATCGGTGGGGATTTTCAGGTCATAGCCGAATGATCGCTCGGAACTGTCCGGATCCGTGATCGAGGTCAGTTGCTTGCCGTTGTGCGTCAACCGCGTGACACGCCCCGCCGGATCAGTGATCGTGCTGATTCGTTTACCGCTGTACTGGAATTTGGTTTCCAATCCAACCGGATCGATAATCTTGGTGATACCGTCGGCGTTATACTCGTAAGTCGTCGCGTTGCCGTTGCGATCGACGACGGACTGTAATCGTCCATCGCCTTGGTAACGTTCTTCGCTGCCGTCGATCATTTCACGAACGTAGGTGCCATCAGCGTTCCTACGCAGCACGCTTCGGTCGAGCGTCACCGGTGTGTACGGATCGCCGACGGTTTGCGGCGGGTTAAAGATCTGTTCGGTGCCGTTGCCGTTGACCAACAGCAACACGCCGTCGACCTCGTAGATTCGCATCAGGCCTTCGATGGACCAGCCCGCGCCGAACTCGCTGTCGCGCAGGTTCACGACCGGCAAAAACTCACGTTCGGTTTGAAAGTTCCCGTCGACCCAACCGGCCGCGGACTCTTTGAATAAACCAAAATCAAACGCCAAGTCGTACGCGCCGGTCGGCGCGTCGCTGAGGTCCAACAGCAACGAACCGCCCGCGATCGAACCGTTAGTCAATTGAAGAGTGTCGATAGCAAAGAAATGCTCGTCGCCGCGATAGCCAACGGCCGACTCACCGGGCTTGGGTTCATACCCGGACGTGGCCGCAAACGACTGATCACCCAACGACGCGGTGGCTCGAACGACCAGTTTCTCGTCGTCATCGGCACTGCTTAGATTCGCCAGCCCGAAGTACGCCAGCGGTCTTGGTTCGGCGCGGAGCGAATCGTAGTGCAGGACCAAACCGCGCGTGGCTTCTTGCGACTGATACGACACCAACGAATGAGTCTCGTGAATCGCACCGGTGTGAATTTCGACTTGCGAGGTCCGACCCGCTTCGACGGTTTGTGTCTCGCCAGGGAACGATTGCAATGTCGACGCGGACGTGTAGGGCGTTGGCTGCAATCGCAATTCCGGAACGAACTGTTCGGGTTGGCTTTCGATACCGCGGGGTAGATTTCCCACCGGGATTGGCCCGAACTGGTTGGGTTCTTCGCCCGTCGGTCCGATCGTCGGGACGCCGTAACCGGTGTTGTTGCCGTCGAAGAAGTACCCAAAGCTGGCGGCGACCAGCATCGACGGATAGATCTGGTCGATTGGGATTTGCCCCAGCGGACCGTTGACCAACGATTCCAACTCCGCCGGAACGTCGGCGTACTGGGACACGACTTGGCCAACCGGATTGGGACCCGCGGCGGCGGCGATCTCGATGGCCTTGATCGCTTCGGGAGTGCTGTAAGCGAACACGGCGTCGTACCGCTGCATCGACACCATTGCGTAACCTTGCGCGGTGATCGTCACGTCGTCGGCGAACCCGCCCAAGACCGGATTGGTGCCGGCGACCAAACGCGGTACCGTCAACGGATCATCGAAGTTGCCCAGCGGATTGCGGATAAATCCTAGGTTGCTACCCGCGCCGACGGCGTACTGGCGAGCACGGTTGATGGTTACGGTCTGAGTCACCGAGGTGCCGTTGACGACGCTGGTTTGCGTTTCCTGCGTGATCGAGCGAATCGACGCGTCGGGATCCGGATTCGGACCGGGATAGCTGGCAAAGAACGGTCCGAGTTCGGGATTCTTCTTTGAATCCAAAGGGGCGTTGTCCGCGTTGTAGCCGCTGATGACCAGATAAGACGGGTGTGATCCGATCGCGTCCTTGTACGCATCGGCTGGCACGAAGTCGACGCCCTGCGCGTTGCTGATCCCGAATGCTTGAACGCCGCGGCCCTCACGTGGGTTCAGGCCGAACGGCGTCAGGTTGATTGGCAACACGTCGTACGAAACCTTGTCGTCCTGCGTCACTTCACGGCGAATGATGCCGACGCCTTCCCGATCGTTGACTCGGTCCGTCACGACCATCACGGCCGGATCACTGGTCGGTGAGATGTCGTAGACACCTTTGCCATACTCGATGATCGACTCGGGCAGCGTCGCATCGAAGACCAACGGGTCGACGACGATTTCTTCGCGTAATTCTTCGGCGAGATCTTCTTGATCGTCGATCGCGTCATTAATCTCGCGTCGACGCTGCGGGATCGACAACAACGTCGCGACCAGAATCCGACCGGGCCCACCCGCGTCGCCGCGGAACAAGTCGGCCGACGGCGCGGCGATATAAACCTGCTTGCGATCGGCCGAGACCGCGATCCCGCGCAGCCCCATCGGCGTCAGGTTGCCGGCGGAACCACCGAGCGACAACGTTTGGATGACCGTGTGGAACGTTCGCGAGAACGGATCGATATCAATCACGTAAACGCTACCGTGATTGCGATCGGTCACAAAGACAAACCGATTATCGGGATCGACGGTCAAGTCAAACGGGCTGGCACCGATGGGAAGCGGAATTCCCTGCACGCCTTTGGTTTCCGGCGTGATGACCGGGATCAGTGCATCCGGATCCCCGATCACGTCGGGGATCGTATCGATCTCTTGAAACGCGACGGTGTCGATCACGGAAATCGAGCCGCGCGCCGCGTTGGTGACGTACAGCCGAGTTCCGTCGGCGGTGATCGCAGACTTTTGCGGCGCAAACGCCCCCGCGTCAACGATGTCGGTGCCCAGCGTGATCCGCGCGATCTCGCGAGGATCCGCCTTGATCGTTTCGCCGATCGGTTCGGTCGCCAACAGGTCCAACACCGACACCGTCGAATCGGCTCCATTGAGAACAAAGCCAAACCGCGACTCGACCAAGAACTCGACCGGATTGCTGGGCACTTCGATGACGCGAAAGCGTCCGTCTAGCGGCGCCTCTTGCTTTCGCGTGACGGTCACCCGAGCGAAACTCAGCGGCGCGCCGCGCGGAATGCGAACCAAAATCTTGTCGTCTTCACCGGCAAAGATATTGTCGGGTCCGATCTCAACATCGGCACCGCCGACGACCATGGAATCATTGTCGCGACCGCCGATCTCCAGCGTCACGAAAAGGTCGTCGATACGCGTGCCGATCAGCGAATCCCTCGGCGTCGTTTCGTCCTCGGCCAAAAGGAACTTACCATCGAGTTCCAAGAACGGACCGGTCTGTCCTTCCACGTCACCAAACTTCAACTGACTGACCACGATCGTCGGCGTCGGTGCGGAGTACGTCACGCGCGGCACCGTGGGCAGCAACAACTGCACAATCTCGTTCGCGTCGGCCAAGACCTCAGTCGTCGACAGAATCTTCAATCGATCGAAATCCGATTCCAACACGTTGACTCGGATGCGAAAATCCGGAATGATCGGAACGAACGTGTCCCCTAACACGCCGGTGCCTTGGTAGTACGATTCTTCGCCGCTGCCGCCAAACACGTCGCTGACTTGCACGATCACCGGATTGGTTCTCGCTCGAAACGCGACGTCACCGCTAAGCGCCGCCAGCGTGGCCGCGTTGGGCAATGCCATGAACATCGCGCCGGTGATCGACGGGCGGAAGTGTTGCCCAAACTGCGTTGCCGTCCGCGCCGCCACGCCAATGTTTGGCGGGGACGTGGTTCGCGCAACGCCGTCGTCGCCGATCATCATCGAATCGATCACGATCCATGAACGACTGATCGTACCGTCTTCCAACGTCACATCGACGGGCTGGAACAAGTACGCAACGTCGCCGGGATTGCTGCCCGTCGGCGCGGGGATCGCGACGCTCATGGGCAAGTCGGCTTCGCGGTCGCCGTAGTTAAGTTGAACTCCGCCTGCGAAATTCCAATTGGTTGGCAACGTGTACGGCAAGTCGGCCGGCGTCAGCGCCGTCGCCGACAACTCGATCGCTTCATCGTACGCGCCCGGCGGGATCGCCACCATGATGCCGCCGCCATCGCCAATGACACCCCCATCGGCCCCGATCATCACTTCACCCGTTCGCACGGCGTCGATCAAGATGGGAATGACTTGCGAGATGCCGGATTGAACGATGGTGATCTCCGTCGTGCCCATCGCCAGCGCCGTCATACGTCCGGCCGCATCGACGGACAATAGCGAGGGATCGGCGACGAAGTAACGCGTCGACGCGTCCGATGCCAAGTCAACGACGCCCGCTTCGGTCCGCTCCCGCACCAACAGTTGTCGCGACTCGCCCGGGATCAACGTGTAAGCGTCGGGAAAGAAGTCGACCAGTCGGTCCTCGGCCGCGCCGACGTTCACCGCCGTTGCCGCCGTCAATCCGAACGCATCAATTCGCAGCGTCGTCGCACCCGCTTGATTCCCAACGAGCAAGCCCAGGTCCGTCACCACGGCGACGTCCGGATCGGTCGTCGTCAACGTCAACGAATCCGCGGGCAAGACCTGCGTGGAGCCGTCGGCAAGGACGCCCTGCACGATCACGCGACTGGTCCCGTCGATGGCTAGGACTGGATCGCGACGAACGACTTCCAACCGAACGAAGCTCGCGACCAGAACTTCCACCGATGCTTGCGCGACGTCGCCTCGAAGCACCCCGTCGTCGGCAACCACGTCCATCGTCCCCGTTAACGGCGTGTCACCGGCAATCAACCGCACCAATCCGCCGCCGATCGGCTGAACCGTCAACGCATCGGAGGAGACGACCGCAAACGTATCGTCGCCGTCATCGTCCGACGTCCACGCACCGGCGTCAACGACGATGCTGGTCCCCGCGAACAAACGGATCGTTTCGGGTGTGACTTCGGGCGCTCGGTTGGTGACCAAGCCGAACGAAGCGAACAACGCCGCTTGGTCTGTCGCATCGACGTCGCCGTCGCGATCGAAATCCGCCAAGCGATTGTAAGTCGCATCCGACGTGATCGATCCCAACGCCGCGTTCACCAAGACGCTGTCGGCCGAATCGACGTTCCCGTCATTATTGGCGTCACCGGCCAAGTACATGCTGGCTTGGTAGTCGCCGGCCGCATCGCCGCTGACCGCGAACGTGTACGTCCCCGGCCGCGTGATCGTCATCAAAGCGGTGCTGGGTGTGAAATCGACCGAGTCCACGTCGATGCCAATCGTAATCCCACCGGTGGGACTGGTCCGCAACTCCGCTTCGGTGACCGTGAATGCGTATCGCTCGATTGCACCGGAGACCAACGTGCCGGTGACGGGCGCGGCGATCAACTGCCGTGTCCCACCCAGGTGCGACTGAATCTGCGAATCGTCATAGCGATAGAACGTCCGCTCACCCGTTGCCGCTTCGATCGACACGATCATTTGTCCGTCATCGTCGTAGCGATAGAAAACCTGCTGGCCCTCCGGGCCGACCAATTCGCTGATGCGACCGTCACCGTCGCGGACGATCGTCAAACGCGTTCCGTCCGGGGCGATGATGCCGCTGTCGGTCACTCGCAGCGACGTCGACTGGTCGGCTGCGGTGATGCGGGTCAGCGAAAAGACTCCTGACCCCTTTTGTGTGATCTTTTGTGTAATTTCGTGGCGGGTGCCGGTGGGGCTGGTCAGCGTGAAGGCGGGGGCGGTGTACGGCAGGCCGGTGCCGATGACGAAGTACGCTCCGCCGGCGCGGCGAAGCGGCGCGGTCGTGGAACTGTCCAACCTCCAAGTCACACCGTCGTCGGCCGTCCAGGCGGGCTGGAACGTTTGGACGCCGAAGGTGGTGTCAGTAAGTTCGGTCGGCGCGAATGTGTATCCGACTCGCTGGCCATTGGGCAGCGTCAGGTACAACCGCGTGCCGTCGGCCAATCCCGCGAACAAGTCGCGGCTAGCCTCGCCGCCGATTGCGATCCGCGGATCGACCAGAGGCCATGACCAGGCGGCTCCGAAATCGGATGCTGCATCGAGCGAACGGATCGAACTGTAAAATCGAGTGACATCGACATCGATGCCGGCAAGCGTGAGCATCATGTCGGACGCTGATTCGTTGACCGCGCCGGACTTGTCGGCCGAATTGATCTCCAAGTCGAACATGGCCACCGAAGTCAAACCACCGAAGTCGCTGGCGATCACTCGCGCGGTGTAAAAACCGTTTTCGTAGTTCGATGGATCGATCGTGACCAAACGAACGATGCTGGTCATGCCTTCTCGCAGCAGGATCGGTTCGCCGCCGCCGCGTGGAACCAGCTCGACTTTGTACTCGGCCAATCCATCGTCAAAGATGTCGAACATCATGTCGCGCGCGCCGGTGACGATCGGCGGCGCGAACTCGGTGATCTCGATCCGTGGCGCCGTGCGATCGGCCAAGTCGCGGATGAAGATCGGACGTGTGACCGATGTCGTTCGGCCTTCGATGTCGGTGACCGTGGCGGTGACTTCGTATCGTCCGGGCTCGCTCGCGACGAAGTTACCGCGTCCGAGCGCATCTAGGGTGAACGGATTGCCGTCGATCGTTAGCGTTGCTTCGCCGATCGCTACGTCGCTGTCGGCGATCGGTTCGATGGTGACGGTTTGCCCCGGTGTCGCGGGGAAACTGGGCGTCAACACGACTTGCAGATTAGGCGAGACGGGTTCAAGCGAGGCGACCAAAGTCAACGCACGCCGCGTTTGGGTCGCACCGTCGTCGGCGGTCAAACGAACGGTGTAAGTTCCCGCTTGGAAACTCTGCGGCGTCCATTCGATCACGCCGACACCGTCGGTCACGTTCAACGTCGCACCCTCGGGCAAGTCGGATGCAGTCAGGGTTACCGAATCGCCATCCAGGTCCGCCGTCGGAATCGATAACGTGAACACTTCGCCGATCTGGGCGTTGCGAAGCTGGGGTGCGTCGATCGAAGGCGCACGATTGGTCGGCAAAACTTGCACTTCGACGTCGATGGTGTCGGTGCCGCCACTTGGATCGCTGACCACAAAAGGCAGCGTGTACGTACCGGCGGAATCGAAGTCGACATCCCAAATGACGGTTCGTGTCACCGGATCAAAATTGAATCCGTTGATCGCAGCGCCGGTGTATCCATAAATCAATGGCTCGCCGTCGGCATCACCACCGTTGATCGAGAAAACAGTTTGATCTCCTTCGCGAGCGAACAGCTTGGGAAGCGTGTTCAAAACGGGCGGTTGATTGGTGTTGGTGACCGTGATCACCACGTCATCGCTGCGCGAACCGGCGCCGTCCGATGCGGTGATGCGGATGCGATAGGTGCCCGCCTGAGTCGAAGAAGGTGTCCATGTCAATTCGCCACTGGCGCCGTCGAAAAGTACTCCGACGGGCAAGCGAGTTGTTGAGACACCTTGGACAAGCGCCGCGGTGAAGAACACATTGTCATCCTCGGCGTCGGTGGCAACGGCGCTAACGCGAAGCGTTTGTCCTTCGGCAACTGTTTGCGCACCGATCGGTTCTAGGTTCGGCCGCGTGTTGGTGTCGCGTACCGTCAACGTGATACTGCGTGAATCGCTTAGCAAATCACCGGCGCCGCTATTGCCGCTGTCGACAACGTCAAACGTGATCGACGTCGTGCCGATATCAGCCGCCGCCGGTGTCCACTGGAACGTCGCCCGTCCATAAAAACTGTCCTCGGTGAACGTTGCGCCGGCTGGCAGTGTGCTGGACGTGAACGTCAACGGATCTTGGTCGGCATCCGTTGTGTTCAACACCAACGTGAACGGTTGTCCGACCAAGGCGACCGAATCAAAGATCGGATCCAGCTTCGGTGGTTCGTTTGGGCTGGTCGCTTGCAGAATGAACTGGACCGATTCGCTGAGTGGCGCTTCGCCGAACGATTCCTTCGCGGTCACCGTCACCAAGTAGTCATCACGATCACCGGGTTGGGGAGAAACCGACAGGGTTCCCGTTCCGTCGCCGTTGTCGGTCAGCGTGGCCCATGACGGCAGCGCCGTGGCTTGGCCAATTTTGACGTCCAAAGCAATCGCGGTACCGTCGGGGTCGACGGCCAGGATAGGAATGTCCAATGTCGTTCCAACCGGTACGACCTTGTTTTCGATCGTTGTGATTTCGGGACGGAAGTTGGCGTTGCGAACGTTGATGGCCAGCGTGACCGTGTCGCTGGTCGGCGTGCCGGTTCCATCGCCGTCGTCGGTTGCGGTGAATGTGATTTCGTAGCGCTGAGTTTCTGTGACGCCGGTGGCATCGAACCCAGGTAACCACGCGAAGATCTGACGCTGGGAATCGAACGTGGCGCCGGCTGGCAACGTGCCGTGCGAGTACGTCAGGTTCGGCAGCAGGCCTTCAAAGTCGACGAAGAAGTCTTCGCTGGTCGCGAGGGGATTCGTCGGAGCGACGGGGAACTCGGGATCATACGCCGCGACGCGAACTTGCAGCGGTTGTCCTTCAAAGATCGTGAACTCATTGATCGCGGGGAACGCAACGGCGCCGTTGATGTTATTGACCGTTAGCGTCGATGTCACCTGAGTCAACGAAGTTCCGTCGTCGGCGAAGAACCGCAAGTCGAACACGCCGTGTTGATCAAAGCCGGGCGTCCACTCGAACAGTCCCGTGTTCGGATCCAAGAACGCGCCCGGTGGTAAATTCGGTGATACGTATCGCAACCGATCTCCGTCCTCGTCTTGGCCGAACAACCGGAACGTGATCGCATCGCCTTCGTTGATCGTGCGATCGGCGACCGGCGCCAGTGTCGGCGAAATGTTGTTGTTGGCAATGACGATGTCGAACGACACGCTGGTTTCGACGAAGCCATCGCTGGCGATCAGCTTCACGCCTTCGTAAACGCCTGCGTCATCGCCGCCCGGTCGCCATCGCAACGCTTGGCCGACCGAATCGAAGACCGCGCCGGCGGGCAGATTGTCGGCAAAGTAGAACAATGCGTCGCCATCAGGATCGAACGCGCTGACCGGGATCTCGATCAAGTCGCCCTCGGTGGCGAACTGCTCGCCCACGGGCGCCATGATCGGTGCGCGGTTGGCACCGCTGACGTCAACCGTCCAAGTTTGACGTTCAAAGGCACCGCGGGCATCGTAGGCACGCAGCTCGAACCTGCTCTGCGGCGACGATCCGCGTGTCGGCATCCACGATACTTCCCCGGTCGCCGGATTGACGGACGCGCCATCCGGTGCATCGGTTAGCACGTAGGTGATCCGGTTTCCGTCGGGATCGGACGCCGACGCCATGTACTCGTATTCGGCCGAGGCCGCGGCGACCAGCCCCGGCTGTGATTCAAATTCCGGCAACATGTTCGGCGGCAGCGTTGCCAGCACTCGCGGATCGAAACTCAAGTCCAGCAAGTTCGGGTTCGCGATCACGACCGTTTGCGGCAGCGACGACGTGCCCCCGGCCAACACGGTGCCATCGCCGAGGACTTGGAAGCCGTTGGCATCGGCGGGCGCGCCGTCGTTGCCAAAGAAGATGACTGAGTCATCGCCAAGTTCGTCGAAGATGATGTTGATCGGACCGGCGATGTCAAAGTCGGCGGTGTTGTTAACGATGACGTCGAACAACAGCGTGCCGTCGGCTCGGTTGACGCGAGTTGCTGAGTAGGAAACGCTGGTGCTGATCGAAACGTCTTCAAAGACACGGAACGTTGTTGAGAATCCGCTGCCGCCGATCGGGATCCCCTGTTCGCTTTCGACGGACGGGGCAACACGAAGTTCGTACTCGGCCGGTGCGAGCGACTCGAACAACAATTCGCTGGTGCGAGATGCGGCGTTGTACTGGACGGCGCCGATGCCGACGGATTGTCCCGTGTCTTTGTTGACCAACGTGTAGTTCGCACCGCGAGTTGCGCTCGATGGTTTGGTCGCATCGGTGGCGTTCAATCCGACGTCGAACACCAATGCGGCCCGGTTGTTCTCGCGAATGATGGTGTCGACGACGCGAGGCGCCGCGACGGTAAAGAAGACATCGACCTGTTCGCCTTGCGTGACCAAGAATCGTCCGTCCGGTAACGACTCGATCCCTTCGACACGCCCGGTACCGCTGCTGGCGATGACGGTTTGACGTAGCGAAAGCGGATCCACGACAGATACTTGTCCGCTGGTTTGATGCCCGACCAACAGCGCGCCGGCAAGCAAAGATCCGGGCGCACCGATGGCAAGTGATTCAGCGCCGCCGGCAATCGTCGCGATCACTTCGGCGCGGCCGCGGAAGTCAAACCGCAACACTTCGCCGCCGGCCGGCCAAGCCGTTCCGTAGAGCGTTCCATCGGGGGCGACGGCGAGCGCGTCGACGCGAATGTCGCTCAGCGGTGTCAGTTTGCGGGTCGCGGTGTCCAGACGGCTGATGCCGCCGGTGGTGGCGACGTAGATCGCGTTCTGGCCCGGGATAGCGGCAAGCCCCAGCGAAATGCCGGCGCCGACGCGGTCCAAAACTGCACCAGTCGTCGGGTCGAGTTGCAGCAACCCTTCGCCGCCCGTCGATGCCCACAATTGGCCGGCCGCATCAAAGACGAGTTCGTAAATCGGCGAAGACCCCGTTGCGATGCGTGTCGATTGGCCGGAGGTGCCAGAGATTCGGTACAACTGGTTCCGACCGGCGCCACCGGAAACGTAGACGCTGCCGTCCGGTCCGACCGCCATCGCCAGCGCACCAATACTCGCGCCGGAGAGTCCTGGGATCGTGGCAAATCGCTCGGCAGCGAGCGGACGAATGACTCGCGCGAACTTGCTGGGCTGATTCGCGCTGGTGCGTGATGGAATCCCGAGTGCCGATTCTTGGAACAACCGGTCCGCAACCGTTGTCGGCTGGGACGCTGCTTTGGGCAGCGGCGGCGTGACCACGACCGTGATCGGCGCGGCACCGCCCAGGTTGATGTCGGCGACCAATCGCGGCGCGCGAATGCCTTCGGCGATCGGTTCGACATTTCCGGCGGCGTCGATCGAGCGGACCAAGAACGTGGGGGTCGTGCCGGCATCGGCCTCGTAGATATAGGACGTTTGGTCGGTTCGATACAGCACGCTGCGGAACCGGGTTCCGCCATCGTTGGACACCAGCAATGAGTGAGCGGCGACGCCGCTGCCGCCGGCGTCGTCGGTGGCTGACCAATCGAGCTGATAACGATTGCTGCCGATCGGCGTGACCGTGAATGTGCTGGTTGGCGCGACCGCGTCCAGGGTTGCCGCGGCGACGGCGCTGTCCACGGGCGCAGCGCCGTCGATGATCACGCGCGCGGTCATCTCGATTGCGTCACCGGTTTGCGGGTCATCCGTTTGTCCGGCCGCGTTGGTGTCATTGACACTGGCGAAGAACGTGACCTTCACCGATTCACCCGGTTGCAGCAAACCGACATCCGAATCGACCGGTGGCAAACCGTCACGAGGATCGATCGCGCGCAACAGGTACGAAGCCACTCGCGTGTTGGCGTCGACACCCGCCGTGACCTGCAACTGGTATCCTTCGTCATTCGTCAGATCAAACTCGCCGACGAAGTTTGGACGACCGGGGGGCAAACTGATGTTGCGACCGCCGAGCGTCAAATTTCCGAGCTGGAAACTACGCTCGTCGATCGTGTCATCCAGCGGCACAAGGATACGGATCTCGCGAACCGCTTCTGACGAATCACTGTCATACGTTGCCGTGACGCTATACGGCAGCGGCGTTTCAAACGGGACAAAGTTCTCGTCGCCGACGCCGGTTGGACCGGTGATCGTGACCGTGTCGCCGATCTGTTGGCCAAGATCGTCCAGGTTGAACACGATCTCGTCGGCGACGACGCCAAACTCGTCTTCCGGCTGAACCGCACGCAGTTCAAAGGCGACGAACGAGGTCGGATTGGCTAGGCCAAGGTCGTACTTTTCAAAATCGGGAACGGCACCGCCACTGTGAACGTTGGCGGTGTGACCGAAGTAACCACGAAGTCGCTCGGTCAACAAGATGAGCGTCGATTCTGCTGTGGCCAAATTGGCCGCGGCGTCATCGATGATTCCCGATCCGGCATCACCGCCCAGCAAACCACCCAGTGCGCTGAAGAACAGATTGACATTGTCCGACGTCGGCGTCGCCGTGGGCGGCGCGTCGGCATCGCGGAGCAACCCGACGTCGGCGAGCGCCGCCAAGAACAGATCGGCAAACGCATCTCCATCGCCAGCGATCGAAACGAGAGCGGACGGCGCATTCTCATCGGCAAGAATGGCATCACGCAGGCGAGCCGCTTCGCCGCGTTGGTAGTCAATGTACTGAGCGCTGGTCAGCGGGGTTGCCGAAGCCGTGACGTAGAAATCAAACGCCAAGGCTTCGAGATCCATCGGGCTAAGTTCCTCCAAGAAGTTTGGATTCTCTTCCAACTCTTCTCGAAGCCCCGGATAGACAGTCACAATGCCGCCCAGTTCGGTCACGCCGCTGGCCGGCAAGTCGATCGCCACTGCGCGACCGGTCAGCACACCGTTCAAGTTCAGTTCGGGTGTAATGTCGGACGAGTCGAACGTGGAAATCGAATCGAACAATGGCGAAAGCGTTCCCGCGTCGCCTCGAACGCCGGTTTGGAACGAGAGCGCCGGGCCGCGAATGATTCCCGAATCGTTTTCAATGTTGGGAAACGCGTACTCGATGATCGTGTACGGCGTGTCGACGTTGGCAAAGTTCTGGACGGCGAAACCGTAGGGGCCCGTCTCGCCCAATCCGACCAGACTCGGTCCGCCGACACCCACGTTGACTTCCAGCGGGTCCGCCGATTCGACTTGGAAACGATACGGATCGATCGCGATGCGACCATCGGGGTGCAGCACTTGAACGTCGTACAATCCGTGCGGCGCATCGCGTAGATCGAACACCGCAATGATTTTGGTCGCGTCGACTCGCGTGATCGATACCGGCGCGAACTCGGCATACGTCGGCCGTACCAAACGCACCGCCGCTTGTTCGGGGAACTCGGCGCCGGTGATTGTCACCGTGACGTAACGATCGTCGCCGCCTGCGTCGGGCGTAACGCCGGTGATCCCGAACGGAATGCGAGTCGCCGTCATCTCGACGGGATACTCGTTTCGCGTTCGCGGATCGTAAGTCTCGTCTTCCAGGTCAATCCGAATGCCGGCGCGAGCCAGGATGAAGTAGCGACCGCCTAGCGTTTCGGGAATGACCAGCGTTTGGTCGGCCTTCAAATAGCCTTGGTAAGCGGCGTCAAAGTCGAACGGCTTCGGCAGTGCTTCGTGCTTCGCATACAGTTCGTGCGAGCCGACGTCGGTGATGCTGTCCAAGCCGACGCGAATCGTTTGCCCGGGCGACGTGTCGAGCTGGAACAATCGCGAAACGCCGACGGCCAACTGATCGGCCAGCGGAATGTCCAATCGCAACAAGGGCACGGTGACATTGATCGCTTCGACCGACGGCAGGTCGTTGTTGCGGTTGTTTTCGCCTTCGAAGACATCGTCGAAAATGTCCGTTCGAACGATGATTCGGTAGTCGCCCGGTAGCGTCGCCGGGATCTCGAAATCGAGCGTCGACGTGTAAGTATCGCCCGGATTCAGCGTGCGAGCGCCAATCGGGTCGACACGGCCCAACAGCAAGTCGCCCACGTCCCAGACATTGTCGGCAGACAGATACACCGCGTCGGCGATGCGAGCACTGGCCCGTTCGTCGCCCGTGTTTTGTACCGTCCAACTGACCGACGAGATGTCGCCGACCTGACCCGATGCGGCAGCCGAAACGTCAACGACTTGCAAATCCGATGGCGGCGGCAGAACGATGATCATCGGCGTGTCGCTGATGATGATGTTGTTCGTTTCGTTCGTTTCTAACACCTCGCCGTCCGGTCGTGATACGCGAGGAACGTCGGTCGCGACGATCACGTAGTAGTCACCGACAAGCCCGCGAGGAACGCGAACGGTTTGGGTGATCGATCCGGTCTGGCTGGCGGCGAGTGCATCCGTACGAGCAATCTCTCGCACGAAGTGATCGCTGGACACGTCCAAGAAACGATCGCGAGACAGGTAGATGCGGTCGTAGTAGGGAGTTTGACGATCGGGTACCGGGCCGCCGTCGTTGCTGTAGACATACGTGAACGTGAAGTCGTTACCGACGTCGACGGTTGCGGTGTGAGTCAACGAGTCAATAACGAGGTCGGGTGCCGGAACCAGGGTAACAACCAGCGGCACAGAGACTTGGTTGTTTCCTTCGCCGTCGAACTCCAGCACGGCGTCTTTGACTTGCAGCGACCGCGTCGGACCCGTGGTCGCTGGATACGGAAGCGGACGACCGTAGCTTCCGTTACCAAACGTTGCATCGGCGAACGCGATCAAATGGAAGTCGCCGCCGATGTTGTCAGGAATTCGAACGGGGAAGCTGACCTCGTAACTCTCGCCGATGTCCAGGACCTCGCGATGTCGCAGTTTGCCCAGTTCGATGTCGTAGGCATCCGTCGATGTGTCGACGGACAAGAACACACGATCCGTCCAGTCATCGACGCGTGTCGCTCGTGTGCCTGTGTTGGTCACCGTGAATGACACATCGATCAAACTGCCGCTGTCCGGATCAACTGGCACAGCCGCCAAATTTGTGATCGTCAAATCGGCTTCGGCGTACACGACGTCGATCGGATTGGAAACGCGGAAGTTGTTTTCTTTGTTACCGTCTTCCCACGGTTTGTCCGCTAGGTAATCGACCCAGCCGGGGAACCCGCTACGGTCCCAGCGGTTCAATATTGGATCGCCAAATCGGCTTAGGGGTACATTGGTAAACACGTGGGCATACCAAGTTCCGCTGCTGCCCGGCGGAGTTGAGACCACCAAACTGTCATTGAACGATTCACCGGCGCCGAGTTGGTCCGTGAAGACGTGAACTTTCGATCCGGCATAGAAATCGCGGCTCGCGTCATAGACTTCGTCTTTCGACAGGAACACGTGCTGAGACACCGATTTCGTGTCCGGTGCAACCGGATAGTTGCCTTCGTTGGTGATAGTCCAGCGTACCGTGATGGGCTCGCCCGATTGGCTCGTCGGCGTTGCCGTCACGGTTTCGACAACCAAATCGGTTAGCGCGTCGACGACGGGGATATCGGTCGAACCGACGTTGTTGGTCGTGAACGGTCCTTCGTAAACCAGTTGCAGCGTGTTGGTCGGTCCGGCAAGGATCGCGCGAAGCTCGGTTTGCGAAAACTTCTGCAGATCGCTGATCTTCGTTTCACCAAGGGGTTTTCCGGTGGCTGCTTCGACTCGCTGCAACACCGCTTTGACTTCATCGAGAAACTTGTCTTCTTGGGTCAGCGCGATTCGCGGGTCGACGTTCGTTCGCACCAACACGTGGCTGCCCCGCGCCGTCGGCGGTAAAGTGAACTCGGCTTCTTGCGAATAAGATTGTCCCGGTTGCAAGCGTCCCGAATGAGGCAATGCGAAGACCAGTTGGTCGCTGCTGTCGAAGACGTCGTCTTCGGAAATGTAAATCGCGTCAGCCCAAGATTCACGATCGGTTGCGGCGGTTCCGATGTTGTCCACGGTCCAGGTCAGCGAGAGCTTGTCGCCGCCCACGATCGGCAGCGGGTTGCCGTCGGTACCGGTGGGAACGGTCACCGTCGAGACTCGCAAGTCGGCCGGTGGCGTCAGCAACACGTTCAGAGGCGTGCTGCCGTAGTTGGAACCTTCCAAATCGTTCGGCGCATCGGGGTTCACGTTCGATGCGAATGACGCTTCGTAGACACGACCGTATCCGTCGGCGTAGACGGTCAAGAAGTATTGGCCGGTCAGTCCCGCAGGAATGTTCACGATGGTTTCGGCTTCGTAGCTGTCGCCAATCTCCAACACGCCGCTGTGGCGATAGGTGCCGACCAAGCGGTCGCCGCGACCGGGCTTTGGACCATCCTTGCCCAGCGTCAACCAAATTTGGTCCGTCCACGAACCGGGGTCCGTCGGGCCCGCGCCCAAGTTGCTGACCGCGTAGCGAACCGTGAACGATGAATCGTCGAACGTATCGCCAGGCCCTTGCACTGACGTGACGACCAGATCGGGTGGCGGTACCGGGTTGGCATCGATCGCAACGGCCGCGGCCGCACGGTTGTTGTTTTCGCTGGGGAATTCGTCAACGGTGTTGCGAGCATCGGTTTCGACCAACACGAACCAGTTGCCCGAAATCGCGCGCGGGATCAAGAAGCTGGCCGTCGTCATGTACTCGGTTGACAACCCGTTGGGCGAACCGGGGAAGCCCAACGCCGAACCATTATCCAGCTCACCAAGCAGCAGTGCGCCCGATGTGCTGCTGGACGATGACGATAACCAAACGCGATCCTTCCAGCGGCTGCCCGCCGACGGCGTGTCCGCGGTGCCGAGGTTGCGCACGCGGAACTCGACCGGCAACAGCGTGCCCGCAGTGATCGCGGCCGGATACTCGCTCTGCACGGTGACTTGCAAGTCGGGGCGTGCCTTCAAGTTGATTTGGAACGGATCGGTGAAGCCCGTATTGAGAACGTTGTCTGTTTCAAAAATGACATCGTCTGTATCGGTATCAACGAAGAAACGAAATTGGCCGGTGGTCCGCGGTAATAATACGACCTCAGTTCGCGTGACCGACTTACCCGCTTCGATCGGATCCTCGACCGCGTACTTTCCGAATTGGTAAGTCTCGCTGCCGCCGGTCGATTGCAGGAACAGCTTGTCTCGCCAACCCGTTTCCGTCGTTTCGCCTTCGTTCTTGATCGTCCACGTCACCTCGACTTGGGTGCCGTCGCTGAACTCCGTCGCGCCGCCCACCGAAACATCGGTCACCACCAAGTCGGCATTCGGCGGCGGTACCAGGAAGACATCGATCGCTTCGCTGCGCGCTTGGTTGCCGCCACCCCCATCGGCAATCGCTGCGTTGGAGTTGTAGATGAACTCGTTCGGTCCGCCGGTGCGAACGAACACGTATTGCTGGCCACCGGTGGTTCGCGGCAAGACGAAGTTGTCGGTCCGCGTATACGAACCGCCCAGTGAGAGCGCGCCGCCACGAGTGCTGCTGCCGATCAGTTTTAGTCCCGTCGCACCGGTCGGATCGGGAGAAATGTAGACATTGTCCGTCCACGTATCGCGGTCCGTCGTCGCGATGCCACGATCGGCGTTGTTGCGAACTGTCCAACTGACTTCAATGGGTTGCCCTGAAACCGGATCGCCGGCGGTCGTGACGGAATCAACGACCAAATCGCTATAGGGAGTCCGCGACACATCGACGAAATGATCGGGCGAACCGACGTTGGGCGCATCGTCTGCGAGCTCAAAGACGACATCGCCAGAGTCGGTTTGCACGAACAACGTGAACCGACCGTTGGTACGATTGGCCAGCTGCACGATTTCGGTGCGCGAGTATTCGGCGCCAACCGGTACCGCGCCGATGTGTGTGTACGTGCCCAGCACAATATCGTCGGCGTCACCGAGAATGTCATCCGTCGACAAGATCACTCGGTCGGTCCAAGTGTTCACACGACCGGGGCCGGCGCCGACGTTTTTCACGGTCCACGAAACGGTCAAGTCCACCGGGTCGCCGACCAATAGCTCCGGTGCAGTGACTTGCGATACCGTTAGGTCCGCGTACGGGAATAGCGAAATTTCGACCGCATCGCTAACCGCTGGCGATGTGTCTTCGCCGCTGCCTTCGTTGACGTTGTTGTTCGCATCGGGGACGACGATGAAGTGATAGTCGCCCACGACAGATTCGGGTAAACGCACCGATAGAGATCGTGTGATCGAACCGCCGATGGCCAAGTCGTCCGCGGCGAACAGTTCACCCAAAAGTACGTCTTCCGTCGAAAAGGCGTCGTCGGACGAGAGATACACCGCATCGGTCCAGTCCGAAGTGGCCGCTTTATCGCCATCATTGGCGATCGTCCAGTTGACCGTGACCAGTTCGCCACTGGTCGGATTTTGGCCGGCCGCCAACACGACGCCACTGGCGACCAAGTCGGGCAGCGGCGCAGTGCTGATCGCGATCGACGCGGACGATGAAGTCGTGTTGTTGCCTTCCGCAGTCGGCTCGACCACACGATTGGTCACATCCGTTTGCACGATGACAAAGTAGTTACCTGCGGTGACGGACGCGGGCACCACAAACGTGCCGGTCGTCGTGTAGGACGCGTTGGATCCCAGCGAGCTGCTGTGCGTCACATTGCCCAACAAAATGTCGCCGCCAAAGTCGGTGTCGCTTGACAGGTAAACGCGATCGACCCAGCTCGTCGCGATCGTCGTCGCCGTGCCGTCGTTGCGAACACGCCAAGTCACGTCGATGTTGTCGCCAATGAATCCGCTGGCCGGGACGGTGATCGCATCGACGATCAAGTCGGCCGGCGGGTCGGCGACTGCGATCGCAATGGGTTGGCTGGTCGTATTGTTTACGTCGCTGATCTCGAAAACCTGGTTCGATGAATCGGTGCGAACCAGGATGTGGTAATCGCCATCGATCTCAAACGGAATCGTGGCGTCGATAAACGCAGTGTAAGTCTCGCCGTCGACGAGCGTACTGCTTTGAGTGACCCGTCCCAGTTCGACATCGCCGCTGTTGCCGTAGATGTTGTCTTGCGACAAAACAACACGATCGGTCCACGGATTGATCGCGGTTGTTTCTCCTTCGTTTCGAACGGTCCACTCGATGCGGACGACGTCGCCGTTCTTTGCCGATGTTGGAACCGTCAGTGAATCGATTGTTAGGTCGGGCGCTGCGAACGTGACCATCGCGGTGAACGTGTCTTCGTCGGGTTCACCAAAGACGTCGTCGCCGTCTTGGTTCATCGCATTGCCCGACGGATCGAAGATGTCCGGGCCGATGATCAGCGAATAGTCGCCCAGTGTTGTTTGGGTCGCAAACGAGATGCGAACCTTGTTCATGTCCATGCCAACGACCTGGCTGACCGGAACCACGCCGTTCGGGCCGATCATCGCAACGTCTTGCGGTGTGAAAGTCGACAGATCGATATCTTCGTCAAACACCACATCGATGAACGCGTAAGGCCGAGATACGAAGTCCGGCGTGTACGACAGGACTTTTGGCCCGCCTGAATCGATACGGAACGATCCGGTGAAGACATCTTGGGTCGCCTCGCCTGCGTTTCCGTCTTGGTCTTGGTCCATCGCGGTTCCACCAGCGTCGACAACGTTGGGACCAATCGCAATCGAGTAATCGCCGGCACTCGTTTGCGGCGCGAACGACAACGTGTAGGTCAACGTTCCGTCGAACGCGATTCCCGTAACCGCGACAACTCCATCGGGGCCAGTGATCGTCACATCGACAGGCGTGAAGCTGGCCAAATCAACGGCTTCACTGAATTTCACATTGACCGACGATAAAGGCGCGGGCGTGACGCCGCGAGGCGTGAGGTCCGTAATGAACGGGCCGGCCCCCGTAACGGTCAAAGTGCTTACGTAGCGGTCCTCGATTTCCCCTGCGATCGCGTCACCATCGCTGTCCATCAACGTACCACCGACGTCGGTGATTCCGGGTCCGACGATGATTTCATAGACACCGTCGGCGGTACTGCGTGTCAGATTGATACGGAAGGTCGTGTCGTTGACTCGCTCGATACTGGTTGCCGCAACTCGCCCCGCAGGTCCGGTGATGCGAACGTCACCGGTGGAGAAACTGCCTTCATCAATGGGAACGTTGAACGTGACATCCAGCGAATCAAACGCGCCGACTTGCGTGCCCGACGGCGACTGTGAAACGATTCGCAGGGGTTGCCGGTCGACCGTGATGGTGCTGATGTAGACGTCGGCCGATTCGCCGCCGACGCCGTTGTTGTTTTGGTCATGCAAGTTGCCCGATACGTCACGCGCCGACGGCTGGATCACCAGTTCGTAATCTCCGTCGATCGGTTGCGGCGGAAAGAACAATCGAAAGGTCGTGTTGGTGTCATCGGTCGGCGCGACACCGAGCGTGCGAATGGGGTTGATGGGAAAGGCGGGATTGGTTTCGACTTGCAATCCATCATCGGCACCCACCAGCTTGAAAACGTCGGCATCGAATTCGGTGAGTTCGCCTTCGGCGGCGGAGAGTTCGAAACCAGACGAGCCGGTAAACTCAACCATCACAAAACGCAGCGGGTATTCGCCTGCCGCAGCGAAATCGAACGTCACCAAATCGGTACCGAATCTCCGTCCGGTCGAACGTTGGGCTTCGAACTCGCCGATATTCAATCCGTAGCTATCATCGGAACCGATCGCGAAGGTCCACTTGCCCGCCGTTGGAATCGTCACCGTCGCGGTGGCTTCCAAGGCGAAGTAATCGGCGTCGACTGAGCTTTCCAACGGGTTCAGGTTGTCGTCGGCAAAATTTTGTCCCTCGGGACCATAGTTGATGACCGTGACATTCTCGCTGGCTCGCAGGCCCGGTGAATTCGGGTTGGCCAGCAGCGCCTCGGCACCTGCCAATCCCGAAAACGTGCCAATTGAATCGATGCCGCGAACGCTGAAACCGCTGATCACCGCGTCGGGATCATACGCATCGCGCGCGGCGACGCCTGCGGCATCGAACAACTGCACATCACGTTGTGTCAGCGTTGTCGGATCGATCGCTTCGTTGAACGTGACCGTGACGCTGGTCAGCACCGATGATGTCGTGCCGTCGGGAGTTTGCGAAACGATTCGCGGCCCAGCCTTATCGACGATGAACGATCCGGTAAACACATCGTCGACCGCTTCGCCGGTAGTGCCGTCTTGATCTTGGTCCATCGCGGTGCCGGCTGCGCCGAAAATTTGCGGGCCGACCGAAAGGGTATAGCTGCCCGAATTGCTGATGACGTTGGTAAGTACCACCGTCATCGATCGATCTGTGAGCGACGTGACCGATTCGATGCCGACAGCGGTGGGCCCAGATAGCGTGAAATCACTCAAGTCAACGGACGAAGCAACGATCGGCGAATCGAACGTGACGAGCAAACGATCCTTTGCAGGCAACGAATCAAGCTCGCCGCCGTCGCGAAGGGCAAGAATCTCTGCATCACTGACGGCTCGTTCGACGATCGAAACTTCGTCGAACAACCCGGTGAAGGTTCCCGCGTTGTTGAACGTGTCGCTTCCGATTTGAGTTCCGGAACTTGACGGTTCATAGGCTTCACCCGTGTCAACGCTGTTTCGCAGTGCCCCGTCGGTATAGATGTGCAGAACACCATCACGCAGCGTCGCGGCGATGTGAGTCCAAACGTCGTCCGTGACTGCAACGCCGCTATCAAGCGTTTGGCCATTCTTGTAGTACGCAACGTAGTTGCCGTCGCGGATGGCCAAAGACCAGTCGCGACTATCACCGTTGCCACCGACAATCGTGATACGTCCGGTGGCGGGGGTAGTGCTGGGCTTCAACCATGCGGCGAGAGTCCAATCGGCCGCGGGTGCCCAAGTACCCAGATCGACTCGTTCTCCACCCAACAACGCGAACGCGCTGCCGCCGGTGCGACCGGCTGCGTAGTTATTGGTTCCAATTCCGTTTCGAAGACCGGTTGCATCCTGCGAGTTGCCTTCGGCTTCGTAACGGTGATGGGGCGGAGGCGGCAACGGCGAAAGTCTTTCGAGCGTCAACACGCGCGGACCGATCGGTCGTGGGGGGACCGTTAAAAACGCGCCGTAGTCCACATGGTCGCTGACCGGTGTACCACTAGGGTTGTCGTTGATGAAGCCGTCCGTACCCGAGGGATCATGAGGCCCGCCGACGCTGCCCCAGTAGTTCCCCGTGAACACCGCCTTGGTACGATCAGTTCCAGCGTTGAAAACGCCAAATTCCGTTTGGCCGACGAAGCTGCTGCCGCTGACGATGGCCGATGCGCCACTGGCCAAGTTGATTCCTCGCGTGCCACCAAAGAAATCCGAATCCGTCACGATGACGCTTGATCCATTGGCAACGGAGATTCCATTGGCCGCAGTGCCAATCGCGCGGAAATCGTTGACCGTCGGGTTGCCAGCGCGGATCTGGATGGCATCGCTGGCGCTGGACGAGACCGTCACGCTGGTGATCGAGTCGGAACTTTCGGAAGACCTGTTCACATCAATCGCGCCGATGCTGCTACGTCCGGCATAGCGGATTTCAGCATTGGCAATGGAAGATTCGCCCTGCCAAAACAACAAACCGTTCCAATGTCCCGGTACAGGCTGTGTCGCATCACCGTCGGCGTTGGAGTCGCCACCCACGGTATCGTCCGTCGTGGCGGTAAACACAATCGGCGCGGCGGCCGTGCCCTCGGCAATCAGCGGTCCCGAATTCGCATAGAAATCGGCTCCAAGGGCCATCTTGATGATGCTGCCCGGCGCAATCGTCAACGACCCAGGACTGTTGATCTGAGTTCGGCTGGTCACATGTACCGGCAGCCCATCGAAGTCCCAGATGCGATCTGTCGTGACAATGCCACCGGCCATTCGAACGTGATCGCCCGCGTTGCCTAGTAGTGTGACGCCGTCATAAGTCGGTTGAGAAGCAAACGCTTGGTCGATTGCCAGGCCAGCACTGTCCTTGATCGATAGATTTTTCAGCGTCGGGTTGCCCTGAGTCAATTCCAAGCCGTCGCTGCCACTGGAAATGATCCGCACGTCCGACAATGAATCCGACACCCCGTCTTCATTGGTCGTGCGATCTGAGATATTGATTCCCGCGGCGTTACTTCGTCCGGCATAGCGGACTTCCGCATGGGCAATCGAAGACTCGCCCTGCCATAAATACAATGACGTCCAGTGTCCCGGTTCGGGCTGAGTCGCATCGCCGTCGGCGTTGGAATCGCCGCCCACGGTGTCGTCGGTCGTGGCCGTGAACACGATCGGCGAAGCCGCGGTACCCTCCGCGATCAACGGTCCCGAGTTCGCGAAGAAGTCGGCTCCTGGGGCCAGCTTGATGATGCTGCCGGGGGCAATCGTCAACGACCCTGGACTGTTGATCTGAGTTCGGCCGGTCAAATGAACCGGCAGTCCACCGAAGTCCCAAACGCGGTCGGTGGTGACGATGCCGCCGGCCATTTGAATGTGATTACCCGCGTTGCCTCGCATATTGACGCCGTCGTAAATCGGCTGGGAAGCAAACGCTTGATTGATCGCCACCCCGGCACTGTTCTCGATCGTCAGGTTTGTGAGCGTTGGATTGCCATTGGACAATTCCAACCCAACGCTGCCACTGGAGATGATCCGCACGTCCGACAACGAGTCCGACACCCCGTCTTCATTGGTCGTGCGATCGACGATATTGATTCCCGCGGCGTTACTTCGTCCGGCATAGCGGACTTCCGCATGGGAAATCGTTGACTCACCTTGCCATAAATACAGCGACGTCCAGTGTCCTGCTTCGGGCTGCGTCGCGTCACCGTCAGCGTTGGAGTCGCCGCCCACGGAATCGTCCGTCGTGGATGTGAACACGATCGGCGCGTCCGCAGTGCCTTCGGCAATCAGCGGTCCCGAATTGGCATAGATGGAAGCGCCGGTGGTGAACTTGATGACGTTACCGGGCGCGATCGTCAACGATCCTGGACTGTTGATCTGAACTTGACCCGTCACGTGAGCAGGCAATCCTCCGAAATCCCAAGTGCGGTCGGTATTGAATGAGCCGCCGGCAAACGCGACATGGTCGCCGCCAAGGTTGCCGTCAGCCGTAACCGACGAATACACCGGAGTTGCCGCGAGGCTTTGTTTGATTGCGACACCGGCGCTGTCACTTACACTGATTCGCGTCAGTTCGGAATCGCCGCTGATCAGATCGATACCGACGTTTCCGCTTTGCGAAATCGAAACGTCGCGCAAGAATGAAAATCCGTTGTCCGTCGTGTCGACATCTTCGCGGATGGTCACGCCCGCCGTATTGCTGCGACCGCCGTAGCGAACTTCGGCATGTTGCAGACTCCAATCGCCACTGGACATGTACAGCGATTGCCAATCGCCCGCCGCGGGCACGCCGTCGACGCCTGGCGTCAAGTCTTCGCCGACGGTGTCGTCTTGGACCGATGTAAAGATGATCGGATTCGACGCGGTCCCGATCGCGTCCACGGTGCCGATGCCGTTTAGCCACTGACCCGTTCTGAACTTGACGACCGTGCCCGGATCGATCGTCAGCTTGACGTCATCGGGGACGGTTACATCGCCGGTGACTTCGATCGTCCCCGACCAGGTGTCGTCAGCCGCGAGTGTGCCGGTGACTTCACGGGCCAGCAGTTGTCTGATCTCGAGCCTTTCGAGCTGCGATCGTCGGTGACGCTTCTTCCTCTTCCTGTCAGATGAAGCAGGCGACGTTTGTTGGGAAGTGCTAGATGCAACACGCCTAAACGATGAAAACGGGTTCATTCGATCAGCTCAAATTCAAACTAAGATGCAAAACATGGATCAATACAGCGATGCCCCACACGTCTAGTGGGCCATGCAGTCCCTATAGTGAGGAACATGCGTTTTGTTTGCAACGAATCTTCTGAGCATGCGGCCAAGATTTACCGATCAAAGTTGCCTTGCGTATTCGTTTGTGCACTGCCTCTTTCGTTGTTGCTTGGGGCGTCATTCATTCGATGAAGGGCATCGTTCGGGCCCTTGCCAACGCGTTCGCCATCTCCATCAATAACAATCTGCGATCGAGATGCGTTCAAGGGCTGTTGCCAGGTCGAGACTTCGGAGCAGACGGACCCAAAAGGAAGATGAGTGGCAAGCCATCGAATGCTCGTGGGAACGAGACGCTAGCTGAATGGCAATTGCTCTACCACGCAGACCCTGCTCTTGGCTGCGACTCATCTCGCGCCTGCGATTGCCTCTGTTTTGAGGATCGTGCTTTTTCGATTCTCGTAGAAACGGAACCACTTCCGAGTTTGCGTGTCACGGTCGACCGAGACGCCGCAGTAAAGCCACTCGGTCGCCAAGGCATTCGCATTCAACGCAAACTGTTCCGCGAACAACGAATGGTTCCAATCATTCTGCATTCAGCAAGGCAACAAAAAACTCGGTCGCGTTTTGATGGAGCGGGTGATTGGCGCCAGGATGAACGAGTTCGCAGTGGACTCCCAACTTGTCGGCTTGCTGCTTTAGATGGACCCCGAAGTTGGCGGAGTGTGTAGGGTCGCGTTCCGGCTTATCTTTGCCCGTAAGACCTTCGTGGGGACGAGTCGTGTAGTACAAAAACGTCGGTGGATCTCCCTCGCTCAATTGGGCATACGGTGAATACTCTTGAATCTGCGGCAGGATACTATCTCGCGCCGCCAAGAACGCGTCGAAGCTGTCGCGACCGAAACCGAATGCATGGCCACCGTAGTTACTGTTTGGAATCCACGACTTCATCTGCTTCGGGTCCAACGTTGTCTGCGCCCGAATGACCGCGACACATGTGACTCGAGTGGATTCCCTCGCCACTGGGTCTTCACTCTCCGGCTGAGCCAAATCGGGGTGATAAGCGATCCATAGGCTCGTGCAAGCGCCCGCGGAGCCTCCGGTCAACCCGATCCGCGTTGGGTCAATGTTCCAGTCCTTGGCATTGCTGCGGACAAACTGCACCGCGCGGGCCGAGTCGGTCATGGGGCCCTGAACCGGTGGATTCAGTTCGGCACAGTGTTTGATCAACCGGTAGTTGATCGCCACCACCGAGATTCCGGCGTCGAGCAACTTTTGTGGATGAACATACTTGCCGACTTGTTCCTTACTACCGCCGTTCCAACCGCCCCCGTGGATGCAAATGACGACGGGTGTCGGAGTTGTCGATTTTGCTTGCCAAACATCTAAGTGGTTTCGGTGACGATCACTGTATGCCACCTTACAAAGCGTGGGCTCTGGGACATAAGAGTGGTACTTGTATTCGCCGCGAAAACCTTCACGCTCATTAGCGACTTGCCCGAAGGTGTCCGCTTGGAACGCGCCAAGATAGAGTATGGAGTTGACGAAAAGCAGAAATTTGGTTCCCGCAAGCAGTTTGGCGATTCGTAGCACGTTGGATATCCGAAAGGTTGCGTCGGTTCATTGCAAACAAAATCTCGAAGATACTCTCATTCGAAAAAAACAACGATCGAAAATCTACTCCACGAACGCTTGTTAAGGATCGAGCGGGAAATAAATGTACGATTCACATTCTTACCCGTCGCAACATCTCGGGCAAAAGTGCACGAGTTACGACAGTTATTTTCCGCTCAATCCTAAAGGTCTACGCCCACGACAGATCGTGGTCAGCCAACGGAAGGTTTCGAATTCGCTTGCCGGTGGCGGCGAAGACTGCGTTGCAAAGCGCCGGTGCGAACGACGCTACTGTGGTTTCACCCACACCGGCCGGTGGGGCCATGCTGTCGACCAAGTCGATGTTGATTTCGCGAGGCGCATTCCGCATCGTCGCGACACGAAACGTGTCGTAGTTGGATTGTTGGATTCTTCCTTGCTTGAAGGTGATCTTTCCGTACCGGGCTTGTGACGTGGCCATGATGGCTGCGCCTTCGATTTGCGCACGGACTCGATCCGGGCTGACGATCAAACCGGCATCCATCGACACCCAAACTTTGGGAATGCTTAGTTTGCCATCTTGGGTGATATCGACTTCGACGACGTGGCCGGTGTAGCCGAGAAAGGAACGACAGCAAGCGATCCCAAGTCCGCGTCCTCTTGGAAGATCCTTGTGTCGTTGCCAATCAGATTGTTTGGCCACCCGTCGCACGACTTCTTTCAATCGGCCAATGTCGTAGGGGAAGTCCTCGCCCGACGCGCCGCGATTGGCAAGTCCCGCGGCTTCGAGGTCGATGTGTCGATCTTCACCCAACAAGCCAAGCAAGTATTCATAAGGATCGCGTTTGGCATGTTGAGCAAGTTCGTCGGCGAACGAGCTCATTGCGAAAACTTGTTGAATGTGACACACCGATCGCAGCCAACCGATGCGCGTGTGTGCATTGGCTTGGCCCACTTCCACGCGAAGATTCGGGATGTCAAAGGGCAAGTCCGTCAAACCCATTTCGTATTCAAAGTCGGCGGGTTCGACGGCGTCCGCATTGAACGTCGAACCGATGGACGGGTACGCCGCGCGCGAAAGCCAAGCCGTCGGATTTCCTTGATCGTCGACCGCCGCTTCGACATGCACGTGCGAGATCGCGTGCAGATAATCGTGCTGGATATCGTCCTCTCGCGTCCATGTGACATGGACGGGGCGGCCGACGTGTCGCGACAACATTGCCGCTTCGACACAGTAGTCCGGTTTGCTTTTGCGACCGAATCCTGAACCCAGCAGGGTGACGTTGACGATCACGCTGTCGTGCGGAACGCCCATCGCCAATCCGACGGCTTGCTGAACGGCTTGAGGATTTTGGGTTGCCGCGGTGATCTCGCAAGCAATGACTTTATCTCCATCCGTTTTCACATTGGCGACAGCACAGGGAGTCTCCATCGGCGCATGCGCCAGGTGTGGCACACTATAGTCCGCATTGAAAACGTTTGGCGATTGCTGGATTTCCTTCAACGCATCGCCATGCTCGCGAACGGCTTTGCCGGGTTGGTTGGCAGATTGCGAAAGCGTCTTGGCGTAATCGTCGGTGTTGTAATCTTGGTTGGGGCCGTGATCCCAATCGATCGTTAGCGAATCACGACCTTGCCACGCCGCCCACGTGCTGGTCGCGCAAACGGCGACACCGCCGAGTGGTTGAAACAACGGCGCGCCCTGGAATTTCGGGATCTCGATAACGTCGATGACGCCCGCCATTTTCCTGGTGTCCGCCGCATCGAACGATTTCACCTGGCCACCGACAACCGGGGGCCGGGCAATCACGGCAAACAATTGGTTATCCATTCGGGCGTCGATTCCAAACACGGCTTTGCCAGTCAAAATCGCGTCCATATCGGTGATCGGAGCGTCCTTGCCGATATAGCGCCATTGGTCGGGCGTCTTCATCGTCAACTCGTCGGCGGAAGGCACATCCAGCGTTCGGGCGATGGCGACTAGGTCACCGAAACCGATCGAACGATTCCCATCGATTTCGTCGACACGGTGGTTGTTGGCTTTGCAGTTCGCCGCGTCGACGGACCACGCTTGTGCAGCGGCGCGCTCAAGCATGGTTCGCGCCGTAGCGCCGGCCACTCGCATGCGGTCGTAAAAAAAGCGTACGCTATTGGACCCGTCGGTGTTTTGATCGCCGAGTCGCTTGTCGCCGATGGCTTGGACGATCTTGACTCGATCCCAATCGGCTTCCAATTCGTCGGCAACGATTCGCGGCAAGCTGGTGCGAATCCCCGTCCCCATTTCGCTGCGGTGCGACAAGATTGAGACGAGTCCATCCGGGGCGATCGAAACGAACAGATCCGGCGCGAAGTCGTTGGCATTCACTTTCGACGCGTCAGCGACCGTTACTTCTTGACCATTCAGTTTGGCCATCAAGACCAATGAGCCAGCCGTTACGCCGGCGATGAAACTGCGTCGGTTCAGTTGGCTTTCTGTTTTGGTAGATTGATTCACTTGCTTTGCATCTCCTTGGCCGCCGACTTGATCGCAGCGCGAATCCGGGGATAGGTTCCACAGCGACAGATGTTCCACATTTCCGATTCGATATCTTCATCGGTGGGGTCGTTATTGGATCGAAGCATTGCCGCAGCCATCATCATTTGGCCGACTTGGCAGTATCCACACTGTGGCACGTTGTGTTCTCGCCACGCTTTTTGAACCGGATGCGAACCGTCTTTTGAGAGGCCCTCGATCGTCGTGACCTCTCCATCACCGACTTCACCTAAGGTCGTCACGCACGACTGAATTGCTTCCCCGTCAAGGTGAACCGTGCAGACGCCGCATTCGGATATGCCGCATCCATATTTCGTGCCGGTCAAACCCAAATGATCACGTAGTACCCATAGCAACGGTGTGTCCGACGACAGACCGTCGATGTTCAATCGATTTCCGTTAACGGTGATGCTTGCCATGAGCGGATTCCTTAGCGGTGGGCGCGGTGGAGTGCATTGGAATTGTATGGGATCAGCGACGGGCACTGTTGCGACTTGATTGTTGAGCGTCGGAGGTCCGCCGCGAATGGGTGCAAATTTGCGATAGCAGCCATCACGCCATCGATTTCTTGGCTCTGACTAGCGCACGTGATCGCTGGTCGAACGATTCAGAGAACCTTGACCACCGCAAGCACGCCGACGAATGCGATGGCAACGAAGCTGGCCCAAAGCAGCACATCGTAGGCCCGACCCGGTCGCAGTTCAGGTGGCAATCGGTGGTACCGAAATGTGTAGGCCGCAAACACGACCAACAGCAATAGCCCGGCATTGGCGATTCCGCCTGCGGTCACCATCGCCACGGGGGCTTCCATCGTCAAACCCAGGACCGTCCAAGCCAGCGGAAAGAACCACGCCAAGCCGCGAATCCATCGTTGCCGCTGTGTGTCGTCGGAATAGTCCAGCAAGCCGACTTGCGAGAACGCGTCGCTGAACATGCGCGTCCAGGCGGCTGACCCGGCGAACAGAGTTGAAAACAGAACGATGATCGCACCGGCGATGTAAATTGCCATTGCGCCTGTGCCGGCGGACTCGGTGTAGATTTTGGAAAGGGTGCGAATCATGTCGGGGCCCTCGGGGATTTCGCCGCGACCGTGCAACACCGCGGCACCCAGGACAAAGAACGCGCACGTGACGACCGTATAGACCACCATCGACATCAGCGCGTCCCAGTACATCACACGAATCCATCCGCGCGCACGCGAAGTCCATTCGCCCGACAATTCGCGCGGCCCTGTGTAGCCGGCGTATCCCTTTTCGAGACACCAGTAGGGGTAAGCAATGATTTCCGACGCACCAACGCCAGTCAATCCGAACGCCGCGATCGCGGCGCCCAATACAGCGGGCGGCAGTTGAAAACGAAATCCTTCGGCGATCCGCTCCGTTGAGATCGCAAATTCGGTGCCTTGCAAGAAGCCGACACAAAGCAGCGTGAACAGCGTAAAAACACCCATCAGTGCGATCGAGACATTCTGGATCAAGCGATAGCCACCGTACGAAACCAAAATGGCCGTCGACAAACCGGCGATGCACGACCAAGCCCAAACCGGCACCGCTGGCACAGCGATGTTTAGCGCTTGGCCAACGCCGGTCACGATCCCACCGTACTGAACGAAAATGACCAGCTGCACCAACAACCACATCCAGATCGACCAGCTTGCACCAGCGACCTTGGGGCCTCGCAATCCATTCAGCGCTGTCATCGTTGACTCGCCACTGCTAATGGCGTGTTTGCCAAACTCCAACTGCACACACACCTTGACCAGACAACTGATGATGATGACCCACAACGCGACAAAGCCCGCTTGAGCCCCCAGCGTCGTGGTCATGATCAACTCTCCCGAACCGACGATTGACGCCGAAAGAATCATCGACGGACCCAGACACGACAGCGTGCCAAAAAAAGACGTTGGAGGATCCTTGATGGTTGAGGCCGATGTATTCAAGGGAAGGCCCTGGTGTCGTGAGCGTAGGCGGAAAATGTCTCTGGCGTGAATGCGCGCAACAGCCGATGCAGGTGCGGTTCACATGACGTCGATCAGCCAGGCCACAGGCCCTGTTACCGCCGGAACCTTCGACGCTCAAGTGGATCGCGATACTTTCAGCGCATAAAAAAAGCACGCCGAATTTTTTCCGGAGTGCTTTAAGATAGCGTTTCGTGGAAGATGGAGTTTACTTGGCAGTGGCCAGCTTTCGGCGACGCCGAACACCAATCATCACACCCAATCCACCGATCGCGGCCATTGCGAACGAAGAGGGTTCCGGAACGGCAACGACCATACCCGAGACTCCGATCGATCCGCTTAATGCGGTCATCGTAAAATGCTCATCTTTCCCAAGCAAGAAAGCGCTCGAGAATGTGTAGGTCGAACCTACCAAGTCACCGAAAGTGATTGTCTGCGATCCGCCGGTAGCCTTTGACAGTCGAAAAGACTCTCCCGAATCGAAGTCAGTGAAATCGATCGAGGCGAATTGGAACCCTTCGAGGAAATGGCTGCCGAGGGAAAGCTCAAGTGTCTCGTTGAAATTCGCGTCTAACGCATTCTGAACACCGGCAAAATAAGTCGGGCCCGTTCCGATCCCCACCCCGAATCCAGCAGAATTGCTGTAAGGAACCGCCACTTCTGAAGATCCAGATGTCAAATCTGAGGCTGCAGCGTGAAAACGGATGGAACCGCTCGGAACTGACAGTGTTTCAGAAAAACCCGGTGCAGCAAGGTTAAGTGCCGCACCAACGCTTCCGGATTCATTCTTGAGATTGATCGTCTCAAAAATGGCATTTGGGATTACGAAATCTGCCATCGCAACACTCGAAAGCGACGCAAAAGCTAGGAAAATAGCAGGGAAAACGCGAATCATAATGACCTTCGCAGCACGGTGGCGGGGTAAAGGTGCGCAAGCGATATCTGTGCGAACTGGGTCGAGTTTAACGCCAATGCGACCCGTTTGCTGCATTAAATGAAGAAATTCGGGTCATTTTTTGGGAAGTCTGTGCCCCAGAAGGGATGTCAAACCGCTTTGGACAATGATTTCCGGCAAATAATGCGGTACTAGCCCAGTTTGCGTTCCAATTCCAAAACCTGCGAAATCCACGATCGAGTCAGGGCAAATCGGTTGCCGCACGGAAGGTCAGGGTCGATTTCAACTTTCAAGGCGTCGAACGCACCGAATTTTTCCCCGACAAATCGCGACTATTGCTCGGCGGCGTCATGGATTGTTTTTCAGACAGGTTGCGAATCAACCACGGCAATGGATCGGATACCGGCTTGGTGGGCCGTTTCACGGCCTGTGGCGACACGACGGAGTCATCGCCATCTTCATTGATGTTCACGTTGGGCGTTTCAGTCATCGCAAAGCCCCCCAGCTTTTGATTTCTTTTCGAATTCGGCAACATGTCGCCTCACTTAAGTACGCGTCATTCCGACGACACCCCGCAAGAAAAATTGCCGGACTCAGCCCCGATCGCTTCCAGTACTTCGTCTATCGGTCAGCGAAACTTGAGTACCAGCATGCCGGAACTAAGCCAACACGCCGAACCGAGTCGCATTGGTATGGGGGGGAGCGCTGTCGTGTCTTCGGTTCAAGCAAGCGTGCGTCACTATTTGCCCGTGATGCGATAGACGTTGCTTTTGCTTCGTATCATCATCGCATCACCGTCGGGCACAGGACTGGCAACGGTGAAAGGCTCGTCATCCGACAAGGGGTTGGTTGCGACGACCTTTGGCGATTCGGAACCTAGCGGCCCGACGACATGCGTGGTTGCGTCTTCGCCCGTGATATACAGGTGGTCGCCGGCGATCAGCGGTGAACTGCTGTAGCTGATTCGCGACTTTGGCAAGTCCAGCGACCAAAGGGTTGCGCCGGAGTTCACGTCGAGGCACCACACCTTGCCTCGCGAAGTTTTTCCGTCGCCCACCAAGTAGACACGGCCGTTCAAGGCCGCAGGCGTAGGCACGTCACTGCCGAGGTCATCGCGGAACCACGCGATCGCTTCTTTCCCTTTGCCGGCAACCAAAGCGTCCATCCGCACAGCCGTGACGGTTTCGCCTCGCGAGTACGGACAGACGACGATGTTCCCTTCGGCGACTGGCGAAGAGATGGATCGAAAGTACTTGTGCTCGGTCGGATTGAAGCCGCCGAGTTTACCGATCGTTTTTCCCGTTGCCGCATCGTGTAGCGTCAAATGGTCGGCACCCATGACGGCGATCGCCGGATGGTTGTCGATCGATACGGCGATGGGTGTCGAGTAACTTTGGGCAGCTTCTTCGGGCGCGCCCAGCATTCGATCTTCTTTCCAGATCACGTCGCCGGTGGTTTTGTCAAACGCGACCAGGTAGCTGGGGCCCGTCTGCATCACGGCCACCACAACCGCGGATTCCGTCAGCATGGGAGACGAACCAAGATCCCACCACAGCGTGTCTTCACCGAATCGGTCTTGCAGGTTGGTTTGCCAAAGAATCTTTCCGCCCGTCGAAACGCAAGCCAAATCGCCGCTCCGGAAATAGGCATAGACACGATCGCCGTCGATGACCGGCGACGGATTGCTTCCGCCACCCTTTTTATGTTTGTTTCCGCGATCGGGCCCCAAGTCGGTTTGCCAAAGGATTTTTCCGGACTGGGTGTCCAATGCGATCAGGTGGTTTTTTTCGTCCATGCCTGACGTGACGTAGGCCCGCGAGCCGGCGGCAACGGGAGTGCTGCTACCTTTGCCCGGAACCGCCGTTTTCCAGTCGATGCCGGTTTCTTCGTTCCAAGAGACGGGGAACTGACCTTCGCCAGCGACGCCGGTTTGATCACTCCCTCGCCACTGAGTCCACGATTCCTGTCCGTTCGTGATGGAAGCCATCGCGACGACCGCCACCAAGGTGGCCAGCAGGGAACGTCGAATCCGAATTCGTAGCATCGCTAAATCTCCGTGGGCGGGAATGGGTCGGCCAGCGATAGGGCGCCGGCATTCGCCTTCAATGGGTTAGGATAGATAAGATAGAATCCATTGTGATCTTTCGCGTCCGTGTGAACCAGCATGCTAACCCAAAGAGTCCCGCGCACGTTTTCAGATAATTCGATATTCGACCCACCAGATTCGATTCCCCAGCGTCTTCGCGACGTCACGACGAACAAGACCGCCGACGTATGATCCGAACGCTCTCCTCTGCTCGATCCAATCAACGGACGAACCGCCTCGAGGTGGGCGTCCGGGCTTGGGTGACCTTGATGGCTTGCTTTTGCGTTGACGCCAGCGTCGCTACGGCGCAAAGCGACGCAGGCCAAGCGGTGGATGATCTTTCCAAAGAAGACTATTCGGTGCGTCAGAACGCGACGATCCAAATGTGGAAAGATCACGAAGGATCTCGCGAGGTCGTCCAACAGGCCGCCCGAAACCCCGACCCCGAAATCTCCGGGCGTGCCCAATGGATCCTTCGCCAATGGCGTCGAGGCGCGTTGCCCGATATGCCACCCGAAGTGTCACGTTTGTTGCAGGGCAGCGATCAACCCGCTGCCGTCGAACGGTTGCTCGAAGCCGGTCAGTTCTTGGCGGCCGTTGTCGCGGTGGAAGAATCCGCCGGCACCGTCGATCGAGAATCGATTCAACGTCGCGTCAACGCATCCTTGAATCGTCGGTTCCCGATCTACATTCATCAAGCAATGCAGAGCGAATCGCTGCCGCACTTGTTGAACTTACTGGACTTGGTGGCGGACTCTGCCGAAACCGCAGCATGTCGTCTAGAGATGATGCGGCTCATGTCGATTCCGATCACGGACGACAACCGCCTTCCAGCGTCTGCTGCGAACTGGCCGATTGGACTGCGAGATTCGGTGTCGGTGATGCTGCTGGTCAAACTTGGACAGTACGACGAAGCCGTTGCCGCGGCACGCAGCAGCGGTGACGAATCGCTGCTGACAACTTGCATGATGGTAGCTTCGAAATGGCGAGAGATCGCCGACGCGGAATCCGAATTGGCGCAGAAGGAAAAAATCGGGTCGGCGGAGCATTCGCTGCATTGGTGTCGAACGCTCGCAGCGGCAGACCGTGCAGGTGACCCGATCCTGTTTGATGAAGCGGTGAAGCAAATCGTTGCACCCGAGGCATGTGAATTGCCAATGGTGATCGACATGCGATGGAAATCTTTGGCCAGCCATGGACGCACCGCCCAGGCTCTTTCGATCCTTGATGGACATAGCCCCGAGGACGCAGCGTCACTTTCGATGGATGCTTCCGATTTCAAGCATGCACTGGACGTTATGGGCTATCCGATCGACAGGATCGACATCGACTATGTCGATTGGATTGCCAACGCCTTGAAGAGTCAGCACGACGCCGGTCAACAACGATTGGCGCCCGAGATGCGGCGATTGTTGGTATTGATGCAGTGTTTGATATCGGTCGGACGTGACGATACGGCGTGGGTTATCGCCAAGCAGTTGTGCGAATCCGATCAAAGGATCGGCGTTCAAACACAGCATCGACTCAGAGAGTACGTTCTAACTTCGCTAACCACGACGAAGCGAACCGATTGGATTCCGGTCTTAGCGGTCGATCCGAGTGACCGATCCGTATCGCCGGATAGTTTGGAAATCACCGCCGGCGTGCTTCCAGATGCTGATGGTACGACAATCGAAATCGTGATGGACTCGCTGGAAAGGATCGATCCGACTTCCACGGTTGACCAACGCTTCTTGGAGGCTTGTCAATTATTGGAAGGGATCGTTCCCCAAGGCTTCGACGCCCAGGTTGATTTTGACAAGTTCTTCGATTCGGTGACGCGTCCGCTCTCTACAACGGCCATGCGAGGGTTGCGTGGACGTGGAATTCCCATTCAAGCCAATCTGAACATTGCATTGATGTTTTCGCGATTGGGGCAAACGCAACACGCGTCGGGATGCCTGCGTAAGCTAGCCGAATCCGGTGACACCGCGGCGTTGTTTCGCATGGGCGAGCAGGCGCTCGATTCCGGTCGCACTGAGATCGCATCGCAACTGTTTGATCTGGTGTATCGAAAGATCCAATCGCAAAGTCGCATCGGCGGCATCGACGATGTTGCCCTGGCACTCAAGGCAGTCGTTGGCAAATGGACGATCGCGCGGCGCAGCGGTGACAAAGAGGCGGCAGCTCAATTGGAACACGAACTTCAACTGGCACTCTGCACTCCTTATTCTCAAACGCGCAACACGCTGGCGAGCTATCTGACGGAACGAGAAGAGAATGACTTGGCAATTCAGACCTATCGCAGTCTGCTGCCGATCAAGATATTTGGAAGCAACGATTCGATCGATTTCTATTCAGTGGCTCGCGGCTTCGCCTTGGCGGCACGAGACGCTTTTCCTGACGAGTCGGCTCGATGGTTCGACCTGGCTGTACTTCGCTCGATCGAGTCCGATGGCTTTCGCGCCGGTGCGTTCGTTACCCTGCCGGTCTATGTTTGCCGCTGGGCGATCGAGGCTGCTGTCGCAAGCGGCAACCACGACGTTGCGGCGAAACAGATCGACCGTTTATTGTCGCTTGATCCGCTGGACATCGACTTGGCCGAACGTTTGTTGCCAACGATGCGAGAAGCCGGAATGACCGATTTGGCGGACCAAACACTCGATCGAGTCATGGATCGCGGAATCGAATATTCAAAGAACTTTCCGATGGACGCGATGATGGCGAACAACTTGGCGTGGGTTGCCGCGATGAACAAGAGGCGACTGTCCGAGGCGCGGGAATTATCGGAAGCAGCAGTTCGTGTCGAACCCGATAGCGCAATCTATCGCGATACGTTGGCTGAAATTTTGTTCTTGGTTGGCGAAAAAGATCAGGCGTTAAAGATCGAAACGGGTTGCCTGTTGGATGATCCCGGCCAGTGGCATCTTCACGAACAGGTCAAACGGTTCTCGGTCCGTTAGCGACGCCGCACTTGGTTCGCCACGGCGTCAGGCCCAGTTCATCGAGACGTTGGCGCTGTGCTGGGACAGAACGACGAATTCTTGTCGCGCAACTTCGATCTCCATCATAGGAAACGCGATCGTATGGTCGGCGGGCCCTGCGGCGGCGGTGTCGATCGACAGCCGACCCATCGACCAACGGCGATCGAACGGAGTCGTCGTGACTTCCAACGATTGGATGCGATCGAAAAACGTCACACTGGTTTTTCGATTCCAAGCACCGCTGCGAAACATGACTCCATCTTCAAAGCGGTGGTAGCCGAGAACTTCTAAGTGTTTTCGTGCCCAAACCGCGACGGCAATGCCCGCAATCGGTCCGCATGCGATTCCCCCAACCCCGGCGACGGCGTATCCGATCCCTGCCGCTGCAATGGAAATGAAAACAGCTTTTCGTAACCATCGGCGTCCCGCACGTGGCGACGCGGGCATCCAATCCGTTGCAGCTTCGTCGACAGTAAGTCCGGGGCGAATCTCGTCGAGCACTTCGGCGATTCGGTCAGTCGAAATCACCGGCACGAACCATCGCCGCGTCACCGTCGATGCGGCGTCTTCGCGTTGCTTGCCGGCACCGCCTGCGGTTTCGATTCGGATCGACGCGAGCTTCATCATTCGCATCAACGGAGTGCGATGGATGCTGATGAATTGGATTCGCCGTCGAGGGACCGTCGCGGAAACTTTCGTTAGCAAGCCACAGGAAACGTGGAAGTCTTCGCCGACGCGATCAAGTCGATATCCTGAAAAACGCAGCACGTACCAAGCGATTCCGAGCAACCGTATCACCAGCAATGCGATCACGATGGCGATCGGGATTGCGATCCACGGGTTCAGCATCCAAACGTCGCCGGGCAGGTAACGTGCAAGTTGATCGAACTGCTGGTCCCAACGTGTGTTTTGTTGGGACAGGTAGCCGAACGCGATGCCGAATAGGATCAAACCGCGGTTGCTGGCCAGGCCCGCTTTGACCAACCAATTCGTGGGAATGGTCAGCACGGTTTTGTTCCCCACGCCCGACGTAATCGTGCCTGACGTAATCGTGCCTGACGTAATCGTGCCCGACGCAACCGCGTCCGAGGTGACAGCGTCCGTTGATCGGGCACCGGCGGACATCGCGGGCGGTGCCGATTCCGGCTTCGCGGTTCGGTTGCTCCTTGTGAGAATCTCTCCCCGAAGTCGATCGATTTCGTTCAGCGAAAGCACTCGCAGCGTTGCTTCCGGTTCTGTGCCGCTTGCCGTTTCGACTCTGACTTCGGCAACGTGGAACAGCCGATGCCAGATCGTCTGGACCAAGTCGACGTTTTGAATTCGATCTACGGGAACATTGCGGACTTTGCGAAAGATCCAGCCCTCGGTGACGATCAACTCTCCATCGGAGATTTGATATCGCAGTGTGAAGTACCGCACCAAAATAAACGCCAATGCCACGGACGTCGCAGCCAGCAAGCCCAATATGATCCAAAGGTTGCCTTGAAACGCGGACCAACCCGCGACGAGCAACGGAAAGATTGATTGTCGAGCGAGTGCGGCCAATTGGAACAGCACAGAAATCGGCGCTAGCTTTCTGGCGACCGACGATTGCCCGGGCGGCATTGTCTGCGTTTCACCCATGTTGAGACGTACTCTCGTTGACGCCGCGAGAGAGTCGCTGGGAAATCAGAGCTTCGCGAAGTTGCTCGGCGGTTTCATGTCGAATTCCTTCCAGCGACACCGAAGAGTTTTTGGTGCCGGCCGTGTGAACAATCAGCGTCGAGAGGTCGAAATGCCGTTGGAGCGGCCCCTGTTCGATATCGCTGTGCTGGATTCGTGACTGGGGTACGACAATCTGGTGTCGCCACCAAACGCCTCGTCGAATTTCAAGTCCCTGCAAGCTCAAACGCCAGCTCGTTCGCCGGTACGCTAGCCCTGGAAAAACGTAACCCAGTCCGATCGAGGTGGCGACTAGTAATGCGACCAACAGCACAGCAATCGAAAACGGACCGTCGATCTGGGGTCGAACAGAGTACGCCACCGCTAAAGCGCCGATTGCCAATACCGAAATCAAGGCGGCGGACAACCCGCCGATCCATCGAGTCAGTCTCAATTGGTTCAGAGACAGCGATTCGAAGGGCTGGAGGCTGTCATCATGGGCGTGATTCAACTCAGATATTTCCATGGCTACAGGATGACCGTACACGACGTGATGGGAACGAGTGTAGCGGATTGGAGGCCCGGTGATCTGGTTCGCAACAAGGTGGGTGAACCTACGATAAGTTGCGCTCCGCAAGTGCGATCGGGCAAGCGCGATCAATCTATTTCCCATCCGTCAACGGCAGACAGAGCACCGCTGAACACGTCTGATTCCCGTATCGGGAATGCTTGACTAAGATGTCGCCGATCTTGAACTTGGCGGTAACAAGAAGGCGTTAAACATTGTTTACAAGAATACTGAAGAGTCGTTTCCAACTATTTCTACTGCTCTTTCTCGCCCTTAGTTCGTCGGCGTATGGTGCTGATGAATCGGTGCTGAATTCGGGCGACACGGCGTGGATTTTGATGGCGACCGGATTGGTCCTCTTTATGACGATTCCTGCGCTGGCCTTGTTTTACGCCGGACTTGTTCGATCGAAGAATGTTCTGTCGATCTTCATGCAGTGCCTTTCGCTAACGGCCGTCATGTCGATCCTTTGGATTGTCTGTGGCTACAGTCTTGCGTTTGATACAACCGGGATGGAGAAGGATGTGGTCAACCTGCACTCGTTCATCGGCGGGTTCGGGAAGGTCATGATGAAGGGAGTCACCGTCGACTCCATGCATGGGACGATTCCAGAGGTTTTGTTTGCCGCGTTTCAAATGACGTTTGCCGTCATCACTCCTGCGTTGATCGTCGGTGCGTTCGCCGAACGTATGAAGTTTTCGGCGATGCTGGCTTTCTCTGTCCTATGGTTGCTGGTTGTCTATTGTCCCATTTGCCATATGACCTGGGCGGGCGACGGCGGTTTGTACGCCGATTGGGGCGTGAAAGATTTTGCCGGCGGGATTGTGGTTCACGTTACCGCTGGATTCGCTGCGCTGGTGGCCTGTTTGGTCATCGGACCACGATTGGGGTACCCGACACATTTAGAGCCGCCACATAATTTGACGATGACCTTGCTGGGCACTGCCATGCTTTGGTTTGGGTGGTTCGGTTTCAACGGCGGAAGTCAGTTGGCGGCCGATGGGACCGCGGCGATGGCGGTTTTCGTCACGCACATCTCGGCGTCCGTGGCCACCATCGTCTGGATGGGCATCGAGTGGTTCAAACTTGGCAAGCCAAGCGTCTTGGGTGCCGCGACGGGCGCGATTGCTGGACTGGCCGCGATCACGCCGGCATCGGGAACGGTCGGACCGATTGGCGCGATGGCGATCGGTGCTACATCGGGTGCCGTTTGCTTTTTGTTTGCTACGAAAATCAAGCAGCGGCTGCGTTACGACGACACGTTGGACGTGTTCGGCGTTCACGGGGTCGGTGGCTTTCTGGGCACGATCATGTGCGGCGTCTTTGCGGCGAAGCAGTTCGGCGGCAGCGGTATCGAGGGCGGCATTTTGAACCAAGTCACGGTCCAGTTGCTCGCGGCTGTGTCGTGTGCGATTTACGCGATTATCGCCACGTATGTCATTCTACGACTGGTCCAATTCACGATCGGACTTCGCATCGACGCTCAGGGTGAAATTCGCGGGCTCGATCTCACCGAGCACGAAGAACGCGGTTACGTTGGCTAAGACTACGACAGCACCAGATTGTCGCGATGGACGACGTTTTCATACGATGACTTGCCCAGCAGGTCACTGATGCGATCGCTGGGTTGGCCCAAGATTTTTAGCACGTCGGATGATCGATAGTTGCAAAGCCCACGCGCAATTTCCTTTCCATCGGGGTCCAGCATCGCGACAATGCTGCCGGCGCCAAACGATCCGACGACTCCCGTCACGCCGACGGCCAACAGGCTGCTGCCCCGGTTGATCAGTGCATTGGCGGCTCCGGCATCCAGTTGCAGACTTCCACCCAAGTGCGCAGCCGCACCGATCCATCGCCGCCGACCTCGGATGTTATTCTCCAGCGGAAGGAACAGCGTACCGATCGGTTCGCCGGCAAAGATTTTGTCCAGCACATCATCGTCACGACCCGGTGCGATGATGACTGGGTGGCCGTGGCTGGTTGCCAATTCCGCAGCCTTTAACTTGCTGGCCATGCCGCCTTTGCTGCTGTTGCTTTTCTTGTCATCGGCAAAACCCAAAACGGTTTCATCGATTGAGTCGACCACATCGATCCGCCTGCTGGCCTTGTCGTTGGGGTGGCCGTCAAACAGACCCTCGATATCAGACAGAATGATGACAATCGCATCGACCAGCAGTCCGGCGACCTGGGCGGCCAATCGATCGTTGTCGCCGAACGTCGTCTTCAGTTCCGATACCGCCACGGAATCATTTTCGTTGATGACGGCAATCGCGCCGAACGCGTGAATCTGTCTCAATGCGTTTCGAACGTTCAAATAGCCCTTCCGACGGCGCAAATCGGCCGCCGTCAACAAGACCTGGGCGGCGTGTCGACCTTGGGCGGATAACGCGGTCTCGTAGGCTTGGATCAAATCGGTTTGCCCGATGGCCGCGATCGCTTGCAGCTGGGACAGCCCCGTCGGCCGATGTTCAAGCCCCAGTTTTCCCAGCCCTGCGCCGACTGCGCCGCTGCTGACCATCAACACTTGGCGACCCGTATCGGCGATTCGGCACAGCGCACCGGAAAGGACATCGATCCGGCGTCGATCCAGTTTTCCGTCGGGGCCCGTCAGTACTCGGGTGCCAACTTTGACGACCACACACTGGGCGCCGTCGATGGCATCGCGGCGGGCTTGGACAGACGTGGTGGGGCGTTGATTCATGGCCAGGAACGGGTAGATGCGGTCGGGAATGCGATTTGAGGTATGTTTTTACGCGATCGAGCGTATTCTGAATGACTCGAAATTGTCACGGGGAATCGACGTCGCGGGAAGCCCGTTGTAAAAACATCTGCATTGGTGTCGTCTGCGAAGTCTCGTTCTGCCCGTTTCGATTGAAGTGTCACCGGACACCGCCCGTCATCCAGGAAATTCCGTCGTTATGAGCGAAATCCATCACGAATGTGGTGTTGCGGCCATTTACCACCTCTCCGGTCGCGGTCGCAGCCCGATGTGTACCGAAGATGGACCTCGCCAAATCAGCCGATTGTTGCCGCGGATGTTGCTGGATATCCAGAACCGCGGACAGCTTGCAGCCGGCATCACGACGTTTGACCCGGATCAACCGAGGCTCTTGCGAACTCGCAAAGACGTCGGAACCGTGACCGAAGTCTTCCGGCTGAACCATCGCGCCAAAGCCGAATCGTTGATGAAGTCGTTGGCCGGACGCGCGGCGATCGGCCACGTCCGATATGCCACGTGCGGGCAAGACGATCGCAGTTACGCGCAACCGTTCGAACGAAAACACATTCACAAACGCAAATGGTTCAGTTTCTGTTTTAACGGGCAATTGTCGAATTACGGTTTGCTGAAAGAACGTCTGCTCGCAGACGGCGATCACCATCTGACGCTTGATACGGATACTGAAATCATTCTGCACGAGTTGGCTCGTCAGATGAGCCAGTCTCAATCGCGAATCGATTGGATCGATGTTCTGAAGCAAACGACGGCCGGCTTCGACGGCGCATATTCGTTGGCGGTTTTGACGGCTGAAGGCGAGATGATCGTCGCGCGAGATCCATTGGGCATCAAGCCGATGTGTTACGTCCATGAAGGCCCCCTGTTTGCCGCAGCAAGCGAGAGCGTCGCGCTGTTGAATTTGGGTTTCAGCAACGAACAGATCAAATCGTTACCGCCCGGACACGCGATCATCATCGATCCCGAAGACGGGTTTCGAATGGAACGGTTCGCCGAAACATCGGATCCAAAGCATTGTTTCTTTGAATGGGTCTACTTCGCCAACGTCGCCAGCACGCTGGACGATCAAAGCGTCTATCTGAGTCGAACTCGTTTGGGCGAAGAGCTGGCCAGAGCCGAACGCGAACTCGATCGCGTGCCGCTTGATCCGACGGACACCATCATCGTGCCTGTGCCCGACACCAGCAAAGCGGCGGCCGACTCGATGGCTTTCCAGTTGTCGATTCCGTGTCGCGAGGGGTTGATCCGAAATCGATACGCCGGTCGGACTTTCATCGAAGGCGGCACCGCGCGGAAGGCCAAAGCGGCGGCCAAGTACACGCCGCTGCGAGAAGTCTTGGAAGGAAAACGCGTCATCTTGGTCGAGGACTCGATCGTCCGCAGCACGACCATGAACGCGTTGTTGGATCGGATTCGCCACGTCGGTGGTGCCCGAGAGATTCACGTCCGCGTGGCCTGTCCGCCGATCATCGCGCCGTGTTTCTATGGCATCGACATGAGTACGATCGATCAATTGATCGCGCCAAAGTACTTTAAGAACGGAGTGTTGACGGACGAATCCCAACAGCGACTGGCCGACGACTTGGGTGCAGACTCGCTGAGGTATTTACCCGTCGAAGCGATCGCTCGTGCGATCAGCAAACCCGCCAACCACCTTTGCCAAGCGTGCGTGACGGGCAAGTATCCGACCGCGTGCGGCCAACATCTTTATCAAATCGCGATGGATAATCGCGGCACTAAAATGGACAGCAAGCGAACGTACGAGCAGTTGGCAGCCGCACTGTTGTCCGAATAGCGTTGCCTCGGAATTGGGAAAACATTTATAGCGATAGCAAGTGTTCGATTGCCACGATCACCATGTGGTCAGCGATCGATTCGGCTGACGAACGGTCATGGCGTTCGCCGTCAGTCGCCTTGTCGATTGATTGAACCCAAGTCTTGCTTTCGTTCGCTGTCTGCAACGCAACAACAACTCGGCAACCGTCTTGGCGAGATGGTTCCGTCGGCAACACCGCCAAGAGCGCCAATCCCGCCGATCGTTGTTCGTTGCCGTTTCCCAAGCGAATCGCTCGCGATCTGGCGACCGTCGCCGCTTGTTGTGCGGTATCGACGGAAGCATAGCCGTCGAATGGTGGCGCGCCCAAATACGATTCCAGAGATGCTCGAGAATAGGGAATGTTGGCTTCGACGAAATTGACCGACGCGCCTGCCCGACGGAAACATATCCCAACGGCACCGCTGCCACCGCCGCTCAGCACCATAGCGATCTGCCAAGGTGTATCCGCCAAACGAACAAAGAGATCGCCCACCGACGGGCCTGAACGTGAATGCGAAGTCAATTCCGATGAAGGATCGAACGATGAACTCACAAAAAATACCTCGCCATAGATCCATGAAGACACTATTGATTTCCACGCGATCGATTCACCGAAAGACTGCCTTTGCGGTTGTCTTTCTGTTCGCATGCACCACTTCGATCGCCATCGGTCAGGAAGCATTGGTGTTGCCCAATGATAACGAAATTCAAGCAGCGGCTTCCGCCAAGAAGGATGCAGCAACGGATGCGTCGGCGGAAACCGTCGTTCCTGACCAAGTCACACCGGCGAAGATCAAAGAACTGCAGACTCAGATCGAATCCGCAACTGATCTAGATGACGCAGCCAAGGCAGCGGTCAGCAGCGTATTGCTGCAAGCAACGGAAGAACTTACGCGGTCGGCTAAGTTCGAAGCCACCGCCAAACAGGATCGCACGGCCGTCCAGGCGGTGCCGTCGCGGCTTGAAACGCTGGAAGCCGAAATCGAAGCGACCAAAGATAAGTCTCTGCAGCTTCCACCGCCGACGGCGACGTTGACCGAATTGGAAAGCCGTGTTGCATCCCTGCTGGCTCAAACACAAGAGGCCCGCAACCGGCTAACGACCCTGCAATCCGATTTGACACGCCGGGTCGATCGGCGAAAACAAATCGCCCTGCTACAAGCCTCGCATGCCCAACGCGTGACGGAGGCCGAGCAACAATTGGCGGTGGATTCCCCAAGCGGCGAATCGCCGTGGGCGGCTTCGGCGCGACGGTTGCTGCAACTGGCAAAGCTGCAATCACTTGCTCTTGAATTGCCGGCCTACCAGTGGGAACTGGCTCGCTACGACGCCGAACAGGCCGTCGATTTGCCAGACATGAAAGTCAAGCAGGCACAAAGCGAAGTCGAATCGGCCGAAGCAGCGATCGCGGCGTTGAATCAACGAATCGACACTATGCGTAAGAGTCAGGCGCGCAGTCGTGTGAACGACTTGAGCAAATTGGCAGAGTCGATCGAGTCGCCCGAACTGCGGACACTCGCGCTACGTAATACCGAACTGGCGGAGGAGGATGAAACGGTCGTCAGCAACATCGGGAAAGTTTCCGCCGACGCCGAAACGGCTCGCAAGCGATTTGATGATCTTCGCATCGTCGAAGAACGTACCCGCGAACGATTCAGTCGGATCGGAATGAGTGGCGCGATCGGATTGGAACTGCGAAAGCAATTGTCGTTGTTGCCGGACGTACGAGAAATTCACCGCCAGGGTTTGACGCGTCAGGAATTGATGCGTGACGTCGAACTGAAGCGGCTCAATTACGAAGACGACGCCGATGCTGCAGAAAGCGAATCGCTTGACCCCAACGCCAGCGGACTCGAGAAACAGATCCAATCCGACTACCTGACGACGTTGCAGTCGCTGTCCAAAAACTACAATAAGTATTTTCAGCAACTGTCCGAGTTGGATTTCGCCGAGAACCATTTGATTGTGGCTTCGGAGGAGTATCGCACGTTTTTGAACGAACATGTTTTGTGGATTCGTAGCAACGGTTTTTTCGATTGGCAATCGATCACAGATGCCGTGGAAGGCTTCAGTGAAATCGCCCGGCCTGCGTCCTGGGCCGACGTCGGCCGATCCATTTGGATCGATGCTTTCACACGACCTTGGTTGTATGGGCTGGGCAGTTTGGCTTTGCTGTTGATGATGCCGGCACGCTACCGCGGTCGAAAGCAATTGATCGAGTTCGGAAAGATCGCCGAGCGTCCGACGTGTACCGAGTTTTCGGTAACCGTTCGCGCTGCGATGATGACCGTGATCATGGCCATCGTCTGGCCCGCCGTGCTGTTGTTTTTGGGTTGGCGGTTGATCGCATCGCCGTTGAGTGTGCACTTCCCCATGTCGGTCGGACGCGGCCTGGTTGCCACGGCCGCCGTCTTGATGCTGTTGAACGTGGTTCGACATGCGTGCCGCGAGCACGGGTTGGCGGCGTCGCATTTTGGTTGGCCGGCGCGCGTGACCGATTTGTTGCGACGAACCATGCGGATGCAACGATTTTTGTTGCTGCCGTTCGTTTTCGTTGTCACAATGCTGCGTGAACTGGGCGGATTGGACACCAACAATGCGCTCGAACGATTGTGCATGGCATGTTCGTTGGTGATTTTGGCGTGGGCGCTGTACCAGATTCTGCACCCTCGCCACGGAGCGATGGCCGAGTACCTTCGACGCAATCCCAATGCATGGTTCGCCCGAACCAGCAACCTTTGGACTTGGGCGATCATTCTTTTCCCCTGCATCATGACGCTGCTGATCGTCTCAGGTTTCTATTATACGGCGACGGAGTTGACGTGGCGTTTTTGGCACACAATCTGGCTCGCCGTCACGTTGGTCGCGATCCGCGCGTTCGCGATTCGCGCGCTGCAAATCAACCATCGTCGCGTTCGCATCCAAAAGATGAAAGAACGACGCGCCGCGCAAGCCCAGTTGCATGCCGCCGCCTTGGCCGCCGGCAATGCACCAGCGGGTTCGGCCCCCGCCGCGCCGGTCGAACAAGCCGTCACCAGTGAATCGCTGTCACTCGAAAGCGAGCATGACGCGCTGCGAGTCAACAGCGAACAGGTGCTGCGGATTCTACATTCGAGTTTGTTGATGAGTGGATTGGTGTTGATGTGGTTGCTGTGGTCTGGGTTGTTTCCCGCGTTTGGCATTCTGGATCAAGTTAAGTTGTGGGACACCGAACGCGAGGTCGTGGTAGAAACACCCGCGGCCGACGGCGGCATGACCCGAACAACGGAAACGAGGATTGAAAATATCACGTTGATCAACGTGTTGGCCGCCGTCGTGATCGCCGTGGTCACCTTCACGTTGGTACGAAACGTTCCGGGCCTGATTGAGATTGCGATCTTGCAGCGTTTGCCGCTCGAGGCGTCGTTCAAGTTTGCGATCGTTACGATGACCCGGTACGCGATCTTGGTCGTCGGTATCCTGTTGTCATCATCCGCGATCGGTGCGAGTTGGGCGAAGTTACAATGGTTGGTCGCGGCGTTGACCGTCGGTTTGGGCTTCGGTTTGCAGGAAATTTTCGGTAACTTCGTTTCGGGAATCATCATCCTGTGGGAACGGCCCATTCGGATCGGTGACGTCGTCACGCTCGATGGCGTCAGCGGCACAGTTTCCAGGATTCAGATGAGAGCAACGACGATCTCGGACTGGGACCGCAAAGAGTACATCGTTCCCAACAAAGATTTTGTGACCGGGCGACTACTGAACTGGACGCGGTCCGATCAAGTCAGCCGAATCGTGATCCCGATCGGTGTTGCTTACGGATCGGATGTGCGGAAAGCGTTGACGCTATTGCTGCAAGTTGCTGCTGAACACCCGAGAATCCTGAACGAGCCCCCCGCCTCGGCGACGTTCGATAATTTCGGCGATAGCACGCTCAACCTATCGATGAGGTGCTTCATACCGAATCTTGATGGCCGTTTAGATACGATCAGCGAGCTGAATTTGGCGATCGACGACACGTTTGCCCAAGCGGGAATCGAAATCGCTTTTCCTCAACAAGATTTACACATCCGATCCGCGCCCGACGGGTGGCAACTCCCCACGCCATCGCAACCAACGGATACATAAATCGACGATGCGATTTCGCCGACGGCAAGCCACGATGACATCGTTGTAAATCGAACGGCCGATCGTCCGGCTAGACGAAACCATGTTTACGTTGATGGCAGGAAACACTTCAAATGCGACGATTCAGCTGCGGCCCGGCGTCTTTCATACCCGTGTTTTGCGAAATAGCGACATTCATCCTGGTGTCTTTCGGTCTGCTTTCTGTCTTGATCGAATCGGTATCGATGGCCGGCGATCCGGCAACCCAAGCCAACGTTGAAACGATGCTACTTGAGCCGTTCGATATGGTCGATCATCGAGGTCGACACTGGACCCAGGATGACTTCCACGATCAATCGATCTTAGTCGTCGCATTTCTGGGAACCGAGTGCCCACTCGCCAAACTGTATTCCGTTCGATTGAACGAGGTTGTCGAACAGTATGGCGATCGCGGCGTCGCGGTAGTGGGTGTGCTGAGCAACCGCCAAGATTCCTTGGCGGAAATCGGCGCAATGGTAACTCGCCAATCCATCGAATTCCCGATGGTCAAAGATGGCGGCAATCGATTCGCCGATCAGTTGGGCGCTGAACGCACTCCCGAAATTTTCGTCTTCGATGCCAAACGAACACTTCGTTACCGAGGTCGCGTCGATGATCAGTACGGCATCGGCTATGTGCGTGACGAGCCCGGCCGACAAGATCTGAAAATCGCCCTGGACGAATTGTTGACCGGAAAATCCGTTTCGCTAGCTCGCACCAGCGCGATCGGATGCATCATTGGTCGCACCAAAACCGTCGATGAATCGAACGAGATCACCTACGGCAGCCACGTCGCTAAAATTTTGAATCAACACTGTGTCCAGTGTCATCGCGAAGGCGAAATCGCTCCGTTCGGACTGACCGATCCGAACGAAGTCGTCGGTTGGGCAGACATGATTTCCGAAGTGGTTCAAGACGGACGAATGCCACCTTGGCACGCCGTGGACGCGCACGGCACGTTTGCGAACGACCGTCGAATGACGGACGAAGACAAAGCAACCCTTTCCACATGGGCCGAGGCGGGAGCACCGCTGGGGTCCCTCGATGACTTGCCCGCACTGGCACCCAAAGTCGCGGGTTGGCAATTGCCCCGCGAGCCAGATCGAGTGATCAACATCAGCCCCGAACCGATTCCGATCCCCGCCGAGGGCACCGTACGGTACCAGTATTTTTCAGTCGACCCCGGATTCGAATCCGATGTTTGGTTGGAAGCCGCTGAATTGCGCCCGGGAAATCGCGAAGTCGTACACCACATCTTGGCGTTCGCAGTCCCCAAGGGCCAACGGCAAGGCTTGAACGGCGCTCGAGGATTCTTGGTCGGCTACGTGCCCGGCGCAAGGCTTGAACTTGCACCGGAGGGACACGCTAAGCGAATTCCGGCCGGCAGCGAATTGATTTTTCAAGTTCACTACACGCCGACCGGATCGCCGCAAACCGACCAAAGCCAATTGGGAATTTTGGTCATCGAAGCGGACAAGGTCACGCACGAAATTGTCACCAACAGCGCGCTGAACACTTCGTTTCGAATCCCGCCGCATGATTCTGATTTCCGCGTGACGGCGTCAAGCCCGCCGCTGCCCGGCGATGCGACGCTGCTGTCGTTCAGCCCCCACATGCACGTGCGTGGAAAAGCTTATCGCTATGAATTGAAAAGTTCGTCCGACAGTCGTGAAACGATTCTGGAGATCCCGGCTTACGATTTCAATTGGCAGACGACGTACGTTTTGAGTCAGCCGCGCAAGGTGAACGCAGGCGATCGACTCTTCTGTACCGCAACGTTCGACAACAGCGAAGACAATCTCAATAATCCAGACCCCAAGGCCGAAGTCCGATGGGGTGACCAGACCTGGGACGAGATGATGATCGGTTACTACCACTACAGCGTGCCGTTGGCGAAGGAAGCCACGCCGGAGACACCCGAGACGATCGAGCAAAAAATTCGTCGCGCGGTCACGCTGCAGAAGTTCGACGAACTTGATACCGACGGCGATGAAAAGTTGACTCGAAGCGAAACACCACGAAAACTGCACGCCGTCTTTGATCAGCTCGATACAAACGTCGACGGCATTCTCACGCGATCCGAAGCCAGTCGCTAGGACGAGGCATCGACAAACAGATCGGCGGGTGACGGCTACTTTGTCAGAATCAATTTGCCCTGGCGAGTGCTTTGAAGTCGATACAACTTGCCTTCGTATTCGATCCATACCTCTTCGCCGCAGTGCGCCAGATCGTTGAATCGCAGTATTTTTCGATGCGGTAGCGCGACCGGGGGTGCTGCCCGCTGGGGAGGCATGGGCCCCTGATTTTCGGCAGGGCCGTCGTCCGTGGATGGGGGCATGAATGGAACCGGGAAGGGTGAGAGTGAGAAATATTTGCCTTGTTGCGAACGCGTCTCAATAAGGAAAGCCCGTTTCCGTATTTTTGTCAACATTGCTTGTGAAAAGTTTTTCCCCGCAATTTGCCACACGAAATCCATGCAAGCGAGCAGAGGCTTGGAAGCGTCGACTCAAAAGGGACTTTTCGACGAAGAAGCTCTCGGCTACCCTGACGCTTGTTGAGACCGATTCTCAACAACTTTCTCAGGTAGCAAGCCAGGCCGAGCGGGTCGCGGGACGTTTCCAGCGTCTTCGATTTTCACCGCCTTCGGACCCAGCGAGCAAGACGGAAGGACTGCACCCCGTTGCATTGGGCGACGCGTGGGCGTTTTCAAGACTTGTTTCGCAGAGGTCATCACCATGGCTTGGTGTCGTCGTTTGAGTCGACTGTTTTCTGTCGCATTTGGATTCGCGGCCTTGGTTGCAAACGCAGCCATCTTTGTGCCGGGGCAGTCCGTTGCGGACGTGTCGGGCCAAGTGTTCCCGTGGTCCACCGGATCCCCCCACAGCACGTTCGCGTTCTGGGATCGCTTTGACGGTTTTCCAGGTGGGACGGCGCCCGGGTTCCTGCCGGCGGGAACGTCCCCGAGCGCCAACGCTAGCTTCGCCAATGGCGGAATGCCCAGCTCGTTGACGTTCAATTCCAACCAATCGCTGCCATCCAGTGGGAACGCCTACGGCGGACTGTTTGGACCGGGCGACGACTCGACATTCTTGACCGACGCCTTCGCAACGGTACGATCGGGCACGTCGGGTGGTGGGTTCACTCGCATCGTGGCCCAGTTTGAAACGTTGGGTTCCGAACTGGACTATTCGTCGATCTTGCTTAGCCCGTCCGCGATGACCGCGGGGACGATCGCCCCCGGTTTCGCCAAGGAAACCGGACGCATTGCCTTGGGCGGAACATTCGGTGGCGAAGGCGTCAGCTATCTGGCGATCTGGGATTTGAACGCTTCGCAAGCCGAATATCGTTTCGACTTTCAAGCACAGTCCGCCAACCTTTCGTTGGACAAGTTTCGCATCGACACGTTCACCCAAAGCACGCCGTTCATCACGCCATCGGCCATTCCCGAACCGAGCAGTTTGGCAGTGTTGGGCGCGATCGCATGCGGCATCGGGTTGCGGCGACGAAAGACGAACCGTCGAACAACTTCAACCAAGGATCATTCACGTCGCGGATTCACTTTGATCGAACTGTCGGTCGTGATCGCAATCATCGGCATCCTGATCGGTTTGCTGTTGCCCGGTGTCCAATCGGCGCGAGAAGCGGCGCGGCGAATGTCATGCGGCAACAACCTAAAACAAATCGGCTTGGCGATGCACAACTACAACGACGTGAACCGTCGGCTACCGCCCAGCGCCATCGGCATTCGAGTCGGCGGAACAAATCGCCAACCGGTTCAACGGGCAGGTCTGACCGCGTTTGTGTCGATCTTGCCTTTCGTCGAACAGTCATCGTTGTTCGAACAGTTCGACTTCAATGCCGATGCTTGGTCGCCACAAAACGAAGCGTCGGCCAAGCGTACACCCCCGGTGTACCTGTGTCCGTCGATGTCATTACCCGATAGCGGCGGAACGCCCGATGGCTATTCCAGTTATGCGTTGTCAACGGGAACCAAAAAGTATCGCAACCAAATCCACGACGGTGCCATCGTCGATGCGATGAATGTTTTTCGTGGCGAGCGAGTCGTCGCGGGGTTGCCCGATTCGTCGTCTTGGTTGCCGTGGGTCACGGTCGACGACATTTCCAATGCCGACGGGACAACCAACACGTTGTTGGTCGGCGAGTTTGGCGTCCAAATTCGCGAAACGTCGTCGCTGCCATTCCCCTTTCCGGGATCGGGCGGTGAAAGTGCCGGCAAGTGGGCCAACAGCTATCCGTACCATTCGACGGCATCGACCTTCGGCAGGTTCAATGCAAAAGAGATCTCGCTGTTCGACATTCCGTCTTATGAATCGTTTCGTGGTCCTCATGTCGGCGGCGTCCAATTCGTATTGAGCGACGGAAGCGTTCGCTTCTTGACCGAGTCCGTCGACGCCGTGATCTTGCAACGATTGACCGCCCGCAACGACGGCGAAGTCATTGATCAGGAGCCGTGGTAATGCACCTGAACGCTCGTTTCAACATGCCGATTTGGATCGCTCTTATCGGTGGAATTGGGATATGCCTGACCGGGTGCAATCCACCGCCAAGCCCGACGTTGACGGCCAGTGGGACCGTTGTCGTGCGCGGAAAACCATTGTCGGGTGCCGTCATCACGCTGGAACCCATGCGAGAAACCAAGGGCCCCAACGCATCGGTTCCAATCTTCGATGGTCGCTTCGAAGTTCCCGCCGATGCCGGATTGCATGGCGGAATGTATCGAGTTCGCATCGCCATGATTCCCGCAGAAATCCGTAAGGCGATTCCGGCCGACCAAGCCAAATCGATGCCGCCCGACGACGCGATGATCGATCCCGCGTTTGACGCAAGCAGCCAACTGACTTGCGAGTTGAAACCCGATCATGCAAACGCGTTGGCGTTTGCCGTCGAGTTCCTTTCGTCCGATCAAAACCATTCACCCAATCAAACCCATTCGAGTTCGCTATGAAAAACACTTTCCATCAAATCCGACTTCTGTCATTGGCGGCTTCCATTTCAACGATGTCTTTCGTCGCCTCATCGGCCGCCTTTGCTCACATGCCATGGCTTGCCACCGACGACGAAGGGCACGCGGTGATGTGGTTTGGCGAGTCGCCCGAGGATCGAACGTATCACATGCCCGAAAAACTTGCCGCGATCCAATTGACCCATGCCAAGTCCGCCGTCACCACCGAGCGCGTCGACAACGATTCGTTGGTCGGAATCCGTAGCACCGACCAGATCAACGCCGTCGACGAAATCGCCGGCACCGCAACGTACGGAATTTATCACGGAACGAAGTTGACCTATCACGTCGAACATCTGCCGCAAACAGACATCAGCCAATGGCCCACCGAACCACGGGCGGGTGCACCGTTTCAATCGATCATCACGGCGTCGCCCGCCGGCGGTATCAGCGTCACAATTTTGATCAATGGCAAACCCGCCAAAGACGTCGACGTCAAACTGTATTGCGAAGCCGGTCACGAAGAAGCTTCGGCCACCACCGACATCGCGGGCATCGTGACGTTCAAAAAATCGGCGGTCGAACCGGGACTAAACGCAATCGCGGTTGGTCTGACCGATGACACGGCCAGCGGAACGCTCGATGGCCAGGGCTACGGAAGCACGACGGATTACCTGACCGCAACGTTTCGGGTTCCCGGTGGCGCGCATGACAAACGAATGGATGATTCCGAACCGGCGAAAAAACCATCGCGTCCCGCTGTCGACCCCAGCAGCGGCGCGTCGATCGTGCCCTCGGGATTGCCAGCGTTGCCGGAAGAATTGACCAGCTTTGGCGCCGCGATGGTTGGCACGAAAATCTATCTTTACGGCGGCCACACCGGCGACGCTCACTCGTATTCCGTTGACGAACAATCCGATCGGTTGTGGTGCTTGGACACCGCAAACGGCGAATCGGGAACTTGGACGAAGCTTTCGAATGGACCGGCGCTCCAGGGTCTCGGCTTGGTCGCCCATGGCGACCGAGTCATTCGCATCGGCGGATTCACCGCGGTCAACGCGATCGGTGAAGAACACGATCTACGATCACAGAACGCGGTTGCCGCCTACGACACCAACACGCACCTGTGGACAGAACTTCCGTCGTTGCCCGAAGCTCGTTCATCGCTGGACGCAGCCGTCCTTGGCGACACCATTTATGTGGTCGGCGGTTGGAAACTTAACGGCGAAAGCGACGATAGCGAATGGCACAGTACCGCGTGGTCGCTGGACTTGGGCGACACCGACGCGACCTGGCAACCGATCGCCGCACCCACTTTCCAAAGACGCGCGATCAGCGCGGCGGCCCACGACGGGAAATTGTTTGTGATCGGCGGAATGACTTCCGATGGACAACCGACCACGCGAGTCGACGTCTTCGATCCGACAACCAACGCGTGGACCGAAGGACCATCACTGCCTGGTTCGGGAATGTCAGGCTTTGGTTCGACATCCTTCGCGACCGGTGGCGGACTCTACGTCAGCACGATGGACGGTTTCGTGCATCGAATCGGCGCCGACGGCCAAGGTTGGTCAACGATCGCCAAGTCTGATCCGCCGAGGTTTTTTCATCGAATGTTGCCCACGAACGATCGCCAGTTGTTGATCATGGGCGGCGTTAACATGGAAATCGGCAAGTGCACTCAAATCGACCGAGTTGAGTTGCCTTAGTGCTGCATCACACAGCTTGTTTTTGGGGTGGGAGCGGCCGGACGATTCGCGTCCTGCCGCAGAGGACGTCAGCGGAACGTCGTCGGTCGCCGCGACCAAGGTCGCAGGACCAAAACCTGCGGAGAAGACGTGGATCGATCGTCCTTCATTCGATCAATCCCACCACAGAAACGGCTGGGGAGTTTTGCTTTTCAAGCGTTTACTAAGCCACTTCGTCGCTGCTTGTTCCTCATCCTCAGGAGGACAGATCGTCAACAGTTCTCGCAATAACGATTCGGGGTCCGCGGGTGCCGCAGTGAACCGAGGTTCCACCCCATCATGACCAATGCCAATCAGCTCGTAGGGATGCCGATCGTGCAAGTCCATCAGCCAAGCGAGAATCAACTCATGATGGATCCCTGAGTTGATTCCATCGGTATAAAACGCGACAAAGTTCTCAAACAGATTACTGGTGGGAACAAGGTGGACGGTCACACCATCATCGCCGCGCAGCAGGCCTCGAGTAAGATAGACGGACTGCGGAAGAAACTCTGTTTGAATTTTCAGTAACCTGGCGTCCGTGATCTTCACGTTTTCACAGCAGAGTATTTGTGGAGTATCGTCCCAGCGTTGCCATTCCGCTGCCTTCAGTTTCTTACGAATGGCTTCGGCAACCGCAACGAATTCGTCCGTGCCGGCTTGGCGCGCCAAGCGATCAATTGTCTTCTTGCAGCTAAGTTGTTTGGCGTCTTTACCGAATCGCGTCTTGGCTGCCGCGAGGATCTTCTTGCGTTCGTTGTTGCTTCCAACCAACGACGGCGCAGGAGGTTTCGAATTGCGTTTCTTTTTTCTCAACTCCTCCGGAGTGTGTGGTTCCAAAGCCCGATACGCCCCTGGTTTCCCGGCCTGTTTCGCCGCGAGATAGGGACTTTCACCACTCTTGTTCAGCCGCGTCGGATCCGCGCCGAGTGCTAGCAGTTTCTTGACGGAGGCAATCGCATTGACCTGGGCCGCCACATGCAGCGGCGTCATTTTGTCGAATGCCTCGGCATGCAGGTCGAGCCCTGCGTCGACAAGATACGATATGACTTTTGGCTGGTCCCCCAGGGCTGCGGTGTGCAGCGCCGTCATCGACAAAGCATCCAAACGTACCCGATCAGCACCCAAATCGAGTAAGTGCTTGACCACATCGACGTGTCCGTGCATTGCCGCCCAGGCGAGAGCCGTTCGATCAATCGGAGCGGCCGGTTCAGCAAATGTTTCTAAGCCACCATTGTTGTACAAATAGCGAATCCCCTTCATCTCGGGCCGCTTGCGATCCGTCCAATCCGAACGATCGATGTCGGCTCCGGAATCGATCAGGGTTTGCACGACCGCCAAGTGACCGTGAAGCGCAGCGAACGTCAGCGGCGTCCACACCACGCCGTAAGACGTTCTGATTGGCGTAGAAACCTCAAAACCATGGTCGATCGCCTTCTTCACCGCGTCGGCGTCACCGTCGTGAAGCCCTCGGGTCATCAAATCAAGCACCGCCTTCGGATCTTTGAGGTCCGGTTCAGGCAGCAACGTCAAAACCGCGGCCGTGTGCTTTCCACCGATGGCTGCCAACATCGTCGGTGTTCGTCCTTCACTATCGACCAGCTGCGGTACCAACCCTGCTTCCAACAACAAAGCCGCACACTTCGGGCTGCCCGCAACCGCAGCCACATGCAAGAGACCGCCTTCGTGGAAGACTTCAAACTTCTCGTTCTTTGGGAAGTCTCTCACGTGGCGAAGTCGCGAGTACAACTTGGGAATGCACGTGAAGACCGTTTGATGACCGCTCACTTTCAGATCGATTGACTGCCCCTTCTCGATCAATCGTTTCAGCACGCTTGGTTCGTCCGCGACGATCGCATAGACGACGGGCGGCTTCTCATTGGCGAGATGGCTTTGCGGACCGAATCCAACGTCGATCAGCCACAACGCGATCTCTGTCTGCTGCGAACAGATCGCTTGTCCAAGGGGACAGCGACGAAACGTAAACTCGGCGGGCGGCGGGCAGACCGCCAAAATCTTTTCAGCAATCTCACGTTTGCCTTCCTCGCAGGCATGCACGAACGCTTCTTGGAAACTCTCGCTCAAGTCAGGGCTGGCATCCGCAATGATGCGATCAATCCATTCACCAAATTCCAAGTTGTCAATGCAATCCCGCAGCGCATCGACTCCTGTGCTGGGACTCGCACCTTGGGCCACCAAAAGCTCGGCGATCTCGAGATGACCGCTGCTGATCGCTAAAGCTAAAGGCCGGGCAAAAGCAGGGCACACCGGTGGTCCGTTGGGGGAAACACCTTTGTCTAACCACTGCGCGACCTCTTCCAATTTCCCGTCACAAATCGCTTCCACCAACATTTCGTGATCCGGATTGGGCATCTTCATTGTCTTCTCTCCGTTGAACAGCTGAGATCAATCGCTTGCGGAAAATTTGACCACCTCGCTCGTAATTCCGAAGCATCCGCAACGATCGGCTTATGCTTGGTTTCGACGAGATTATGATAATTGAATCGCTGGCGAATGACCCAGTCGAGAGAACATTGGATTGGACATTCCATGAAGACGCCGTCGGGTAAGTCCGAACGAAAGTATCGCAGCCATCGAAACGACGAATCGACTCAAAACCAGCCGGACGCATGGCCGCGCAAGAAAAATGGCCACGATGGAATTCCAACGCGGCCGCTGAGTCAGTGACGATTGCGATTCGAGAATGGTTACTCGACGCGAATCCAGTCGACCAGAATTTCAAAGCCGCCGGGATTTTTGTCGCCCAGCAAAATGCCGATCGACTGCACGCGGGTGGCGTCGAGCGGCATGTTGGCGACTCGGCGGCCAAACGAATGGGCAACGAACTCGTTGACTGGTAAACGAACTTCAGTCCACTCGCCGGCGGTGGTCTGAAAATCTTTCTGGTACGAAAACGCTGTTCTTCGATCGGGCGTGTAGAGGTTGAACGTGTACTTGCGGCCGTCTCCCTTCACACGCATCACAATGGTCTCGCCGGCATCCAGCCCCATCGATTGCGGCAGCGATCGCACCGACGCGAAACCGCCGTTGTTCTCTAGCGACAGGTTGCCCGAGAACCGCATCTGGCCTTCGCCCGTGATCGTCGCTTGGCTGCTCGATCGTCCACCCATCACGCCATCGTTGACGATTTGCCATCGCGATGCATCGTGCTGGTCAGTGAATTCAAACAAGGCTTGAGCCGTTTGGGCCGACGCGGGTGGAACGTAGAATCCGACCATCATGCCACAAACCAACAGTAACCGAACCATGCGAACACCAACGAAAAAAGGAGGAAGCGGACCGGTTATCTTAGGGCATCGTCACCTCCCTCCCCGGGTCTTGGTATCGACACATCAATTTCACCCTCCCTGGGCAGGGAATGCGAGGCGTTACGGCGCTGGGCTCATTCTAGGTTTTGGATGGGGAAGTAAATCAACGGCCGGTTAGCCGCGATCGACCTTCGGGCTTTGCGGCAGAGAGTTCGCGAAATGACGCACCTTGGCCGCGCTCCGTCGCTTTACCATCGACCGCGCGGCGGCCTTGCCTTGTCGATAACCTATAGGCGTGATCCACCAAGCTATGCCCATCCCGATGAAAATTACCGCCGAAGAGATCCAACTCGCCTCGCAACTTCGCCTGGGCGGAATCCCTTGGGTTCCGTCGGTGGGGAATTATGTGCTGGATGAATCGGACTTGATCCAGCGGGGTTCGCCGTTCCAACCGGGCGTCTACTTCGTATTGAACTACGACCACTTCATGTCGCTAGCTGGCGGTCTGGATCATTTCCGCGAAGTGATGCTGTGGTTGCCCACGTGGGAGGATTGCCGCGAAGTCTTGCGAGAATTGGGCGTTGGCGATGCTGACGTGGCCGACCATCTTGCCAAGGAAGATGCGATCACCAACGGCCGGGAACGAGTCTCGCTGTACCAGTTGATCCTGGCTCGCCTCGGCGAACGACCATGAGCCCAAACACCGAACCGAAAGTCTGCTGCGTCTGCAATCGGCCTTTCCAGTGGCGTCGAAAGTGGGCCAAATGCTGGAACGAAGTGAAGTACTGCAGCGAGCGATGCCGACGCAGTCGTCCGGCGAAACCCACCGAATCTAAACTCGAAAAAACAGAACCAAGATGAGCCAAAAGAATTACGTCGTCGTCGGTGGCAGCCACGGAATCGGTTTGGGAATTGTGCAACGATTGGTCGCGAAAGGCGCCAGCGTCACGGTGCTGTCGCGGACCAGCGATCACTTGACGGAATTAGCGGGCGTGACTCACATCGCGGTCGATGTCACGACCGATGACATCACCGGGTCGATGATGCCCGATTCGATCCACGGTTTGGCGTACTGTCCCGGTTCGATCAATCTGGGGCCGATTCGCGGGGTGAAGCCCGAAACCATGATCGCCGATTTCAACATCAATGTGGTTGGCGCGGTCAAGTGCGTGCAAGCAGCGATGGCGGCGATGAAGAACGCCGGCCACAGTTCGATCGTCACGTTCAGCACCGTTGCCGTCGGCCAAGGATTGCCGATGCACGCTTCTGTTGCGGCGGCCAAGGGCGCCGTAGAGGGATTGTCGCGCTCGCTAGCCGCGGAACTTGCCCCAACGGTTCGCGTCAACTGCATCGCACCGTCGCTGACCGATACTCCGTTGGCGGCAAGACTGCTTTCGAGTGATGAAAAGAAAGCGGCGATGGGCAAGCGGCATCCGTTGGGCCGAGTCGGGATGGCCGACGACATCGCGGCGATGGCCGAATTTTTGCTTTGCGACCAGTCACCGTGGATCACCGGCCAAGTGTTCGCCGTCGACGGTGGCATGTCGACGCTGCGAGTTTCTTAGCCGCGGCGAGCTCTCCCGCGAACGACCGCCGACGGACGCTAAATTTCCGTTTCGGCCATGTCGCGTGCGTGATAGCTACTTCGAACAAAGGGACCGCTGGCGACTTTCTTGAAGCCCATCGATTTGGCGATCTCGCCGATTTCGTCGAACTCTTCCGGCGGCACGAATCGAACGACGGGCAAGTATTTCTCGCCCGGCTGTAAGTATTGGCCGAGTGTCAAAAAATCGACGTCATACTCGCGAAGATCCGCCAACGCGTCCAGCAGTTCGCCACGTTCTTCGCCCAAGCCAAGCATCAAGCCACTCTTCGTCTTGACCTTCGGGTCGTACTGTTTGACTTGTTTCATCATTCCGAGCGTCCATCGATAGTCGCTCTTGGGACCGCGAACGCGACGGTACAGTCGCGGGACGGTTTCCATGTTGTGGTTGAAAACATCGGGCTTCGCGTCGATGACAATTTTCAGCGCGTCTTTGCAGTGCACGAAGTCCGGCGTCAGCACTTCCGTCGATGCCCCCGTTCGCTCGCGGACTGCAACGATACAGTCGGCAAAGTGCTGGGCACCCCCATCGGGCAAATCGTCACGCGTCACGCTGGTGATGACGACGTGCTTGAGCCCCAAACGGGCGGCTGCCTCGGCGACGCGGGCCGGCTCGTCGACTTCGGGCAATTGGGGTGGCCGGCCGCGGTGCACCGAACAGAACCCACAGGGGCGGGTACACACATTGCCAAGAATCATGAACGTGGCGGTTTGCTGGCTGTAGCATTCCATCCGATTGGGGCATTTGGCGTTCTCGCAAACTGTTTCCAAACGCAATTCGGTCAGTAGTTCTGACGTCATGTGGTTGGCGTTACTTTTGGGAATTGGCCGTTTCAACCAGCGGGGCAACCGCCCGGTTGCACTGGTTTCAGCGCCTTCGGGCATTTCGGGTTCGGCAATGACGGGTAAGCGGAAAGCCATGGAAACGCGACAAATGGTGAAATCGGGCGGGCGAGAGTGAACCAAAACGGTTCCGGGAACGCATTGTAGTGCGGAAACCAAATCGAAAAGAGGCGACGGCAGACTTTCGCACTAGAGTTGTGGCTAAACGCACTCGACCTCTACAATCGCCCCCGTCATGCCTAAGAAAAACAAAACCACAGCAACCACCAAAGCGGCCGGCGGCAAAAAGAAAGCCGATCCGGGCATCAAGCTCGTTTCGGACAATCGAAAAGCCAAGCACAAGTACGAAATCATCGACTCGGTCGAATGCGGCATGATGCTGATGGGCAGCGAAGTCAAGGCGATGCGGGAGGGCAAATTGTCGATCGACGAAGCCTATATCCGCGTCCGCAATAACGAGCTTTGGTTGATCGGCGCAGACATTTCGCACTACAAGAACGCCGGGATGTGGAACCACGATCCCCGCCGCCCTCGCAAGTTGCTGGTCCACGCCCGCGAGTACGACAACTTTGCGGGGAAGGCCCATGAACGTGGCCTAACGCTGATCCCGCTGCGAGTGCACTTCAACGAACGTGGCATCGCCAAATGCGTGATGGGTTTGGTCAAAGGTAAAAAATTGCACGACAAACGTGAAACGATCAAGAAACGAGAAACCGACCGCGGCCTGCAACGTGCGATGAGGAGACGATGAGCAACCTGTTACAGATCACCGATGTCGTGAAATCGTTTCCGCAACCTGGCGGAGGACGATTGAACGTGCTGGACGTCCAGCGGCTGAGCATTGCCGAAGGCGAGCAGGTAGCGCTGGTCGGTACCAGCGGTGGCGGCAAGACGACGCTGCTACATCTGATTGCTGGCTTGCTGACACCCGATTCGGGTTCGATCAAATTAGCCGGTACCGAATTGACGCGACTTAGCGAACAAGGTCGCGATCGTTTTCGCGCCTCGACAATTGGTTACGTCTTTCAAACCTTTAATTTGTTGCCTGCGTTCACGGCGCTCGAGAACGTCAAATTGGGAATGACGTTCGGACGAGGCGGACACGACGCGGGGCGAGCGAAAGAGTTGCTCGGCAAAGTCGGCTTGGCCGACCGCGCCAACTATCGCCCCAGCCAGCTGAGCGTCGGACAACAACAGCGTGTCGCGATCGCCCGATCCCTTGCCGGCAAGCCACGGTTGCTGTTGGCGGACGAGCCGACCGCGAATGTGGATCCGGTCAGCGCCGAGAGTGTGCTGGAACTGATTCGATCATCCTGTCGCGAAGAAAATGTGGCGATGCTGATGGTCACGCACGACATGGACGTTGCGTCCAAGTTCGACCGGATCGAACGACTCGAAAACATCAACCGCGCATTCGCACCCACTGCCTGATTCATGTCACTTATTCAAATCGCGTGGCGAAATTTTTGGCATCGTTCGCTTTCCAGCGTATTGACGACGATGTCGCTTGCGCTGGGCGTCGGGTTGGTCGTCTTGGTGCTGTCAATCTATGGCGTGATCCACGAAGCGTTCACTCGCAATTCGTACGTCGGTTACAATCTGGTCGTTGGCCCCAAGGGCAGCCCGCTGCAATTGACGCTCAACAGTGTCTTCTACTTGAGCCAACCGATCGAGAACTTGCCGTACACCGAGTACATGGAGTTTTTCGACAAAGACGGCCGCGCCGCGATGGTCAAGAAGTTCGGCGGTGACCCGGCACTGGGAGAGCGAGGCGGTCGTTACGCGCCGTTCGTTTCCGGTGGATTTGTGATTCCGCTTGCCCTAGGTGATTACTTCGGCGAATTTCGAGTCGTCGGAACAACGCCTGATTTCTTTGAGAAACTTCGTCACGGCGAGGAACTGGATCAAGAATTCACGTTTCGCGAAGGACGGGCGCTAAAAAACTATTCCGACGAATATGGTTACTTCGAAGCCGTCGTCGGAGCTCGCGTTGCCAAAGAGATGAACGTTGGCGTTGGCGATACGTTCAATCCGACTCACGGCGATCCGACCGGACACGGGCATGATTTGGGATTCACGATCGTCGGCGTGATGGATTCGACGGGCACGCCCAACGACCGCGCGGCCTTCGTGAACTTGGAAGGCTTCTATTTGATGGACGGTCACGCCAAGCCGATCGAAAAGAATGAAGACGGCACCGAACCGGCCGAAGTCGAACAGCCCACGCCGCCGACCAACCCCGGCGAGTTCAAGCTGCTTTCGATCCCCCAGCGCGAAGTCACGTCGATCCTGGTTCGCAACGGCAACGTCATGTTTGCACCCGGGATGCAGAACGCGATCAACGAAGGCATCCGCAGCCAGGCGGCCGCGCCGGTGGGCGAGATCAATAAACTGATGAGCCTGATCGTTGGGCCGTTGATGTCGGCGATGTTGGCGATCACGTTGATCACGTGTTTCGTTGCCGCCATCGGTGTGTTGGTTGCAATCTACAACTCGATGAACGATCGTCGCCGAGACATCGCTGTGATGCGAGCACTTGGTGCCCGGCGAGAAACGGTGACGGCGATCATCATTGCCGAAAGTCTGATCATCGCGGTCATCGGCGGCGTTTTGGGTTGGATACTTGCTCACGCGGCAATTGCCCTTTACAGCGGTCGCATCGAAGACCAAACCGGTATCCAAGTGGGCTTTCTTAGCACCAGTGGGTACGAGCTCTACATCTTGCCGGTGGTGATCGGCTTGGCGTTGTTCGCGGCACTGTTACCGGCATGGTCGGCCTATCGAACCGATGTGGGAAGCAACCTAGCGGCCTAGGTTGGTTTCGAGCGGTAACGAATCACTCGGTTGCGGCCGCTGCCCTTGGCGACGTACAGGCATTCGTCCGCTTCCGCGATCAGAGCGCTGGGCGATGCAGCCCCGAATCCGGTTTCGGAGACACCGATGCTGGCCGTCAACTTCAGGTCGGGTACCGCTGCCACGTGAACCGCTTCGATGGCTTGTCGAATCTGCTCTGCTTGTTCCACCGCCGAATCAATCGGTGTGCCGGGCAAAACCACACAGAATTCTTCGCCGCCATAGCGACACACCAGCGCAGGGGGCGGAAACGACTCGATCAAAATCTTTGAAACTCGCCGGAGCACTTCGTCGCCAACGGGGTGCCCGAAGTTATCGTTGACGTTCTTGAAGTGGTCGTTATCCACCATCAAACAAGCGATGGGATGCCCCGTCGTCGGATCGGACGTCCAAAGTCGGTCGAACTGATCGGCCAGCGAACGTCGGTTCAAACATCCGGTCAGCGAGTCCTGAGACGCCAGGATTGTCAGCTCGCGATTTTGGGTGCTGATCTCATCTCGGCTGCTGCGAAGCATCGCTAGCGTTTGTTCGCGATGAGCCCGATATTCTTCCGACACGGTCACGTCGCGGAACGTCGCCAAAACGCCACGAGTGGCGCGGTCGTCGCCGGTGACGGATGAAGCATTGATCGAAAAAAATCTCAATTTGCCATCGGCCAATCGATAACGCATCAATTGGTCAGTCTGTTGACGTTGTTCACGCACCGCGCGAAGCCATGGAAAATCGTCACCATCGGAAACTTCGCTACAAACCCACGCCAGCCTGCCGGGCCGACGACCCAAAAGCGATTCGCGGCTGATCCCTACCATTCGGCTGAACGCTTCGTTGGCGAGAACGATTCGGTCGCGTTCGTCCATCACCAGCAGGCCTTCCGAAAGCGTGTCGAGTGCTTCACGAACACGGTCGGGTACGACCTGGCTGACTTCGAAGCTTCGCATCACGCAAAGAACGAATGCCCAGTACACCGCAATGCCGGCGATGGTGAAGAAGGCCATCATCCGCAGCGGATGTTCAAACAGATCCAGCCAAAGTCCCGCCAGCACCAGGCTAAGTCCGATGCAGACGATTGCGATGGCCAATCGAAGCGAGGCGAACAGTGCATTGAACAAGGGCGAAATCCGACTCGTCGGCGATTGTGGCTTTTGTATCGAAAACTCTACGCACTGAAGTGTGCGTTATCCGCGAAGACGAGTCGTCCGATCTAACCAACAAGGTCCCGCGATGATAGCGATTCGGATCGATGCTTCCGATTGTCGCGATCATGCGGGCGATAACGACAAAGGGAGACGTCGATGGTTCAATCGTGACCTAGAGTTCGTTGCCGAAGCTATCGAAGTCGATGCCGCTGCCCGTTGAAGGTAAATCAATTGTGTTCAATTCGTCCGGTGTAAAACTGCTATTGGTTCTGTCTGAACCTGTATTGGCCGATCTGACGTCGTTTCGACTTGAACTGCTTGGGTACCAAGTGGAAACGGTAGCCAGTGGAAATGAAGCGAGCGCGTCGATCAGCAAATCTGCGCCGGCCTTGATCATTGTCGACACAATGTTGGCCGACGGCGACGGGTTGGAATGGGTTGCACGAACTCGCGCGGACCAGTCGACGTCTGAAATCCCCGTCCTGATCTTCTCGATCGATACCAGCCTAGAAACGGTGGAACGGGCTTTCCACGCCGGTGCGCAAGACTACTTGATCAGCCCCTTTGATCCGATGGTGATGGAAGAAAAGGTTGAACGGCGACTTGCCGTGTCGTTGTCATCGGCGGGGCGTAAACGTCCGTCTGCACAACGCACGACTGCACAAGGAGCCACTCGATGAGACGACTGGGCGATATTCTGATCGAGCAAGGAACGCTTTCCGCAGACCAAATGGAATCCGCGTTCGCTTCCAAACCGCGCGGCGAAATGATTGGCGATTGGTTGGTAAGCCAGCAACTGCTCTCAACGGCACAACTTGGCCATGCGCTGGCAGAGCAGTTCGAAGTTCCCTACATCGACATCGATCCGGCGCACGTCAATCCACAGATTGCCCGATTGATCCCCGAAGACTTTGCTCGTTCGCAACAGGCCGGTGCGATCGACATCTCGGGAAAGACCATGACGCTGGCGATGGTTGCACCCGACGATATCGAAACGATCGCCGAAGTCGAATTGATGACCGGCTATCAAATCCATCCAACCGTTGCGATGGCCGACGACATCGTGGCACTGATCAGCCGAGTCTATGACGACCGCAGTGTTGCAAGGCAAACGATCGTTGACCTAAAGCTGACAGAGTTGCTTGAATCGTCGCTTGAAGATGGCGACAGCAATTCGATGATTTCGGTGGAACAAGAAGATGCACCCGTGGTGCGTTTGGTCCAAGCAATTCTGTCGGGTGCGGTCACCGCCGGTGCCAGCGACGTTCACTTGGAACCATATAAACCTGAGATGCGCGTTCGATACCGCGTCGATGGCGAACTTCAGCAAGTGATGACGATCCCCAACCACATTGAAGACTCCGTTATCAGTCGTATCAAAGTCATGGCCGACATGGACACGACGGAGAATCGGCGTCCCCAAGACGGTCACTTGAACGTCTACGAAAACGGCAAACGCGTGGGCTTTCGCGTCAGCGGCATCCCCACGGTCGATGGTCAAAAGTTGGTGCTTCGACTGCTGGATGAAGGCGGGAAGACGTTCCAGCTTGAAAGCATCGGAATGATGCCGCGCGACCACGAAATGCTGCGCCAGATTCTGGACAAGCCGCACGGCATGTTCGTCGTGACCGGTCCGACGGGCAGCGGTAAGAGCACCACGTTGTATGCGGCGCTACAGTATTTGAATCGGGTCGACCGCAACATCGTGACGGTGGAAGACCCCGTCGAGTTTCGCTTGGCTGGAATCAATCAGGTTCAAAGCGATAACGAATTCGGAATGGGCTTTGCCAACGCGTTGAAATTCATCATGCGTCAGGATCCCGACGTGATCATGGTCGGGGAAATTCGGGACTCCGAAACCGCGACGACCGCGATCCAGGCCGCGTTGACCGGGCACTTGATGATCAGCACGCTGCACACCAACGATGCCGTTGGCGCTGTTCAACGTCTCAGCGATCTTGGTGTCGACAATTTCAAAATTGCCGGTTCACTCTTGGGTAGCGTCGCCCAGCGATTGCTTCGCTGCGTTTGTGACAACTGCAAACTTGCCGTTCCAGCCAACGTGAAACTGCTGGACGCGATCGATCCCGATCGAAAGGTGCCTCGTGACGCCAAATTTTATCGTGGCGAAGGATGCAAGAAGTGCTTGGGCACGGGGTTCTCGGGGCGGATTCCGATTTTCGAAATCATGCCGATGACGCCCGAAATCACGATGGCTATCGAAGCAGGTGTTCCCCACTCAAAACTCCAACAATTGGCAATCGACGCAGGAATGGTCGAACTGCCTCATGCAGGATTGGAACAAGCACTCGCCGGTCGAACATCGATCGAAGAGGTTTACTTTAAGACCAGCGGTGATCGCCGCAAGACGGAATCGACAACAGTTGCCAACGGACGGCGTGACACGGAAACCACGACGACTTGATCGTCGGTACGCCACCGCAGATTCGCAACTTTTTTCGCAAGACGTTCACCATGTACGCAAACACCAATTCGTATCCTTCGCAAACTGGAAAATCGGCCAATGCCGGCGGTTTGATGGCATGGATACGAAAGTTGAATTCGATCGAAATCGGACCCAAGCGAAAGGGTGATTCAACGAAGATCCCGCCGGCGGCGCTAGCGGGTCTGCTTCGGATGATCCTGATGCTGTTGGAGAACGGATTGTCGTTGCCAAAGGCGCTGTCGTCGCTGGCGGCCGATCGCAGCAGTCGCAAGTACCGTCACGTCTTGCTGCGATTGAGGTCGACGATTGAAGCAGGTGACCTACTAAGCACGGGCATGGAACGGTATCCGCGCACGTTCGAGAAGATGCAGATTCAACAAATACGCATCGGCGAACGAAGTGGATCGTTGGAAATGGCGCTCGCTCGCGTGTGCGAACAGATGGAACGCCGCGTTGCGTTGAAGAAGCGGATCATCAAGAAAATCAGCTATCCAATTTTGATCACGATGGCTGGGGCGGGCTTGATGATCTTCATGTGCGTCGTCGTCGTGCCCGAATTCGAAACCGTATACAGCGGCGCTGGCGTGGACTTGCCAGCGGTCACGCAAGTTGTGACGGGCATGAGCCGTGTGGTTCTGAACTACTATTGGACCGTCATTCCCTTCTTTGGGACGATCGCGGTGGTTTGGTGCTTCATGCGGTCGAAGCCAAAATTATCAAGACTGATGGACAATGCACTTTTATGCATTCCGTTGGTCGGGCCTTGGCTTCGCGACATCGCGGTGTTGCAGTTTGCCGAAAGCGTTTCGTCGATGGTCGAATGTGGTTACACACCCGTCGACGCCGTCCAAGTCGCCGTCGATTGCATCGGCAACCGCGAAGTCAGAGCGGCTGGCGAGAGCATTCGTCGCAGCGTTCAACGGGGCGAGAAACTCAGTGCCGAACTTGCCAAACACGAACGGTTCTTTCCAGCTACCCTTTGCCAGTTGATCGGCGTTGGGGAGCAGTCGGGCAACTTTCCGAAAGCCATGCGAGGCACCTGCAAACACTTGCAGGAACGATTGGAGTCTCGCATCGATGCGACGGTGGGGATGCTTGAACCCATGCTAACGATCGGACTGGCGATCGCGATTGGCGGCATCGTGCTGTCGATTTATACTCCCATGTTCCACATGTTCGAGGTGCTCGAGTGATGCCAGTTTCAAGAAGCCCACGTCGTGCGTTTTCGTTGGTCGAATTACTTGCCGCGGTCATGATCGCGGCAATCGTTGCCACGATCGCTATCTCGCAGTACCGAACACCGGGCGACACGGCGCACTCGCGCAGTTGCGAACTGTGTCGCGAAACGGTTCAAACCGAAGTTCGACGTTTCACCGATACCACGAGTTCATCGCCCAGCAGCGACCTTCGTCAATTGACGAGCACCGAGTATTGGGGTGGTCCGTTGCCGACATGCCCGGTCACTGGCAATGCATTCCAGTTGGACCGATCCGGCACGGTGGTCTGTTCAACGCATAAGTAGGCCCCAAAAATGGGTGCCCGTTAACGCGATGCGCGGGGCGTTAGCGTCCAGCATCCGGCCCCCTTCTCGATCCCCAACGTGACGGCGTCTTTCGCCAACACGTCGATTCGCTCTTCACGGATCGTCGCACGGGTAAGCACGCTGGTGAATCCGTCGTGTTTGCTGGCCAGAATCACGTCTTGAACTGCCGTGTCGTCGGGCGGTTTGCCAGCGTCGACAATGTCGCCGACGATCGTTTCACGGCATCTGGCGACCGCGCCAATACGGTTGGTGTCACACTCGACGACCGGACCGGCATCGAAGATGTCAATCAAGTCGGTTTTGCGAAAGCCTTCGGATTTCAATAGACCCAATGCCGGTTGCGTTTCGTCGTGGACTTCGCCCAAACCCTGCCGGATCTCGGCGGGCAACAAATCTAAATAAATCGGGTGCTGGGGCATCATCGATTCGATGAAGTCTTTGGAAACCGTCGACATCGCATCCGCCTTTGCAAATTCGACGGGAATGAATCGGCCCGTCACTGCGTCCCAAAACGGAACGCTTCCGTCGGGCATCGCGCGGCCGCGCATTTCGGCGATCACGGTTTCGGAAAAGCGATGGGGCCGCATCGCGATCAGCATGAACCGGGCAAGCGACAACCAACGCCCGCGTCCGCCACCACGGTACTTGCCTCGCAAGAACAAGCTGCCGATTTCCGTGGGACCGTCATGCGTCCGATAGATTTCTAATCGCTTACGATGTTGGCTGATGTCCAGTTGATCGCAGTGATGATCGGAGGCCCGGATCTGGTAGGCATAAAACGGTTGATGGCCGCCGGTCTTTGCATAAATGGTTGATGTGCCGACGATCTCGCCGGCGGTGTCGTCGATCATCACCAACACGTACGGTTCGTCGCGAAGGGAGATACCGGTTCGGCTCAACGCGAACACGGACTGTTCGATTCGGTCGAGCAGTTGTTCGCGGTTGAGTTGCAGTGATGTCAGTCCGCGTGTCGCTGATCGGACCAACTTCAACAGATCGTCTAAGTCGTCGATGCGCACGGCACGTACGGAAATCATCGTGGTCACGACCCCAGTTTCTTGGCGAATACTTGCAGCGACTTGTCCAGTAAATCGATGGCGGCGTCGATGTGCTGGTGAGTCGTCGTGACGGGTGGGGGCAGGAACCGAACTCGGGTCGGATCGGCGCCACACACAAAGCCCATCAATCCAGTATCGAACATCGTATCCATCATCAACTTGGCTTGATCATAGCTTCCATCGCCGGGCGTGAACGCGATCATCATCCCTTCGCCGTAGGGGCCTCGAATCAATTCGGGATACTTCTTGTGAAGTCGCTCGAGATGACCCGCCATGTATTCGTGGCGGGTCATGTTCTTGCCATCTTTGCCAAAACAGTTTTCCGACAACAACAGATCCAACATCCTCATTCCCGTCGCAATCGACGACGAGGATCCCGTGAACGTCTGGCTGAGGATGGGGCCTTTGGGGACGAAGTCCTTGCCATAAATTGTCGCGCACACTTGCGTGATCTTTCCGATCGTGACGATGTCACAGAACTCGTCCAGCCCATAGTGTTGAAATGCAAACGGCATCGACGTTCGCGAGAAGGATTGGATTTCATCAAAGATGATCGGGATACCGGCATCGCGAAGTGGTTTACATAGGGCGGCAAAGAACTCGTGGCTGCCGGGATAGTAGCCGCCTTCGCCGGCGATCGGTTCGGCCCAAAATGCGGCGTAACGACCCGGATGTCGCTTGAGCAATCGATGCAGTTCGTCGACGGCCCATCGCTGGCTTCGTTTCGGTTCGCCTTGGTCACGAAACGGCAAGTAATCGACCTGCACGGCCAACGGCAATCCCATTCGGTACTTCGCCTTGTCGGTCAACGCGGCCATCGCCAGCGAACGGCCCGCGAACGCATTGTCAAACGCGATCACGCGATCGGCCGGCGACTTGTGGTGCATCGCAATCTTCAACGCGTTTTCGTTCGCCATCGCGCCGCTGGTCGACAAGAGGCAATGATCCATTCGAGCGCCGTTCTGCTTGGCCAAATCGATCAGTCGTTCGCTCATGCGGATGCTGGGCGGGTGTTGTTGCAGGTTCCCTTGCATCACGGTGTCTTCGAGAGCACCATCGATCGAACCGTCGATCATCGCCGGATGGCTGTGCCCGCAACCGTGTACGCCGATACCGCCGATGAAGTCCAACTTGACGCTGCCGTCGGCCAATTCGACAAACGGTCCGTTGCCCAATCCGGACGACAAGTAGGGCCAAAACGGAGGCCCGCCACGCGTCGCACCGAGTTTTTCGAGCAGCGTTTGGAAAGCGGCTTGTCGCGCCGGATCGGATGGCTTCGGCCCGGTCAATTGGCTGCCGTGGTCGGCAACGGCTTCCTGAATCAGGCGACGGGCCTCAGCGATTCGCGGATCGGCTCGCAGTGCTTCTGCTTTGAGTGGTTGATTGACCGATGATTCCACGACGACAAACTCCGGGCCGACTGCAAAAGAGAAAAAAAACGATGGTGACTCGATTCCAAAGAGTCACCGATATAGTAACGCTTGGACGCGGAAAGGTTCAGCCGCCAACGGGATCGCCCGTGGAATCATCTTCGGCAAAGCCGGCAAGGAACGCGGCAACCGTGGCGGCGGCCGGCACGATCGCGTCGAGGTCACAGAACTCGTCGGGGCTGTGCAGACCGCCACCTGCAACGCCCATCGTATCGACGTTGGGAAGTCCCCAGTCGGCCAATTTCGATCCGTCGCACGCGCCGCCCGTGTCGGCCCATCGCACGGTTCGCCCCGAAAACGCGGCCGCCCGTTCGACCGCCCGCTGGACCCGTTGTATGGCACCGTCGACCCGCTTGGGTGGCGAATGAAACTCGCCTTGCAAGGTGACTTGGTATTCATCGCGACAGAATCGCCGGGCGATGTCCGCCAAAGCATGCTCGGCCCGATGCCGCGCCGCTTGGTCGTTGACGCGAATGTTCAGTTGAACCGCCGCATGATCGGGTACTTGATTGAGCGGTCCGCCGCCGACGATTCGCCCGACGTTGACGGTGACGCCAGCGGTGGGATCGTGCATCTGGGTCAGGTCGGGGATCAGGCTTGCCAAATGCACGATCGCATTGCGTCCCTGTTCGGGATTGCGACCGGCGTGGGCCGATCGTCCTCGAACGACGAACACAAAGTTGCCCGATCCTTTTCGGTTGGCGACTAGAGATCCATCGGGCAACGTCGGCTCGAACACGAGCGCCTGCTCGTAGGAACCTGCCATCGCACGAAGGGTTTCGCCGGACGCCGTCGTGCCGATTTCCTCATCAGGATTCAGCACGATCGATATCCCGATGTCGTTCACCAATCCCGACGACAAAATTGCCTCGGTTGCCAACTTGATGACGGCGATGCCTCCCTTCGCGTCGGCGGTTCCGGGACCGATCAGCGCGTCGATTGGCGAGTCGACCTCGCCGCCAGACGGGTTCATCCGCATCGACGATCGAACGCATCGATTCGGTCCAGCCGATGCCGGGTAGACGGTGTCGTAGTGAATCATCAACAGGACGCGTCGTCGGGCGTTCGGGTTGTGATGCCACTGCAAAAGCGGCCCCGTCGGTTGGCGACGCCAAGCTTCGGTGTCATCCAAGAGCTTCAATTCGGGCAAGTCGGTGCGTTCGAGCCGGATACCTGCGGCACCGAAGTCGTCGACCAACATCGTCGCCATCTCGCGCAGGGCCACTACATCGAGCGACCAAGAATTCTGGTCGCACCACCGGATCAATTCGTTGACGGCAGCCACTTTTTGGTTGCGGATCCGTGCGAAAACAGGTTCTAAACTCGCTGCCAGACCGTCGCTCATTTAAATCTCGCCATGGTTCTCAGGTCCGCCCGATCGGTTATTCTGATAGACTTCTTGTTTCTGCTAGACTTCACGGCTTCGGTTCGACTTTTATCACGGGGTTGGACTTCGATCCGCCGGAAGAAGGCCGAAGGTTTGTTCGGCGATAGCGGCGGCGAAAGCCAAAGAATTTATGGGCGAGATCCTTCTCTACTACAGACGGCCCGACCCGACGACTTGGGTTTACTTGTCGTCGTTCTTGACCATTGGATTGTACTTTGTTTTCCACCGGTTCTGGAGCATCCGCAATCTCGACATTCTGCTGTTGATCTTGCTGGCACCCGGGTTGTTGATCGTACACGAAGGTTACCGTCGTCAATTGATCCAGTCCGAAACGATGGCATCCAGCAATCAGAGTTCTACGACTTCTGCCGAATCAACCGATCCACCTTTCTCTGACATCGACATGATCAAGGCGTACGCGTCGACCTTGCCGGCGCTGGCGCTGATGCAAGCGGAGCGCAACGGAGCGACCGTTGAAGAAGAGGCGGCGGAAGCGACCAAACTCGGTCCGCGCGACATCCAACGCTGGGGATTTATCTACCTGTTCATCGTCGAAGCGTTCTTGCTTGTGCGGTTGATGTTGGATCCGCTGATGGTTCGTCGGCCACTATTGGACCCGAACCTGACCAGCGGCGGATTGACCTTCATTGGCATTTCGTTGTTCATCTTCATGATGGCGAACGTCGTCACCAGCGATTCGCGGATCCAGATCACGCAAGGCCCCGCGCTGGGACCTGGATACCCAATGATCAACATGTTGCCGGCGATCCCGACCCGACCGGTCAGCGAGGCGCCGGGGGGCGCATCGGATTATGAGATGCTGGCGGCATCCGAATTGACGCCGTCGCAAACTCGTCTGGCGACCATCGCAAAGGCGTTGGCGATCGCGGCTCACTTGGCCATCGTTACGGGCATCGTGTTGATCGGCAATCGGCATTTCGCCAACATTCGCGCCGGCGTCGGTTGTGCAACGCTGTACTTGATGCTGCCTTACACGGCGCAGATGACGGGTCGTGTCGATCATGCGTTGCCCGCGGCACTGTTATTGTGGGCGGTGCTGTCGTACCGCCGTCCTTTGATCGCAGGGATATTCTTGGGGCTGGCCGGCGGACTGGTTTACTATCCGCTGTTCCTGTTGCCGCTTTGGTTCAGTTTCTATTGGCAACGGGGTGCGAAGCAATTTGGGATCAGCGTCATCGCCGTGCTCGCCCTGTTGATGGTGGCGCTTTCGTTCGATGATACCGCTTCCCTGACGGAACATTTGCGGCGAATGTTTGGGTTGCTCAATCCGAATCGCGATTCGATCGGGCTGCAAGGTTTTTGGAGCCTTGGTTGGGAACCCATCTGGCGACTGCCGGTGATCGTTGCGTTCGTGATCTTGAGCGTCTTTTTCGCGATTTGGCCGGCACAAAAAAATCTCGGAACATTGATCAGTGGTTCGGCGGCACTGATGGTGGCGGCCCAGTTTTGGCATGGATATGGCGGTGGACTGTACATCGCTTGGTTCTTGCCGTTGTTGCTTTTGGCGGTGTTTCGTCCAAACCTGCAAGACCGTATCGCAACCAAAGTCGTGATGACCGGCGGGCGACGGCTTGGCGGTAAAACCACTTCGACGGTCGCGGGCTTTGCAGCCGGAACATAGGAACGGAATCTCGTGAACGAGCCAACCATCGATTCGCACGGGGCCGAAGAAGCCGTCGCGCGGTACCAATCGCAGCTGGAAACCATCACGGCAAAGTCGGATGCGTTGGTTGCAAAGGACCGGTTGCTGGGAAAGTTTCGCGTCGTGCTTTTCCTAGGTGCGATCGTCTTCTGGATTGTCGGTTACACCAGCGACGGCATCGCCGGTGCGGGATGGATCGGTTGGTTGATGTTGGCGGCGTTCTTTGTCGTCGCCACAATGAACGAACCGATCCGTGACTCGATCGATGAACTGAAACGACATCGCAGTGTGTTCGAACGGCTGATCGCGAGACTGCAGCGGAATTGGGAAGCGTTGGCGACGAAACGATTGACTCATCAATTGAGCCTTGTTGAATTGGCCGGTCACCGACGCGAGGTCGCCGGCGACCTGGACCTGCTGGGGCGGGCGTCGTTGTTTCATTTGGTTTCGATGGCGGCGACAACGCCGGGCATTCGCACGTTGGCCGATTGGTTGTCGGGACCCGCGGTAGCCGAGGTTGCCCAAGAGAGGGCCGAAGCGGTCGACGCGCTCGCGCCGATGCGCGAACAACGTCTTCGTTTCTATACGCTGGCACGCGAGGTCGGCGACAGCACCGGCGATCCCGAACACTTCACCGATTGGGCGACCGGCGACACATGGCTGACCCATCGTGGTTGGCTGAAAGCGTGGGCCAAGGCTTCCACCGTGATCACGATCCTGTTGATCCTGGGTCTGGTGCTGGGCAGCGCGTTGTCGGTGCCGGCCGTGATTTTCAAAGCATCCTTAGTGGCGCTGATTGCACTGATCGCAATCAACTTGTTGATCACCACAACTGTCTTAGGACCGGCACACGGGATCTTTTCCATTGCGATGGCGAACCGACGCATGGTCGGTGATTACGAAGAAATTTTTTCGGCCGCTGATTGGCTACCAAAATCGAATGCGTCCGATGCCAGCGTGCTGTCACGCATCCGAAATCAAATGGTGGATGGCGATCGATGCGCGGTCGAGGGAATGCGGTCGTTGCAACGTGTCGCCAAAGCGGGCGGATTGCGCCAGTCGGCAGGAACGTTCTTGCTCTACTTGCCACTGCAGGCGTTCGGATTGTGGGACGTATGGGTCCTCGATCGTTTGGAACAATGGCAGTCGCATTATCGTGATCAAGTGGCGAGTTGGTTTGCCGCGCTCGGCGAATTGGAAGCTCTTGTTTCGATCGCAGCACTCCGCGACGACTATCCCGGTTGGGGCCACGCAACATGGCACCGTGACGCGTCCACGGCAGTCGTGAAGGCGAAAGCGATCGGCCATCCGCTGCTCAAAGACGGTGATCGCGTTCGCAACGATGTTCAAGTCGGTCCGCCGGGCACATTGCTGTTGGTCACCGGCAGCAACATGTCAGGGAAGAGCACGATGTTGCGAAGCATCGGGTTGAACGTCGCGCTGGCGGGCATCGGCGCACCGGTTTGCGCCGGCGCATTGGAAACGGCTTCTGTCGAGTTGGCCACCAGCATTCGTGTCAGCGATGACGTCAGCCAAGGCGTTTCGTTTTACATGGCCGAACTGAAACGACTCAAAAGCGTCGTCGACCAGGCTCGCCGGATGGCCCAGATCAACGATCGTGTGTGTCTGTTTTTGCTCGACGAGATTCTGCAAGGAACGAACAGCCGCGAGCGTCAAATTGCCGTCGTCCAAGTGCTACGACATTTGATGGATTCACGATCCATTGGTGCAATCACGACGCACGATCTAGAATTGGCCGACGAACCCGAATTGCAATCCATCGCGACGACCGTCCACTTCCGCGAAACCATCCGACCGGATGCTGAGGGCAACGAACAGATGACGTTCGATTATCAGATGCGAGAAGGCGTCTCGCCGACGACAAATGCACTGCGGCTGCTGGAAATGGTGGGACTCGGGAAGTAGCCATTGCCGCGTCACAACTCAACTGAATGCGTCATCGTCCTGAGGATGTTGTGAATTAATTCGTCAAAAGTATCGGCACGAATCGCAAGCGAGTAGAATTCTCAATCGCATCATTTGTTTCCAAGCTCATTTTTTGGAGTCACTTCCGTGTCACAAACCACTCGTCGCTCGTTCTTACAAACTTCACTTGCCGGCGGGCTGTTCATGGGAATCACTGCCAAGAGTTACCGGGCAACGTTCGCCGCCGAATCGCCCAACGAGCGCGTCCGGGTGGGAATGATCGGCGTTGGAAATCAAGGCGGACCCAAGAACAACATGAAGTACTTCCTCGGAAACATCGAGGCACTTTGTGATCTGGATCAAACCTATCTCGCCGAAGCCGGCGCGTTTCTTCAGAAGGAAGCGAATCGTTCGGCAGTGATGACTGACGACTATCGCCGATTGTTGGATTCGAAGGACATCGATGCCGTTGTGGTAACGACGCCCGATCAATGGCATGCACTGATGACGATCGAAGCATGCCAAGCGGGAAAAGACGTCTATTGTGAAAAGCCTTTGACGTTGGCGATCGGCGAGGGAAAGCCAATGATCGATGCCGCTCGAAAACACGGTCGCGTTGTTCAAACGGGAACGATGCAACGCAGCGGAAAAGAATTCAATCTGGCCGTCAAACTGGTCCGCGACGGTTTGCTCGGAAAAGCAAGCGAAGTCAACGTGACACTGCCCGGTCCGAATTGGATCGATCGAGCCAAGAAACCAGTTCCCGATAGTGCGCCGCCGGAAGGCTTTGATTTTGATCGTTGGTTGGGCCCGGCGCCGGCACGAGCCTACAACGCGAATCGCGTTCACTACCTGTTTCGATTCTTCTGGGACTACAGCGGCGGTCAACAAACGAATTTCGGCGCCCACTATCTCGACATCGCCCAGTGGGGGCTGGGGATGGACGGTAGCGGTCCCGTTAGCGTCGAAGGCAAGGCTGTATTCAATCCCGATGGCTGGTACGAGACTCCGGATTCTGCCGACATCACCTACAAGTATGCCGACGGGGTCGTGTTGAATTGCCGCCAGGTACCGGGCACCCCAGGCAAAGAACAAGGAACCGAGTTTGTTGGCGAAAAGGGAAGCCTGTTCGTTTATCGGGGAGGCATCGTTGCCAATCCACCTGAGTTATTGAAAGGCATCGAAGTCCCCAAGATCGGTTCGTCCGAAGCGAACGTGGATCACGTCAACAACTTTTTGACCTGCGTCAAAACGCGAAACAAGCCGGTTGCCGACATCAGCATCGGGCATCGCAGCGCCACGGTTTGCCATCTCGGCAACATCGCCGTCCGGACCGGAAAGACGATCCAGTGGAATCCTGAAACTGAAACGATCGTGGACGATCCCGAAGCCGCAGCGTGGCTGACCAAAGAATATCGAGCCCCCTACAGCCTCGGCTAAAATTTAAGCAACTTTTACCGGGCGTGTTTGCGGGAACCGATTTGTCGCGTTCGCGGGATCAATTGTTCCGCCACGCCGGGTCAACTAAAATGCGGGTATGTCAGACGCCGTTTCTTCCAACCTGCCCGTCCTGAACGAGCCCCTGACGATTCCGATCATGACCGAGCAATATGAAACGCTCGTCGAAGCCGGTGGTTTCAATCAGACACACGGGCAGATCGAGTTGATTCACGGAAGGATCGTTTCGATGAATCGTCACCGTCCATCGCCAACCTCAAAAAAGCAAAAAGGGACAGGCAAAAATGGCGATGTCAAGCGAATGGAGGCAAACGAATGGGCAACGCTGGGTCTTGTGCTAAGGATTCAGGAAACAACTCACATTCCTCAATCGCGGCGTCGAGTTGCTTCGCATGAGTTACCGGTCCCATCATGACATTCAGCCTGCTATTCGTTTGACCACATTCGTTTGACAAGCAATCAGTCGCCTCTCGGTTGTACCGATCGCTAAGTCACTTACCCAGACAGTACAGATATTCCTGACGGCGGCCGGATTCGGAATGCGCTACTCGGGTGAAGATCTGGTTTCCGCAGATCGCGGGTGACGCGAAGACGCTTTCGCCTAACTGGTTCTCGGCGACTTTTTCGAATCGTTCCGTGTTGGCTTTAAAGACGAATGACGTGCCATCTTCATTGGCTGTGTAGATCAGATTACCGACGAGAACCGACGGGCTTAGGCTCGCTGGCGTCTGACCCGGAACAGAGTGACAAACGCAATCAGGATCGCCAGGAATTGGCCTGGTTCTGGCACCGCGGTGATCGCGAAGCTTGCCGAGAATCCATCGGATGCTCGACTCGATGACCAGTCCACTTGCATTTGTAGTTTCTCACCATTGCCCGCAAGCGAACCGAGCGACAATGGATTGTCCGTGAAGAATGACTCGGCTGTGGTGAGATCCGTGAACGTCCACGTCTCATTGAACTGAAGGGCGCTAATGGAAAGCATCAGGCTTTCGAAGCCGTTTCCGGTGGACGAGAAATCGTAAAAACCGATCAGTGCGTCTCGCCCGGTAAAGGTTCCGTCAGTCAATTCAAGCTCGAGAAGCGTTGAGAATGTGTGAACTCCAGAACCGTCCGTCGGATAGCCGCCACCAAATTCACCGATCCCAAGAACGTCATTGACATTGATTGCGTTTTGGATGTTGGGTTGGGTTGCCAGCTCTGCCGTGACATCAAAGGTTGATGGTGAAAACGTTAACAGCGAGAACGCATTTGCACCGGCCACGTCGGCGGCGGACCACGGGGTGCCATCGACCGCGGAATAGCTTTCGACGCGGCTTTGGCTGCCCACGTTTGCCGTCACAGTGTTGGTCACGCGAACCGAATCCAGTGTTGGGATACCGAATGTGGTTCCGGCCGAACCGCTGGTGGCGGTCGCGTCGCCATTGATGCCGTCGGCAATCGAAACAGCACGCGACACCCTGCCTTCGGCGACGGCGATCGACGTGGCCGTCCCGCCCGTCGAAATACTGGTTGCAAATGCGTCGGCGGCACCTGAGCGACTGGACAGAACGTCGCCGGATTCGGAAACGGAATAGCCGGCGATGGATTGTGCGTTGGACGATGCGACTTGAGTGGCTCCGTCGGTCTGTGCAAACGAGGTTGCGCTCGCGTTGCCTCCCAAACCACCTGCTTGCGGTTGGCCGTCGGTCGATCCACCGTCACCGCCATAAGCCTGTGTCAAGGAAGTCGCGTTCATCGTCTGCGAGGTGCTTGAGCCAATCGCTTGCGAATCGGCACCATTCGAACCGGAGGCACCGCCCATGCCGTCACCGCCGTAGCCCGCCACCGAGTAGACTTCCACCGATGCCGTGCCGACGTTTCGCAACGTCGCCTCGGAGCTTGCACTCCCGGCGCTGCCGCCCTGACCGATCAAGCCATCTCGATCACCTCCGTAACCGCCGTACGATTCGCTAATCAGCGCCGAGTTGAGATTTGTGTTGTTTGCATTCAGCCTGGACAGCGCCGCTCCACCATTGCCAGCGGCACCGTCTTGCGAACTGCCTCCCGTCCCGGCTTCAACGACTTGAAGAACCGTACTGTCCCCCAAGGCTTGATTGCTAATCGCGGTCGCCGCATTGTCGATTGAAATCGATGCGCCGTTTCCGCCGGTACCAGATCCTTGAGCCGAGCCACCTGATCCGGCGAGATAAAACGCTTCGACGCTCGCGGTTCCGCTGGTCGTCGTCGCGGAAATGAGACCTTCCGCCGTTCCGCCGTCGCCTCCCGAACCTTCCGCTGCCCCAAAGACTTCCCCACCGCCTCCGGCTTGGATGTTGGAAAACGCGAAGGCGCCCGTCGCGCCGGTGACCGTCACATGGGACGAGATGTTTCCGCCGTCGCCACCGCGACCGGTGCCCGAATTTTTGTACCCTCCGTCGCCAGCCTGCGCGGAAACGAATGCGTCGACGTCATTGGTCGACGACATCAGTGTCAAATCGCCAACCGCATTGCCACCATCACCGGACGACGCGCCCCCATATCCGAAACCACCATCCCCACCGCGAAATTCATTGTCAGCCACAATTTCACCGGAGTTCGAAAAACTGCCGATCGATACCACGTCACCGCCCGAACCTGCGACTCCTGTTGCATTGTCTCGATTGCCGCCTCCGCCAGCTTCGGTCCGCAACGTGGCGCGAAGGAATGCGTTGTCGCTGGTTGCGGTCAGCTGGTTGGTCGCATCGCCGGCAATGCCCATCGTTCCGGATTCTGCCGAACCAGAGAATCCACCGTTGGCTCCTTGGTAGAGGGACGTGTTGCCCGTGACCGCCGAAGTTGCAACGATCGCGTCGATCACCGTGGCGTCACCACCGCTTCCCGAGGCCCCGTTCCCTAATGCGTTGCCACCGTCGCCTCCGCTGACGACGACCGATGCATCGGCTTCGGTGACACCCGTCGCGATGGTGTTGGCAACGGTCGCGGAGGCACTGCCGCCATTGCCGCCGGACGCTCCGGCGGCGATTGCATCGCCTCCGTTCCCACCCGTCAACAACGCATCGGCATTTGCCTCATTGTTAGTTGACGTGGCGTTGATGCCAGGGGCCAAGATCGCTGCTGACGCGCCGTCACCGCCATTTCCGGGATTCCCGTCGGTCGATGCTGAACCACCCGTTCCGCCGACTCCACCGAGGCCCCCATCGCCGCCGAAGGCGTTCAAGAAGGAGGTCACCACACCGGGGCCGCTCGTATCAACGGAACCCTCCGCGTTCCCGCCATCGCCTCCGCGCCCCCCGTTTCCCCCAGCAAAATTGCTGGACACAGCATTGCCGCCGGCGCCGCCGGTCCCGCCCGTGCCACCCGTCACCGCCAATCGATTTTCGCTATCCGCTGTCGCAAGTGTGCTGCTAATTGTTTCTCCGGTAGCACCGTCTTCGCCGGCTTGGCCAGGATCTTGGTTGGCGCCCGCAGCACCATTGATTCCCGTCGTCCCGAGCTCGATCACGACGGCCGCCGGGGATCGCTCCGCCAACCCGAAGCACGTCGCGGTCAGGACGACCAATGTCAAAGGACACCGGTTCCATGACCAAACAGTCCGACGGAGGCCGCGTTTCTTTCCGGAGGACAGGGGTGAAAACACACTTGGAATGATTGATGGATGCACAAATCACCTGGAGGATGAAAGAACCGGGATGATTGGGTAGCTTAGCCGGAACCGTAGGCAAGTGCGAGCAATTGCCGGTGCCACTCTTCTTGCACCGCCAACTGCGTTCCCAATCATGAGTACTCATTCGTGTGCGGTTCTCTGCTCCGGTGTAACGGATTGTATCGGAAGTCTCGGCGATCGCTGCTCAAGTCGCTCTATCTTGCTCGTCGGATGAAAGGAATGACCCGTGATCGGTCATCCTTCGAAGGAAAAGCCCATCGAACACGGCGTTGAACGCACTCAACGTTTGCGGGGTCGATGAATTCACAACAATCAGGCCCGGGAAGGAAACGGTATTCTGTGTGCGTGCAACTGTGCTGTTTGGGCAAAACTGGCGGCAAACTTAGCCGTGGAAAAAACGGCGAGTGACCATCCTCTGTTTAAGAAAGATAGGTGGCCCATATTCCATCGAGCGCGCTCAATCGGCCGTCAATGCTGGTTTCGACGACCTCGGCCTCGATTCTTCTTGGACGCTCTTGTGGCATGTGGCAATCGCATGGGTTAATCTAGCCACCACGTTCGGGGGCCTTTCTCGGATCCTAGTATTCAGGCCGTCTACCCAAACCAAAGCAATCAAGCGCTACACGCGTTTCCAGAATTTTTTGAGATCTGCACGATGGCGACCTTCGCTACTTCCGATTCGACGTCCCAAAGTCTCGTTCGTGGTTTGCAAAATCGGTGTCCAGTTGCTTGGTCGCGGATCGCGACGATTTACAGCCCGCTGATCCTTCACTGGACCGCTCAAATGCAGGTTCCCGCAGCGGATCGGGAAGACGTTTGCCAGGAAGTGCTGACCGCAGTGATCCAGTACGGGGCACGTTTTCGGCAACTCAAACCGACGTCAAGTTTTCGCAGTTGGCTCTGGACCATCACCCACCGCTGCGTCCAACACATCCGCCGCGATCCGCACCGATTGACGACGCTCGATGCACAGCAATTGGCGGATTTTGTCAATTCGCCTCTGGAAGACGAACCGGAACATTCACCGGAGATCGCCAACCGAATGTTGTTCGCGGCGAAAACGATCGTCCAGAACTCGGTCAATCCAAGGACTTGGGACATTTTTCAAGACGCCATCGCCGAAGAATTGTCGTTCGAGGCGATCGCGGATCGTTATGAGACAACGACCGCGAACGTTCGCCAAATCAAGTTTCGCCTGACCGCACGAATCCGCGATTTGTTGGAGCTGACCGACGACGCCTCGTAGCGCCGAGTCACGGGTATTTGGAGTTGGTGTGTGGGCTTCAGCCGATCAGGACCGTTGAAGATCGCTTAAAGGCTACACACCGGCATCCTGCGAGGCTAATCGTGTAACGCCCTCTCCCTTTAACTCACTCGAACACCATCTCTTCCGCCTGGCGTCGTCCCATCGCATGTCTCCACCGACCACCCCATCCGACGAATCCCCGATGAGCCGCATCCTTTCGGGGGTGGCGTCGAACACGGACGACGACGAGGTTGTGGGATTGTTGGACCCACCGTCACAGAAGCTGTTCGGTCAGCTGCGCGAATTCGCGAAACGACTGCAAACCGTTGGTGAGGCTCCTCCAGTCGTTGATGGTTTCAATGTTGATCGATTCCTTCAAAACCTTAAAAAAGCCGACCCGGCCGTCGAACCGACATTGATGGCCGGCAACGATGAGACCGATGGGTCAGCGTTCTCGTCATCGATTGTCAGTTTGTCCGCCCAAACCGATTTCCTGCAGCCGCCCGAAGCGGAAGATGAGATCGGACGCTTGGGGGGTTATCGCATTTTGGAAGTTTTGGGGGTTGGTGGGATGGGGATCGTATTTAAAGCCGAAGACACACAATTAAAACGGCTGGTGGCTCTCAAAGCGATCAAGCCAGCGATCGCGTCGAACTCGATCGCCAAGCAGCGGTTCCTGCGCGAGGCTCAATCGACGGCATCGATCGAACATCACAACATCGTTCCGATCTATCAAGTCGGTGAAGACGGCGGCGTACCGTTCATCGCGATGCAATTCTTGCACGGCGAATCGTTGCAATCGCATTTGCAACACCACCCCAAGCTCGATCAAACCGAGGTCTTGAAAATCGGTAGGGAAGTCGCCGCCGGTCTACAGGCCGCCCATGAGCATGGTTTGATCCATCGCGACATCAAGCCCGACAACATCTGGCTCGATGCCAAATCAGGATGGGCACGAATCCTTGATTTCGGATTGGTGCGAGCGGCCAGCGACGATCTGCTGTTGACGCAAACCGATGCGATCGTTGGCACGCCGCGCTACATGGCACCCGAACAAGCGCAAGGCCAGGCGGTCGATCATCGCAGCGATCTTTTCAGCCTCGGCAGTGTGCTCTACCAACTCGCCACCGGCGTGCCGTCGTTCACCGGCGGCAACATGGTCGCGACCCTGCTCGCCGTCGTTAACGCAGAGTCGAAGCCGATCGCAGAGATTGCGCCGGAGATTCATCCCGACCTCGCCGCGCTCATCACGCGACTGCTTTCCAAAGACCCGCAAGCTCGCCCCCAAGCAGCCGCGGAGGTTGTCGCGGAGATTACTCGGATTGAACGATTGATCCAAACTGAGCCGACGGCGCTAGCCGCGGGTTCGTCGAGTGCGACGGCTCAATCGATCATGCCCGAGGCTGGTGCCTACGGTTCACAAACATCCTCCGGTTCCAACGGAACCCAAATTCGCAACTGGCTTCTCGCCGGTGGTTTCGCGGCGTTCTTCATTCTCGCCGCGATCCTGCTTCGATTTAAAACCAACGATGGCACCGTGGTCGTCCAGCTTGATGGTCCCATCGAGCTAGCGACGATCGAAATCGACGATCAATCGGTCACCTATCAGTCCGATGAAACGGGACAGATCCGTTTTCGTGTCGCCCCCGGCACCCATCGTTTTACTCTGAAGAATAGCGCTGGACTCGAGTTAGAGACGACGCTGGGCGACAGTCCGCTGGAGATCAAAACCGGTGCGACGACGTCACTGAAAGCCTGGTTGGAGCGAAAGCCAGATCCATCGGGTGCAGTCGTTTCGAGTGCGAAAGAAAAGAAAGCAGCCGCACTACCAACAAAAATCCCCACCGGGCCATTGCCGAAACTCGGAACGTGGGAGCCGACAACGGAGGCGGATGTTGACGACTGGTATTGGCTGAGCCACTCACTCGCCGAAATGGAGTCCTTACCGGGTTTGGCGTTGCGACCTGCCAAACTCAAGGGCATTCGGCGATGGAATGTCGATACACGGCTGCCTCGTGCCGGTTGCGGTAGTGTCAAGTTCAGTCCCGATGGCAGGCACTTTGCCGTCTTGACAAACGATTGCCAAGTAAGAATCTACGATGCGAAAAATTTGGAACTGATCCAAATGTTACCCAGTCGAGGAGGAGGATCGTTTCGGCCAATGCTGGATTGGCACTCCAGTGGGCGTCACCTCGTCGTTGCCAACCCCAACGCATCGGCGACAACACTCTGGACACTGGTCGGGGAATCGCTTCAACCCACGATTCCGATCGCACTGGACCAATGCAATGCCGCCGGATTCAGTTCAGATGGAAAGATTTTAGCGACCGCCACCGCCGGATTGGTTTGTCTCTACCAAGTCGACGGAAAGATCCTGCATACTGTCGTCCATCCCGACTTGAACCCGTTCGCGCAGGGCAAGATAGTATGGTCCCCCGACGGACAAATTTTCGCCTCTCAAAACGAAGATGGATCGTTATGGTTGTTTGATCGCGAGGGGGAACTGATTCGCAAAATTGATGCCCAGACGGTCGGAGCCAAGGCTGGGGAAGGTGCGATCCACTGGAGTCCGTCGGGTGAGTTTCTGTGTGCGATTGATGGTGACACTCAAGTCAGCATTCGCTGTATCACGCCCGATGGTAAACGCCAAAAAACGGTCCAGGTCGCTCGTGGCGGTAGGCTAACACAGTTTTGCTGGTCACCCGATGGTAAAAGAATCTACGCGATCGGACACAGCATTTGGAGCGTCACTGACGTGGACTCGGGGGAGATTCACGACCTGCCGCAAAATCCAGGTGCAACCGATATCGACGTTAGCCCGGATGGCGAATGGGTGGTTGCGATCCCTGATCGGAGTTTCCATTTGACCGACCGGGACCTCAACCCAAAAGAGAATAGCGAGACATTCACTGGATCATTCGGCTTGGTCCGGTGGGATGCAAGCGGCGAGCGTTTGGTGGTTGGGGAATTGCAACCGACTCTTTGGACCCTTGACGGGCGACATTCGCCGATTGATGGTGTCGAAAACCTGTGGAGTTATCATGCGGAATGGTATCCCGATGGTCAGCGGTTAGCGATCGAAGACGCCAATAGACGATCGCTATGGATCGGAGATCCGAATGAAGAAATGGTGCCGGATCAGCTACCAGGATTAAGTGGCTTCTGCTGGAGCGGCACTGGAAACTACGCTGCCGGAATTATCGCTGCGAAGAAGCAGATCGAAATCTTTGATGACCAGGTGATGCTCTTGAAGCAAATCCCTTGCGACGACGTCCCAAGTATCACCTTTCGCCCTTACACCGACCAAATGGCGGTCCGCGTCGGGAAAACACTCTACTCCTGCTCACCAGAAGGTGACTGGCGTCTTCACTACGAACTGGACCTACCCAACATTCAAGATTGGGAGCGAAACGAGCTGAAGTGGAGCCCCGATGGCAGTCACCTTTACCTTCAGGGCGGCTATGTACTCCGATTTCAAGATAATCATTTTTCGATTGTACGTGAGTTTGTCCGTGGAGGCACATGTGCGGACACGTGGAATTCCGATGGAACCCGAAACGTCGCTGCGGATGGTCTGAACATTTATCTCTTCGATGCGTTCACGGGATACTTACTGAAGAAGCACAGCCATCCCTCCGTCATGGGCCGATGCGCCGATCGGCATCCGATTCGTCCGATCTTCACGATGGGATTTGATGATTCGACGTTTGCCCACTACGACGAAGACACGCTCCAGCCGTATTGGCGAGGCGTTCAACTGCCGGGCAACCAATCGATCGCCATCACACCGGCGGGTCAAATTTTGAATGGTGATCGCGAGGCGATCGACAAACACTTGGTCTATTACATCGAAACCGACGAAGGCTTGATAAAAATGCTCACGCCGACCGAATTTGAACGGCTCATCGGCGAGTCAATCTACACGCCTTAAGTGCATCGCAACAAGCTTCAATACTTCGGCGCGTGCTGGCCCTCGCAGGTGAACCCGTATCGGTCGGCCTGGCGCAAAACGTCCTTCGTCAAATAGCCAGCCTCGGGTTCATCTCGGAGTTCTCCTTTTTCGATTCGCTGGCTGCGATCTGTATCGTGCCGGGCCATCGAAATCAGGATCAAACGGCGGCAATAAGCCACGGGCCATCAGTAAATCCTTCGGCGTTAGCCCGAGCTTCATCCGGTACTTTGCGAGCAACGTGGATAGCTCCCATGTTGACAACGCGTCGTCATCATTCTCGTCGAACGATTCAGCATCCGAAGGTAAATTCGCCTTCGACCACTGGTCCGGATCAAGTGTTCCACTTTGATTGGCGTCGAACTTTGCGCGAAGTTTGATCGCTCAACGTTGATCAACGCCAAGTATGCCTGATCACGCCATGGCAAGCGGGCCTGCTCCGAAGCATGCTCGCTGTCGTCTCGACCGAGATTTAGTCGACTTTTTTGCGACACGGATGATCGCCGTCAAATCGGCCGGATTTGCTGGGATTCCGAGCCGATCGATGCGTCCTTTGAAGGGCCGTGACGACATTTTGGACGAGTCTGTCAAAGATGTCCCTCGACGTTTCCGTACAATCGATCACAATGGCGGGTCCCGCCAAGTCCCCGCCCCGCCACTTCTCGGCGCCGTTTCGATATGAAGTTTCTGGCTACCGCCTTCGTCCGACTTTTGATTCCCATCGGCATCCTGGTTGCCGGTGCTTACGGATATACACGTCTGTCGATCGAGCCAGCGGAGGAAATGAGCGAGCCGGCTGAGGAGCAGGTACTGCGCAGTCGTATCGTGTCTTTGGCTTCCAGCGATTTCGTAGTAAAAATTCAGACCAACGGCGTTGTCGGTCCGCACAACCGCGTGACGTTGAGCGCCGAAGTCACCGGAACCATTCGCGCCACCGAGGTTGCCTTCGAAGTCGGTTCGTTCTTCCAAGCCGGCGACCTGTTGCTGGACATCGACGACCGTGATTATCAAACCGCGCTGCAGGTCGCGCGCGAGCAAAACAAGCTCGCCAAAGCGACCTTGACGTTGACCCAATCCGCTCACGAGCGGAACCAAGAACTCGCCCGCCGGAACAGCGCATCCGGCGCCGAACTCGACAGCACATTGTCGGCGCTGGTTGCAGCCCAATCGCAAGTCGAGATCACCGCCTCGGCGATTGACCAAGCCCAGCGCGACTTGGAACGCACGAAGATCTATGCACCCTTTGACGGCCGTGTCGCAACGAAGTCGGTCGGCGTGGGACAATTGGTCAGTCCGGGTACGATGCTGGGTGATGTGTTCGCGATTGATTACGCCGAGGTTCGTTTGCCGATCGCAAGCCGCGAACTGAGACACTTGAAGTTGCCTGAAAGGGAAGGCGACCCGCCCGTCGACGTTGAACTGCGCGACGCGATCGATGCATCGTCGGGTTCCCGCTGGCGTGCGAAAATCGTTCGAACCGAAGGAACGCTCGACGCGGATTCGTTGGAGCTGTTCGCGATCGCACGGATCGACGATCCCTTTTCGTTTCATTCTGACCATGCGATTTTGCGGATCGGTCAACCGGTTGTCGCGATCGTTCGCGGTGAGATCCTTCGTGATGTGATGGTGATTCCACGCGGTGCCGTGCGACGACTCGATCAGGTGTATTTGATTGACCGCGACAAGCTGACCCTGCGATCATTGACGATCGATCCGCTCTGGTCGGATGCTGATAACGTGATTGTTCGCGACGGTTCGATTCAGGACGGTGAAATGCTGGCGACGTCGATGCTGGTCTATGCACCGGAGGGCAGTTTGGTGCAGATCATTCCGGACGATAGTGCCGCGGTGTCGCTGGCCGGCGAGCCGCCCGAGTTGGAAGCCACACCGTGATTCGTTGGTTCACGATCAACGGCATCGCCGCCAACTTTTTGATGGTCGCGATCATTGTTGCCGGTGGCTATGTCGCGGTGAATCATGTGCCGCTAGAAGTCACGCCGGCGCTGAGCTGGAACACGGTCATGATCGACATGGAGTATCGCGGTGCGACCGCGAAAGATGTCGAGCGTGCGATCCTTGTTCCCGTCGAGGCGGCGCTGGAAGGTGTCGACGGAATCGATTCGCTGAATGCCGACGGTTTTCGTGGCGGCGCGAAATTCTTTCTGCGAGCAAGTCGCGGCAAAGATCTTCGCGATTTGATGGATGACGTCAAAGCGAGAATCGACACGATCACGACGTTCCCCGCGGAAACCGAACCGCCTCGTGTGCTGATCCCTGAATCGGCAAACTATTTCGATATCCTGCAAATCGCGGTGATGGGCGATTTGTCGCCGCACGACATGCGACGCGTCGCCCGTAGAGTACAGCAGGACTTGCTGGAGATGCCGGGTATCAGTCGCGTTGATATTCGTGGTGAAAAGGAATCGGAAGTCGCGATCGAAGCGAATGTCGACAAACTGCTGGCATACAACTTGAGCTTCCAAGATTTGACGGACGCGATTCGCGGGTTCTCGTTAGACCTTCCTGCCGGTGCGATCGACAGCAACAGTGGTACGTTCATCGTGCGCACGCGAGGCCAGGCATATTCAGAAGAAGAATTCGAAAACATTCCGATACGATCGACCGCCGGCGCCGAAGTTCGACTGGGCGAAGTCGCAACGATCCGCGACGGATTCGTCGAAGGCGACCAGAAATTGTTCTTCAATGGAAAGCCAGCCGTCTTTGTGCCGGTGATGCGTGTGGGCGGCGAAAGTGCGCTCGGAATTTCGAACGAGGTTCGCGAGTATGTCCGTACCGCCCGCACGCGTTTTCCCGACGGTATCGAACTTGAAATTTGGGACGACGAATCCTTGGCGATTCGACATCGGCTCAGCACGCTTGCGTGGTCGCTGCTTCAGGGTGGTTTTTTCGTGCTGTTGATACTCGGCCTGTTCATCCGGCCCGCGCTGGCGTTTTGGATCGTGATCGGTATTCCGGTCAGCTTTGCCGGCGCGGCGTTGTTCATGCCATGGTTCGATTTGACCGCGAATGTGATGAGTTTATTCGGGTTCATCATCGTGACAGGCATCGTCGTGGATGACGCCATCGTCACGGGCGAGAACGTGTACTCCAAAATCATGGAAGGCGTCGATCCGTTGGAAGCCGCCGTCGAAGGAACCCGCGAAGTCGCGACGCCGGTCACGTTTGGTGCGCTGACCACGGTCGTCGCGTTCTTGCCGTTGATGTTCTTTGATGGAACGTGGGGCGACTACGCACGGCAGGTGCCGCCGGTGGTTGCGCCGGTGCTGTTGTTTTCGCTGATCGAGTCGAAGTTGATTCTGCCCGCTCACTTGAAACACTTACGCCGCAGAACGGGGAAAGGGATCTTTGCGCGTTTTCAATCCGCGATCGCAACCGGTTTGGAACGGTTCATTGCTTCCGTCTATCAACCGACGCTGCGATTGGCCGTCGGGAATCGATTTGCCGTGATTGCGGCGTTCATCGCGATGGCGATGTTGATGGCCGGTTATTGCGCGGGTGGGCGGATGGGATTCGTCGCGTTCCCGTCGGTGGACAGCACTCGGATTTCCGCGAAGTTGGATTTGCCGGCCGATACGCCCCTCGAAGTGACCGAGCGTTATGTCCTTCGGATTTCTGAAGCGCTCGATCAATTGAAGGCGGAGTTCGTCGATCCAGGAAACGGCCGATCCTTGGTCCAGCACGTCGTTCGATTGACGGGCTCGCGTCGTCCCGGTTCCGAATTTGACAAAGCACGCGGCTACATGGCCTTTGAAGTCATGCCACCGGAGGATCGCAGCGTCCCGGGCCCGAAGAACAGCGTACTGGCGCAACGATGGAGCGAGTTGGTGGGTGAAATCCCCGAAGCGCGACGGTTCGAGACGCGTTCAGAATCGTCCATCGTTCGCGATAGCGAATACGACGACGAAGATTTAAACATCGAACTGCGAGGTCCATCTTCGCCAGAAAAACGCGACGTCGCTCGCCAGATCAAAGCGATGCTCGACGGCTATACCGAACTGAAGGATCAATGGGCCAACATCAACGAAGGGCAAGACGAATTGGAGATCAGCCTGAAACCACGGGCTGCTGAATTGGGGCTGACACAGTCGGTCTTGGCCAGCCAGATTCGACAGGCGTTCTTCGGCGAAGAAGCCCAGAGGATTCAACGTGGTGTCGATGACATTCGTGTCATGGTGCGATTGCCGCTGGAAGCAAGACAGTCACTGCATACGCTTGATCGCCTCAAAATCCGGACACCGCGAGGCGCCGAAGTCCCTCTCGAAACGGTCGCGACGATCAGCCTGGTCAAGGCACCGTCCCATGTCGAACGCAACGATCGAGCGGAAATCATTCGCTTGGGTGCTCAGCCTGTTGATGAAGCGGTGGATGTCGTCGGGATCTCAAAAGAGTTGGCGCCGAAGCTGGATGCTTTGTGCATCCGACACGGACTGTCCTACCAGTTTCTCGGCTATGTCGCCGAAGCAGAAAAAACAAAGCGCCAGACGATCATCGGTTCGGTTTTGCTGTTCTTGACGCTGTATGGATTGCTGGCGATCGCATTGAAGTCACTGGTCCAACCGATCTATGTGCTGTTGGCCGTTCCTTTTGCAATCATCGGGGCTTTGGTCGGGCACATTTTGCTGGACCTGACCCCTTCGTATCTTTCGATTTTTGGAATGTTGGCGTTGGCCGGCATCGCAGTCAACGACACGTTGGTGATGGTGGACTTCATCAATCGCCGCACTGCATCGGGTATGACATTGATCGACGCGGCGCTCGAAGCCGGCGGAAAGCGATTCCGGCCGATCTTCTTAACGTCGATCACGACCTTTGTCGGATTGTTGCCGTTGATGTTGGATGAATCGATCCAGGCCCAGTTCTTGATTCCGATGGCCGTGTCCTTGGCCTTCGGCGTTTTGTTCGCGACGGCGATCACGCTGTACATGGTACCCTGTGCCGTATTGGCCGGTGCCGACATCGCACGACTGACCAAAACGGCTGCAAGATGGTACTGGTTTCCTTTGGGCAACCGCACTCAGGCCTAAGAACTTGTTTCGAAACAGGTTTCGAATTCGCCGATAGCCCGCGAACCGTCGCCACTATTGATAGACGTGGACAAAATCGACGAGCATCTTCTGCGGGAACTGTGTCGTTTCGTCCGGATTGCCAAGGAAGTTACCGCCGACCGACAGGTTCAACAGCAGGTGGAATTTTTGGTCAAAGGGAGCTGGAAACTCGCCGCCGTCGGACGTCCATTTGGTCTGCGTTTGATAGGGCTTTCCGTCGATCGACCAAACGATTTTCCCTTCCGTCCAATCCACCGAAAACGTGTGAAAATCTTCCGCAAAGTTTCCTTCTGGCTTCACGAACGTTTCGCCTGAGTATTTGTTCTTTGGCCATACACCGCCGTAGTGCAGCGTTCCAAGGACTTCGTTCGGCTTTTGACCGCGGTATTCCATGATGTCGATCTCGCCGCTTGCCGCCCAGGTCCCGTACTTGTTGTCGGTGGGCAGCATCCAGATCGCGGGCCACATTCCTTGGCCGATGGGCAGCTTCGCACGCACTTCGATTCGTCCGTACTTCCAGTCACCACGGTGTTTGGTTCGGATCCGAGCGGACGAGTATTCGCGTTCCGTGCCACTGATGTTGGCATTGTCGCGATGTGCTTCCAATACCAAGTATCCATCTTCGACGCGAACATTTTTCTCTCGGTCAGTGAACAACTGCAATTCGTTGTTGCCGCCACCAAACGCATTTTCTTCAACGCCCCATTTGGAATAGTCCAACGAGTCGCCGTCGAACTCGTCACTCCAAACCAATTTCAACGCTTTGTTCGCAGTCACTTGTGGCTCGAGCACCGCTTCTTGTGCGGTCAGCGACTGTGACGACAAGCCTAAAAAAACAAAAACAGAAACAATCAAGAAGCACTTCATTTTCAGACTCATAAATTTCGATGGATGGGTGACAAAGGGGCAAACACAGCACACGGCTGAACGTCAAACACGGTTGGGATCAAAGCTGACTTCAAGGAAGGTGACTTCACCCTTGCGAGCGAATAACGATTCGCTTTCACTTGCCGTCAAGCTAAGGTCAGCGCGTCGCAGTGATGGTGCCCCGTTCCGGGCAATCACCAGTCCACTCGTTCCGTCGGTCGTGCGTCGATAGACAACGGGAACTTGGCAAAGGGTCATCGCGAAGCAACCCGCCGGAACCGGCAACCGTTCTCGGTTACCGTGCAGGTTGAAGAACTCAAGTTCGGAATCGGTTTCCGAAAACTCGGTGGCTTCGAAAAAGGCGGGATCGAAGGACAGCTTTCCGTCGTCCATACGAATTCCAACCTCGACCCAACGCGACAGGATATCTTCCTTGACTTGACCAGTCATACCGGGCTGCTGCACGCCGGCATCTCGCGGGGTGTGCGAGTACGGATCGGTGGGAAATGCACCATACTGTGGCGGCGTCTTGGTCAAGCCGATTCCGTCGCGGATTTCGCGATAGTGATGGTGCAGTCGTTGCAAAATGTCGCTGTCCGGTTCGATCCCCGATTGTCGTGTTTGGACGCACTGGTCCAAAACCGCAAGTGCCAATTTCGACACCATGTGCCAATAGATGGACCCGAGTCCTTCATAAGCAAAAAAGGTTCCCGAACGTCCCGTGAAATTCCGATGGCCAAACGTATCCTCAAAAATTTGATCGACGAGTTCTCGCTCCCGATCAATCAAAGTTTCGTATTGGGAATGGGTTCGCAGTCGATCGATCGCAACACGCAGGTCAGCGACGTTGCGAAAATCGCTGTGGAAACGAAGGTTGCCGTCGGCATCGGGGCGGACGATCGATAGATCAGAATCCGCAACCAACTTTCTTAGCAACTGTGACTGATACGCGTGGTCTGGCGGCAGGCAGTTTTTCTCTAAAAACGTGGGCAGGTCGCGATCGGGGTACAGCATGTAACTGTTCTGGTCTTCGCGATACATCCTGCTGTGACGCAGTGCATCGAGCACCTCGACGGACTGCGCCGCAGACAAAATCCCACTGCTGAGTACAGCAACTTGACCTTCGAGCATTTCATGCAAATGCGATACGGAGGCCGTTTCGTTGTTCAGACTCAACAGATTGTAAGCGTGATACATTCCGTCATCGCGACGGTTTTGTTCGATCGTATGATCGATCATCTTCCTCGCATTTCGAAAGAACTCGACCAGAGACGGAAGGGTCGTGCTTTCCTGATCGCCACTGAGTGCGTTGTCGTACAAATTGGTTCGATAGTTGGACCCTGCGATCGACAGTCGATCCAAAATCCGTTTTCTCGCTTGGTCGTCGATGGGCCCGTCGAATGATGCAGCGTTCCCGACGATCGCCGCGTTCACTTCGTTCGCGAGACTCCAAACCTCCCGCGACATTATCACCGTCGAAGGAAGCGATTCGCGACTGCTGGAAAACCAATCGATCAAGAACGTCAGGTAGCGGCGCAGATGGCAGGCCGTCACGACCGACAAACCGTGGCCCACCAACGCATTGTTGGCATCATTCCATTCGGGACGCTGAGTGTTGAGCCACACGCCACCGCCGGGAACAAAGTTGGTCAACTTGGCGAGTAGCGGCACAAGCAATTTTTCGACAAGGCCAACACCATACGGGACGCCGCTTTGGGTCGTTAGGAGTTTGCCGTCTGCGCCCATCGAAGCGACAAGCTGTTCGATTTTGTCAGCATGCTTCCGATCGAAATCGATGGTCTCACTCGGATCACGCCGAATGTCTTCATAAGATCGAATTCGGTACGGAATATTGGCATACGTGCAGATCTGCTTCGACAGACAATCATCCAATACGCCGGGCATCATCGACCGCCCGATCTCTAACAACTTAAGCAGATAGATGATTTGGTGATCGCCCCAATAGCCGATGTTGGACCACGGATCGTCATCGTCGGGGACCTCCCATTCGAAGCCGTCTTTGCTGATCCGGTAGGGGTTGTAACCGTCTGCCGACGACGCATTGACGAACCGAAAAATCATAGGGCCGATCCATCGCGGATAGGCGACTGCAAGTGCTTCCCAGTTTTGAAAGATGTCTCGCCAATTCCCTTCGTAACTTAGATTCGCGTCGCCACTGGAGTCCCAGACATCGATCGAAAATTCATTCCAAGGGCGCGTGGGGTCACCGTGGCGGCGACTGAAGCACAGCGGCAAATACTCGCATGTGATCCGGATCAAGTCTGCATCGCCCGACTGGGCAACTCGCGATTGCAATTCGTCAAAGTGGATCGTCGACGGCAGAGTTGATATCAGGCCGTCACTGCGATTTCGGACGTGTCGGTTGGCGTTGCGAACGTGTTTTTCGAAGTCTGCCACGTTGACCGTGTATCCGTTCGCCGGAATTCCGCCCCTCATCACATTGAACAGCACATTGGACTGGTGCCGTTGCGCGCGGCGCTGGTCCGCTCCGACTTGACGACCATCGGCGGCCGAAATGATCTGCAGCAGACGGTCCTCGTTGGCTTGCACATCACGCTCAAGTTCCGCCGACATGTCGCCGCCCAACTCGAGTTGTCGGTGCAATTGGACAACGTCTCCGTGATCGCAATTGACGTCGGCAACAATATTCCATGTGCGTGAGTCCCCGGGCTCACAGACGAACGATTTCGATGCAAAGTACGCGCCGCGGCGGCCCCGAACATCGGGTTGACTCGTCAATCCGTCGCCTCGGGCGAAAGCATCCAGCGACTCGCTGCTTAACGCGATGCATTGGTTTCCCAATCCTGTTTGCCACGCAACCGTCGCTTGCATGCCCTCGCTAGCCTCGGCGCGGTCCGTGGGAATGGAACTGAGGTAGTACACCGCTAGCCCGGATTCGCTGAGCAACTCGTTCTTCTTGTAAGCGTCAGCCAAGTTGCTGTACCGAAGCTGGAAGTCTTTTCCCAAACCGCTGGGGACGATGTTCTCAATCCCGTCGCACAGTTCGACTTCGATGCGCCCTTCGCCCTGGTTCAGGATTTCACAGCGGCGCACGAATCCGTACTGATGCCCCGTGGCCCACGAATACCGAAACACGACCCCCAAGGCATGATTGAATTCCTCGAACAAGATTCGAGTGCCGAGTGAGTTTTTGTAGAGATTACGAGTTCGCTGACCGGTGCGAATCGGGGCGGTCGCGAACGGTTCCCACAAACACCAAGGGCCACCTTCGTGGCGAATCCGCAGCAGTGTTCTGGGACCCGTGTTGGTCGCCGCATCGCTGATTTTGTCGCTGCAATAGTAGGGGAACAACGACGAATCGGCATTTCGTCGACCCGCGGTCAAGGCGCCGCTGCTGGAAACAAACATCCAGTGGTTGCTAGAACTGACAATGCTGATGAAGAAGTCCGCCATCCGGTGGCTGTTCGAAATCTTGTACCAGTCTTTTCCATCGATCTGCACATACTCGCCATGCGCTTCGCCGGTATCATTCTGGGCAGTCATAAAACGACGCTCCGGTGCGTTGTCCAGCAATGCTTGGGGCGAATCGGGACCAACGGATTCGGGTAAGTTTGTGTTGGGATAGTTCATGGTTGTCGTCGTGATATAAGTTCAGATTCACCTACAGTCGTCTACGCTGATTGTGGGTCGCCCGCCTTTCGAATACGCAGATCGGTTTCGATTTGTTGTTCGAGTGTGACGTTGATGTTGTAAAACACCAGACAAATAGCCGCCGCGAATAAAAATGCCGCGGGAATCACGCTCATCATCATTCGCAGTCCGCCGAGGGTGAATTCTGTTTGCGATTGTTCGATGCCTTCAATCGGTTGTGCGTAGTTGTAGTAGGCAAGTGTGAAGCCGGTCATCGCGGCGCCGACCGCGCAACCCATCTTCTGCGAGAACGTTGCCGCGGCGAAAACGAGGCCCGTCGCGCGTCGATTGTTCTTCCATTCCGAGTAGTCAGCGGTATCCGCATACATCGCCCACAACAAGACAGGGACCGGTCCGCCGACGAACGCCGTTACGATTTGCAGAGCGTACATTGCGGTGACCTGCTCCGGCTTCAAGAACAAAAAACCGAAGCAAAGGGCAGCGACAGCGGCATTCATTCCGACCATCAACCACTTCTTTCCGAATCGCTTTGTCAACGGTTTCGTCAACAGCATTCCCGCGATCGCGGCAAAGCTTCCCATCACCCAAAAAGCGGTCGCCAACTCGGCATCGCCACAGTAGTACTTGAAGTAGTACAAGACCGCGCCGCCGCGTATGAACAGACCGGACAATTGAAACAGCCCAAATGCAAACAACACCATCCACGGCCGGTTGGTCAGCAAGTCGTTGAAGTCCGCCTCGAATGTTGAAGGGCCCGTGACGGATGCGAAACGCCGCATACCGAAACTGCGCGCAGCGAGCGAAAGCAAACTCAACACGACGTAGCCCATCAGGATTGGCAACAGCGTCGACGGCGAAAACGCAGTCGCAAGACACGCCAACAAGGCAATGCCGACCAAGAGCGACTGATGCAATCGAATACTCGTCAATACGAACCGCATGTCGGCGCGAAACGTTGATTGCTCGGACTTGGCCGGTTGGACTCGCTCCTTCGTTGTCGCAAACGTGATCAAAAACAAGACGACCGCCGCCGCCGAAAAGACCACCATCGTCCAAAAGAATCCGACCTGTTCGTTGACGACGGCTTCGGCATTGATATCAGCGCCGGCGCCATCGGTACTTCCAAAGTAACGCACCATTCCGAGCGTGCAGTACTGGACCACGATGCCGCCACAGAAAGCTGCGACGAATCGATAGGTCGAAACGCTGGTCCGCTCGATCGAGTTCGGCGTGATCACGCCCATCAACGCGCCGTAGGGAATGTTGATCGCCGTGTAGGCCATCATCACCAACGTGTAGGTGATGTAGGCATAGATCAGCTTGCCACTTGGCCCCAGATCGGGCGTGTAAAACGTCAGCACGCCGGTGATTGCGAAAGGCAACGACATCCAAACCAAGTAGGGGCGAAATCGTCCCCAGCTCGTGCGAGTCCGATCGGCAAGATAACCCACCAACGGGTCGTTGATCGCGTCCCAGATCCGGGTCACCAACAGCAGTGTCCCGGTCGACTTAGCCGTCAGCCCGAAAACGTCGGTGTAGAAGTAAACCAAAAAAGATTCGAAGGTCTTCCAAAACAGGTTGGACGCGGCGTCGCCGAGGCCGTATCCGACCTTTTCGCCAACACTGAGCCTTTCCTGCGATTGACTGTTCATAACTTGTCTTCTGTAAACGACTTATGCACCACCATAGGGCAGGACGCGACCCCCACCCTGCAACCGATTGCAGCCTAACGCCCGGCCTGACACCACTATCTGAGCCTAAAGAAACGATACTGCAACCGGTTTCATAAGCAAATCGGTGTTTTTAGAGAAAAAAAGAAAATACAAAAGAATTTTACTGCAACCGGTTGCAATGACCTTTGCGGGTTGGTAAGATACCATTAAGTCGAATCTACGGCGTGCCCGAAAAGCCAACCAAGCAGCCATGCAACTCAACACCAGCACCACCATCAGCGATATCGCCAAACGCGCTAACGTGTCCAAGAGCACGGTGTCGCGGGTGATCAATGACAAGTCGGTCGTCAACCAACAGACGAGATCGACGGTGTTGCAGGCGATGGCTTCCCTTGGTTACGAACCCAACGTGTTCGCCCGCAGCTTAGCCAGCGGCCGGTCGATGACCGTCGGCGTGGTCACTCAAAAGATCGGCAGCCCGTTCTACGACACGATCATGCAGGGTGTGATCCAAGGATTTTCGGGAACCGGCTATTCGCCGTTGTTCGTCGACGGTCAGTGGGAAGAAGGCACCGAGCTTGAAGTCATCCAGACCGTTTTGGGACGCAAGGTTGACGGCTTGTTGTTGTTGGGCGGCGACGTTTCCATCGGTGACCTAAACAATTTGAAGGCTCGTCTGCCCTTGATCGTGGTCGGAAAGCAAATTGCCGGCTGGAACGATCAATGCGTTTACGTCGACAACGCCGCGGCCGCCTACGATGCAACGAAGCACCTGATTGATTTCGGCCATCGCGACATCGCGATGATCTGCGGCATTAAACATCATCAAGACGCGGTTCGGCGGTACGACGGCTACGTCAAAGCACTGAATGATTCCGGAATCGAACTGGATCCCGAATTGGTGCTCGATGGGAACTTCTCCGCTCAATCAGGCATCCTAGGAGTCAATTCGCTCCTGATGCGTAGCAAACAATTCACTGCGATTTTTTGCGCCAATGACATGGTCGCCTATGGCGCCCGACTGGCATTGCAGCGGCAGGGAATTCGCGTCCCCCATGACGTGTCGATCATCGGCTTCGACGATCAAGCCGAGTCGGCCTACGTCTCACCCCCGCTCACGACAGTTCGACAACCCGGCGCGGAAATGGGTGCGGCAGCCGCCGCAGCGCTGGTGAAGTTGATGCAGGGCGAGTCGTGTCATTTGCCAGTCATGCACGCTGAGTTACAGCAGCGTGAGTCAGTGGCGAGGGTCTTCTGATCTTCGTTGACAGAGGGTGGGTTTTGTAAGGCCCGTATTCTGTCCCCCTACCGTCAGTTTCTTTCTTTCTGTTCTCTCAGTTTAGGTGTTCGTGATGAATCGATCTCAACAATCTCGGACGGGCTTCACGCTCGTCGAACTCCTGGTGGTTATCGCCATCATCGGAGTCCTCGTTGGTCTGCTACTGCCAGCGGTACAAGCCGCTCGCGAAGCAGCTCGTCGCATGAGTTGCAGCAACAACTTCAAGCAAATCGGCCTCGGTATCCATAACTACCACTCGGCCTACAAGCAAATGCCGATCCAGAAAAGCGGCACCGGGCTGTCGATGGGTGCCGGAAACTGGTGGGACGGATCCAACGTCACCAACCAAGGTCAATTGAGCTGGTTGGTCGGCCTGACCCCATTCATCGAGCAGCAAGCACTTTGGGAGCAAATTTCGAACCCGAACGGTTATGAATTGGTCGGTGGCGTTCAGCAGCTTCGCACTCCTCCGTGGCCAGCCATGGGACCCAAGCCAGAGAATACCGCTTACATCCCAGCGATGACCGAAGTGCCTAGCTTCCGATGCCCTTCGGATCCAGGAACCGGACTGCCAGCGATGGGCCGAACTAACTACGGCTGCTGCCTCGGTGACTCGTTCTCGAAGGCTGAAGCCGGTGCACGAAACGCTCAGTTGGTTGTCAACAACGGCGATGCCGAATGGACTCGCGCCGGTCAACGCGGTGCCTTCGTTGTGCATCAAAAGATGGCTTTCCGTGACATCCTTGACGGTCTGTCCAATACCATCATCGCCGGTGAAATGAACACCGACTTGGGTGACCGTGACATCACGACGACAGCCACTTACAACAAGAACGACGCCACAACAGGTGTCAAGGCCGTGCCTTCGGTGTGCCGAACGGACGGTTCCGTCGATCCGCTCCGACCTCGTTTCTGGGGTCCAACAACACCGACCTTCACCGCCGACCGTGGTGCAAACACAGGTCGCGGATATCGTTGGATGTCGGGCGAGCACATCTACACGGCGATGATGACTATCCTGCCGCCTAACACGACACTTTGTTATCAAGGCGATTGGCCCGGACAAGAAGGTATCGTACCACCGAGCAGCCGGCACCAAGGTGGCTGTCACGTCCTGATGGGCGACGGTGCGATCAAGTTTGTTACCGATTCGATCGAAGCTGGTGATCAAAACCGCAAAATGGTCGAGTTCAACAATGTTGCACCCGCGCCAGTTCCTGGTGCCGCAAGCCCCTACGGGCTTTGGGGTTCACTCGGAACTCGTGCTAATAAAGAGGTCATCCAAGAAGAACTCTAATTTTTGATATCCCCCTATGCCCTCCCATGCACTTGACTGCGTGGGGGGGCTTTTTTTGAAAGGCACACCTCTCATGAGATTCTCGGTCAAGTCACTCTTATTGTTTACGATGCTGTTCGGCGCGGTTCTCATGTTCACCGGATGTGGTGGCAGCGATGAGCCAACCGTGATTCAAGGCGACAACACAGCGATTCAAAAAGAGCAAGAAGCACGCCAACAGTCTTACTCTGAAGCAATGAGCAAGGCCGACAAAGCCGGGCCTGGCAACTAGCGTTCCAGAGCTGGCCAAGACTGAGCCTAGATTTTAAGCCTGCTTTCGATTGATTGGCCGACTCGCTCGCGCGAGCCGGCCAATTTCTTGGACATCCGCTCACCGTACGAATGCGAACGGTTCGCTATCACCTTCGACGATCAGAATCGAGTGATCGATGGGTGGTGCCATGAACGACTGGGGCGTTCCGTTGGGCCAAGTCACGGTCAATCGCGAAATCGCACTCTCGCGCCCTAAGCCTATGTGGACGATCGCCTCGTTCTTGCAAAGGAATCCGTCACCTGTGGTGACCCATCCCGACCAACGTTCGTCACCCGCTTGCACTTCTATTTTTGCACCAATGGCATCACGTTCGCTCGATACGCCGACGAGCCGTAGCGACAACCAATGATTGTTCGATGTCGATTGATTGATCCATAGCTGTGCCGGTTCAAGCAAGTCTGTTACCACGAAGTCGGTGTTGCCGTCTTGATTGAAGTCCAAGCGGGCGAGTGCTCGCCCCAGCCTGGGTTTCGACCAAGAATCGGCCGAGTTTGCGGTGGCCAATTCGAATCGTTCACCCAAATTGACGAATAACTGCATCGGTTGACGAAATGCTTGGTTGCCTCGACGTTCCAAGTCTTCGATGTGTCCGTTCGCAACGACAAGATCCGGCCAACCGTCATTCGAAAAATCAATCGCTTGCGTGCCAAACCCGACCATGGGAACGCTGGGTAAGTCCAGATGGTACTTCACGTTCGAGTCGCGAAAGAGGCTTTCGCGATTGAGAAACAAACTGATCGGTTCATTGATGTAGTTCGTAACGTGAAGGTCAATCGATCCGCTACGATCGAGGTCAGCCGACGCAATTCCCATCGCGCCCGTTGCCGAACCGATCGAACCATAGGCGCAACCGCTGGCGACCGCTACATCGGACAGGATGCCATCGTCGGATTGTGCCCAAAGTTGATTGTTTCGAACGTCATTGGCTACATAGACTTCGTTGCCAGAGCGATCCGCTTGCAGGTCGGTCATCACGATCCCTAGTCCAGTGCAAGCGTTTGATGCGTCCGGACCGACCCAATCGGAATGCCAGTGGCCGTCTTCGCTATTGATGTATAGGCGATCTCGCGATGGCTTCACGCTGAGCGGTGCGATCGCGTCGACGACGTCGCCCGATTCGTCCAGTGTCGGCAGCTTTGCGATATTGGGATCACCCAAATAGTTCAGCACGAATAGATCCGGCAGGTGATCGCCCGTGACATCACCCATCGCCAGCGATGTGCTGAGCAGTGTCAGGTCCGCCTCGTCATCCAACATCGCTGCCCGATACGTGCCATCGCCTTGGTTGATCAAGATTTGATTCACACCGATATTCGCGATCGCTAAGTCGGCGAACCCGTCTTGATTCCAGTCGCCCGACGTGACGCCAAGGGTATAGCTGTTTTCCTGCACTCCGGACGCAAATGTGACATCTACCAAGCGTTGAATCCCAGATGTTTCGATGTTGCGGTAGAGCCGATCCGAGCGACGAGCGACAAAGTCATCCGCATCGGCATCCCCTTGCGCAAAGTAGAGATCGGGGCACCCATCCAAATCGATATCTGTGACCGCAACGCCACCACCCATCGATTGATAGATTGCGAAGCCCTTCGCCAATGGTTGTTTCGCGATGTGATAGGCGTGATCCAATCCGATTGCCATGGAGACGTCTTGAAAATCGATTCGATCTTGCGCCTGAGGAGCCGCAAATTGGGTCGTTTTCGGTGACGAATCGCTCGCCAGTTGGGCTATGCGATTCGGAAACGGAGGTAACTTTCCGTCGCCAAGGTTCATCCCACACCAAACTTGGATTGGCTTTGGAAACGATTTTTGAGTAGCGAGCGTCTGGCTGATTTCGGTATTCAGTTCTGCGATTCGTTGTTGCGAATTGCCGGCTTTGGTGGCGTCGACCGATTGCCAAAGCAGCGATTCCAGTTTGCGACCAACGGTATCCAAGTCTTCCGCGATGATCCGAAAGGAATCACTTGCCGGTGCGGTTGACAGGGCAATCGTATTGCTTTGGGTCAAAATACGATTGAGTAACGCGTATCGATCGATCCAGATGTCTGCCTTTTCCTGTTCGTCCAGCGATCTCAGGCCTTGGAACATTCGTCGTGTCGATCGAAGGTCGGTCGGATCCAAACGCACCGCTTCGGCAAGCGCGCGGACAGCACCGGAGTATTCCGCCTCGGCGATCAATTGGGTACCGATCGCGGCCCAATATTCGGGGTACTTTTTAACCGCATCATTCAAGTGGCCATACCACCACGCCATCATGTCGTCGTCCTGGGCCTCGACGGCGGCACGGCCGTAAAAGGCAATCATTGAATCCGGTGCGCTGCCTGATTCAATGATGGGACGCACGAGTTCGGCCGCTTCACGGTATTTCTTCTCGGTAAATAAGTAGCGTGCTTGCCCCATTTCCCCGATCGGCCAATACGGACGATTGCCGCCTGCGGGAGGCGAGCCAGGTGCGTCGTACATGGCATCTGATTCGACAATCAATGCGTGCAGTTCGTCCTGCATGATGTCGCCTGACAGGCACAGTTCGCGAATCAGAATGTTCGCTTCGTGACGGCGTCCTTGGCAATTGAGTTGATGGGCCAGCGTTCGACGGACCAGATTGATCGACGGATCCAATTCCAGAATTTTTCGGTATCGTTGTGCGGCATCATCGTATCGATTGAGCTTAACGCACCACCCAGCCGAAACTCCTAACGCGGGTAATCCGGCTTCGGGATGATCGGGTGGAATCTCACTCAATAGCTCGATCCCCTGATCCAAATCTCCCTGCAACACGACCGTATTGGCCAGATGGAAAAGGACTTCGTAGTCCAGGGGGTTTGCAACCAACAGTGATCGAAAAGCCGCAGCAGCTTTATCAAGATCACCCTGGCCTTGGTCGGCGACCGCTTTGGCCAACAGAGCCTCGCGAGTCAAAGCAGGCTCCGGTGCTTGCGCAACGTCCGCGGCCGGTTCGATCGGCATCTCTCGTTTTGGAAGACTGGAAGTATTGGCGGTGCTTGGTTCCGATTTCGGTTGGCACCCGGCTAAGAAGACGGCCATCGCAAGTGCACACCGAAACCGGCTTGCGAACGATTCCCGAATCCGTTCGTCACTATCGGAGTACCGTCGAAGATATCGTCGAGTTATCATAAAGACCATCGAAACATATGTATTGAAAGTGTAGTGAATTGTAGCCTGAGGGAGCACACGTGCGGTCGGTCATTGATGCTCATTCTGTCCGTTTTACGATCACGCTGTGTTGCGTTAGTTTCGTGATGGGTTGTCGATCCGAAAGCGAAAACATTCCATCAGAAACGGTTTCATCACCTGTGGCGACGGATCATCCACCGGCCCCATCGAAACAACAAAGGCTCGATGCTGCTGGGCGGCATTTGAAATCGGGTGAGTTTGAACGAGCCGACGACGTGATCCGTGCGTTGTTGATCGAAGATCCCGATGACCAGCAGGCCAGCGCATTGATGTTGCGGATATTGTTGCACCGCAACGACGTGGCATCGGCCATCGAACTGCTCGATCGGATGGGATCACAAAATCCTGAACGTCGCGATGATTTCGATGCGCACGCTGCAAGTCTGCTGTTTCAAAGAAAAGACTTTGACGCGGCGATCACTCGGTTGGAACGGTTGCTTGGTCGTTCACCTGATTTCGACGAGGCGCGGCACTTGCTGGCCAAGGTGCTTGATGAACAGGGGGACACATTTTCGTCCAACCAGCAGGCTCGGCAGCTGTTGAATCATACGATGCTCAATCGCGACGAGTTGATTGGGCTGATCTTTCCGACTCGCACACATTTAACAGAACAGGACATCTCCGATTCGGATGCGATGCGGCTCAAGCATCGGCCAAGCGTCCTTAGTGTTGCGTCAACACATCGGATCCTTGGTAACCCAAGAGAAGCACTGGCCAGCCTGGACGCTAGTAGTGATTTCACCTCGCGGCGAAATCCTGCGGGCATCGCGTTATACGGTCGCTCTCTAGCTGATGCCCAAATGATGGATCGACTCGCCCTGTGGGTCGCCGAAGCGCCGGCGGAGTGTGAAAGTTACCCAGATTTCTGGATGGCCTGCGGTGCACTGGCGCGTTTAAACGATCCTGCTGTCGCGACAGAGTGCTTCGTCAAAGCGATCCGAATCGAACCGGGCAGCATCGACGCCCATTACGGGCTGATTCAAGCACTTGAAGAATGCGGTCGGCATGCGCTCGCAGAGAAGTTTCGGACGCGTTCAAATGCTGTCGACAGCCTCGCTCGTGACGTCAAGCGAATCCGAGAATCGACGAAACCGGATCCGCAGGATTTTGTCGATGTCGCCACACAGTTGATGAATGTTGGTCGTCCGCTCGAGGCGATCGCATGGCAGGAGTACGCCATTGCCAACTTTGCACCAAACTCTGAAGAACGTCGTTCGATTCCAACATACAAAACGAAAGTGCTTGAGCGGTTTCCGACCGGTCGCGACGAGGAAACCCTACTCGACGAATTGGCAGAGTCGGAGTGCTCCCAAGCAATCGCGTGGCTGGCCGCGTCGCGCAGCAACCCGGTCAATCCATCGACCATGAACGCGATCGACGACCGCCGCCCAGTTCCGTCGGGAATCGACGACCTTCCTTTTTGCGATCCAGTTTTTGTCGACGTGGCGGATCGAATGAAACTGTCTTTCCAGTATTTCAATGCGGCATCGCCCGTAGACCGGGAGTTTCAGATATTCCAAGCATTCGGAGGCGGCGCTGCTTGTATCGACTTTGATCGAGATGGTGCCGTCGACTTCTACCTGGCGCAGGCAGGCACTACGCCACCGAATGGTATTTCAGCCTTTGCAAACGGTTTGTTTCGCAATCAAGGAAAACACTTCGTCGATGTCATCGAGTCATCCTCTGCTGATGATCGCGCGTACTCGGTTGGCGTATCCGCTGGCGATTGGAATCAGGATGGGTTTGCTGATTTGTTCATTGGCAACCTGGGACGCAATCGATTGCTGATCAATCAGGGCGACGGCACGTTCAGCGATTCCCAGGATCCGGCGATTGGTCAAGAGCAAGCCTATACAAGCAGTGTCGCCATAGCGGACTTGAACGACGACGGCTTGCCCGACATCGTCGAGATCAATTACCTGGACGACCCCCGAATATTTGCTCCAATCGAGCGAGATTTGGAGGGAAAGCCGGTTTCACTGCCAGGTCCCCTGCAGTTCCAGCCTGCGATGGATCGAATGATCCTATCGGTGGGTGATGGTACGATGGACGCGCGCCCGCTTGGCGACCAAGCCAGCGACCAGTTTAGTACTGGCTTGGCATTGATCGTGACCGACATCGACGGCAACCGCGGCAACGAAGTGTTTGTGGCGAACGATCTTCGAGCGAACCAGTTGTGGGTGCGTGATGACAAGACGTCCGAGTGGAACGATGCCGCAGTCGGCGTGGGTGTCGCCTACGGCACTCAAGGAAAACCGATGGCTTGCATGGGAATAGCTGCAGCGGACTTCGACAGAAACGGACAACTCGACCTCCACATCTCGAACTTCGAGAATGAATGGTCGAATCAGTACATGCAAACCAAGTCGGGGACGTTCGTTGATTCCGCTGTGCCTTTTCGACTCGATGCACTATCGCGAAAAATGCTTGGCTTCGGAACGCAGGCAATTGATTTTGACAACAACACGATCTGGGATCTAATCGTCGGAAATGGGCACATCGAAGATTTGACTGATAAAGGAAGCCTGTTTGCTATGCCGACTCAATTGCTTGCCGGCAGTAGCGACGGGTTCGTTGAAACGCATGTCGCAGGCGATGACACATACTGGCAGGGCATGCATTTTTCGCGAGCGATGGCGAAGTGCGACTTCAATCGAGACGGAAAGATCGATCTCCTGGTAACCGATCTAAAGAGCAAGCCGTCGCTGTTGGAGAATCAAACGCCGACTTCACACCATGGGTTACAGTTGGAATTGGTTGGGACTCGATCGGAACGAGACGCTATTGGTGCGATCGTTGTCGTTGAATTTGGATCGACCGAACTTATGCAAACCGTTCAAACAGGCGACGGATACCTCTCAAAGAATGAATCTGCTTTGTTCTTTGGCCTTGGTGATACGAAGTCGATCGATCGTGTACGAGTCCGGTGGCCAAGCGGCATCGAGCAAGTGTTCACCGACCTAGACGTCGATTCACGATGGCAATTGGTGGAAAACGCCCCGACACCTTGGCAACTGAATGTCGGAGTCTCGCCGCGCAAGTAAGTATTGCTCATTCAAATCGTTGCTTCGCGATTTCCATTGAACAGGGTTGCTAGGTCAGCCACTGGGCGTTCTTCATCGCCGAAATTCGCCGTCAATCAAGAGTGGCTGGTCGTTCAGGGCGACTCGGCCGCGTACCGGTTGAATCCCTAGTCCATGCGGACGCCGATGGTCAGCAAAATGTTGGCGTAGCGTTGTTGGTCGGCTGTTTGGATGGTCAGCACGTGGTCGGGGGTGCTGACCGCTTCGTAGAAGGCCCATTTGTCGATCGGTTCCAGTTGGACGTCCAGCTTGGCGTCGCGGATCGTTTGACGATAGTCGTCCCAAACCGGTGGGTCGCCGTCGAGGGCGTAGGGGCCGCTGGTTTCGGTCTGCATCGTTTGAATCGCTTCGATGGGAATCGCCGACAACAGTGCTTCCAAAACTTGGTTGCACGTCGGCACCCCGGGCATCAGGTTCAAACTGATCAATTCGGCACGCGGGCCTCGCTTGCTGGCGGCCGGATAGTTGCCGTCCGCGATCAGCACGCTGCTGTGGTGACCGGCCGAAGCGAGGACGGATGTGATTTGCGGATGGATCAACTTATGGCGTAGCATGCGTCTGGCACTCGGAGAATGATCTGGTTTTGGCTAGGATATTGTCGGCGGGTGCCCGATCGGGGACCCGTCAAGCGATCGCGATTGTATCCAAAAACCCAGTGACGGAGTGGCTCGGTGCCCGAAAGCCTTTTAGCACGCCGTTTGAAATTGGGCACCTATCTAGGGATCGGGCTTTACGTCCACTGGTCGTTTTCGCTGGCGATTCTATTCGTCACCTTGCGATTTCTGCCGCTCGGCGGCGCAGCCGTTGCGTTTGGTATCGCACAACTTTTTGGTGTGTTTTTCTGTGTCACGCTGCACGAGTACGGGCACGCGATGGCCGCTCGTTGTTTCGGCATCGGGACCGCCGATATCACGCTATTGCCGATCGGCGGCGTCGCAAGACTGCGCCGGATGCCTCGCATCCCGTGGCAAGAATTGATCGTTGCCGTTGCCGGACCGGCAGTCAACGTCGTGATCGGAATTGCCTTAGTCACCGGCTTGGCATTGATCGTAGACTCCGCGACGGCGTCGATGTTGAAAACATTCTTCGCCGCGATGTTCACCGGCGGTGAGGTCAGTGACACGATCAGCGACAGCGTGGAGCAGATGTTGGCCGAACCGTCATGGCTAGGGTTCGTGCTGATGATGATTGGCGTCAATATCATGTTGGTTCTGTTCAATATGATTCCGGCATTTCCGATGGACGGCGGGCGTGTTTTCCGCAGTCTGTTGGCGATGGTGATGGACTATTCGACGGCGACATCCATCGCGTCGAAGGTCGGTCTGGGGTGCGCAGCATTGATGGCGTTGTTCGCAATGTCAGCGGATCCACCGCATTGGATCTTGGTGTTGATTTCGATGTTCATCGGCTATGCGGGGATCGCCGAAGCGAGGCAAGTCAAGCTAATGGAAAAGGTCCGCGGGTTTCGGGTCGGCGACGTGATGATCGAAACCGAACGCGTACTTCCGATGGACACACCGCTTAGCGAGATTGCTCGTCAGTGGCGGCTGACCGGTCTAGCATCGCTTCCCATTTCATCCTACGTCGGCACGGTAGTCGGAACCTTGCGACTAGAAGACGTCACCAACGCAATCCGCGACGGCAAGGATCCGACCACGACGGCGGGTCAATTGGTCGATTACAGCCAATCCGTCGAACTGTTGCGCGCCGACGACGATTTGTCGGAAGCCCTTGCGAAGTCGGGAAAGTCCGCTCGCCAGATTCCGGTCGTCAACGGGACCGGACATCTTGTCGGCGTATTGGATCTGGACACGATGCTGGCCCGTCGAGGACTCGCACAACCGGGCGAAGCTGCCCACGACGTTGCGATTCGACAGCTCGATGTGTTGAGTTGATGTGATAGGTTGGTCAGGAAACGATCAAAGAGTGCCTTCTTCCCACTGGCCGCAATTTGCATCACCGACCGAGCGTTCGATCTGGATGGTGATATGATCGATTTTGAATCGCTCGTGCAGCGTTTTACTGATTTCGTTTAGCAACACATCATCGTTGGTATGTCCGGGACGAACCAGATGCGCCGTCAGCGCGTTCTCGGTCGTACTCATGGCCCAGATGTGCAGATCGTGAACAGCCGTCACACCCGCCAGTTCGCCAAGGTAGGTCTGCACTTGTTCGATATCGATGTGGGCCGGTACAGCTTGCATCGCAAGCTGAAACGATTCTCGCATCAGCTTCCACGTCGCGAAGAAGATCACCGCTGCGATCGCCAAGCTGGCCACCGGATCGATCACGCGCCAGTCCGTCCAAAGGATGATCGCGCCGGCAATCGCGACGCCCAGCGACAACAGCGCGTCGGCAGCCATATGCAGATACGCGCCACGCAAATTCAAATCGTGTTCACTGCCGCGGATGAACAGCAGCGCCGTTGCTGTGTTGATCACCACGCCGATCATCGCGACCACGATGACGATCGGCCCGGGCACGGCGGGCGGGTCGGAGAGTCGTCCGATCGCTTCCCAAACGATGCCACCGACTGCGACCATCAACAGCAAGCTATTGAAGAGTGCCGCCAGGATCGTCGATCCGCGCCATCCGTAGGTGCGTTTACCGCTGGGTGGCAATTTTGCCAACGCATACCCAGCCCATGCCATCAACAAACCAAGCACGTCGCTTAAGTTGTGACCGGCGTCCGCCATCAAGGCCAGCGAATCGCTCCACCAACCAATCGCTGCCTCGATGACCACGAAGACGACGTTCAGCGTCACACCGAACGCAAACGCCCGCCCGAAATCTTTTTCGGTCGCATGGTGATGGGCACACTGGTGCATGATTCATTACGAAACGGATCGAGGCGTGACGGCTGCGGAACTACTGAATGTTAAGCCGTCCGTCGGGTCCCGACGAGGATCGTAGGCTGGAAGGGATCGCCATCGCTTCGACGGAAGTCTCCGGCGAGGGGCGTACCACCCAGTCTCGCGATGATGCTTCACCAACGGTTGTCAGTTCGAACACCAACATACCGACGCCCCACGCCACGACAATCCAAGCGACGGCCGCGATCTGACGACTCCAAAGATCGGAGGCTTCGGATCGGGATTGGGGATTCGTTTCGAGAGGATAACTCGACGACATCAATCGACTCCAGTTGAACGTTCGGAAAGCACGAGCCATCGGGCGCGTAGCGATTCCATCGGTCGACGGGGCCGGCGAAGATAACCGGCAAACGCCGAGGGTAACGACCGTGCCGTAAAACCCGGGGGCACTTTCCCTAGGATCGTCAAGGTTTACCAACTAGCGACGCGGAAGGATCGGTTCGTTCGCGCCGCTGAGGGCTCCCAAATAGGTTCGGGCGATTCGGAAGATCAAGAATACGAAGAACAGAATGATCGCCACCCGGATGATCAGCGTCGCTGCACCGGCAAGGAAACGGATCGCCGACTTGGCCCGTTCGTCGTATTCCTTCGCCAGATAATCCATCGATTCCGCGTCGGTGCCGCTATGCTCGGAGATCTCGACACGCGAGATAAAGTCGCTGGGGAACAGATTGGTCGCTTCGAGCGCACCGGCAAGAGTCGAACCGCCGCGAATGGCTGCTTCGGCATCGTCGGCGGCGGCGCGGTAGTAGTCGCTGTCGGTGCTGTCGAGCGCCAACCGTATAGCCAAGATCGGGTCCAGTCCCGCATCGAGCGACAACGCCATCGTCCAACAAAATCGCGAGATCGTGATCGTTTGAATGGACGGCCCCAGCTTGGGAATCAGGTACAGCAGCGGCGCCAAATTTTGAACGCCACCGACGTTGCGAAAGAACGCCCACACCATGATGCCGAGCCCGCCGAAAAAGATCGACAAGTACAACCAAAACCACAAAACGCCGGAACCGCCACGGAGGCCGAACCCCAAGATATCGGTCATCTGACCACCGCCGGCCGGCGTTAGGATGCCCATCAGGTAGATCAAAAGCGAAATCACACCGATGCCACCGATCAATTGAATGACCGGCATGGTGATCGACGAAATGAACATTCGCCGCGTTTCGATTTGATGCTGGAAATGTTGGCTGAGCGAAAGTAGCGTTCGTTCGAGTCGTCCAGTTGCCTCGCCGACTTTCGTCATCGCCGTCATCAAACGCGGGAAATACGCCGAGTTTTCCGACATCACCGTGCTCAGGTGTTCGCCCCGTTTTGCGCCCTCGGCCAGCAATCGCATCGCCTGGCGCTCATTTTCAGATCCGTGGGTGGATTCGCTTTCGAGCAGTCGGACCAAATCGGCGCCGGCTTGCAAACCCGTTCCGAATCGGTGGCAAAATCTTGTCGCCGTCGAAAGTTTCATCCGTTTGGAAAACACGCCTGGGTCGCCTCGGGGCTAGTCGTCAAAGTCGCCCACGATCGTCACAACAATCCGGGTCGGGAAACCCATTGTGATCACACCGACGGTATCGGCGAAAGCCACTTAGGCAAAGTTTCACGCCGCCGTCTTGCCGATGTCCACAGGCTCGACCGCTTCGGCACGACTTACCGAGTCGGCAAAGTCCCGAAGCGTTTCTTCGACCTGGGCCAGTTGTTCGGCGGCGGTGTTCGACAGATTGACGAATAGGATGCGCGTTCTTCCGACTTGACACCAACCCGCTTGTTCGTCGTCCAGAACTTCCATTCGGACCTGAAACCCGGCTGATTTCGCTTGACGGATGCGGCGGCGCAGCCTTGCGACGACGGTGTCATCTTGGTTCATCTTGAATCGCAAAATTTCGAGTAATTTCGTCGCCGTTGACTTGGCAATCTGTGCGGGAAGACCACCAATCGGTGTAGCAGGTCGCCGGGGATCGACGATAGGTCAATCAAGCGGCGTTCGCGTTTTCTTTTCTCTGATGGTCATTCCAGTCGATATGTCATTGCATCCCACCTCGACCGAAACGTCCGACGCCTCGCAAACCCAAACCTCGCAAAACCAGATCCAACATCTCAAGTGCGAGATGCGACGGTTGCAATCGATGGCGGCGCTGGGTGAATTGACGGGAACGGCGACCCATGAGTTCAACAACGTGTTGATGACGATCATCAACTACGCCAAGTTGGGTATCCGTAATCGTGACGATGCCAGTCGTGATAAGGCGTTGACGAAAATTTTGGAAGCATCCGAGCGAGCGGCGAAAATCACCAACACCATTTTGGCGCAAGCAAAGAATCGCAGCGAATCGTTCGAGCCGACCAACTTGGTCGAGATCATTGAAAGCTCGATGATCTTGCTGGAACGCGAAATGCGGAACTACCGCGTCGCAATCGAAACGGAATTAGATCCGTCAACGCCGCAGGTCACCGCCAGCGGCAACCAGATCGGCCGCGTGCTTTTGAATCTGTTGATCAACGCACGTCAAGCGATGCCCGACGGTGGCACACTGATGATTCGGTTGGCCCCCAGTCAAGAAAGCGGTTGGGTCGAACTAACCGTCCGCGATTCGGGCTGTGGCATCCCGCAAGAATCGCTGCCAAAGATTTTCGATTCGTTCTACAGCACCAAATCGGGTCCCGACGAATCGGGCAAGGGTGGCACCGGATTGGGCTTGGCCGCGTGCAAAGAAATCATCGATGCGCACCAAGGCCGCATCCGAGTCGAAAGCTCGGTCGGTGTGGGTACCGCATTCATCATCCGATTACCCGTCGCCGGAAAAGCTCAAGCAGCGGCGTGAATGTCGACGCCCGGCGACGAGGTATAGATGTCGCAGTTCAGGGTAAGCCCAGCGAGCCTAGTCATTCGATCAGCTTGGGAAGTTGGCGAACGACGTAACGCGGCAACATCATCAGCGCGCGGTTTGACTGGACGTCGATCGCGACGCGATAGTGATCTCGCGTCGCCCCGGCCATGATTCGGTTCACTTTCTCGACGAAAACGCCGACGTTATCGCCAAGCGGCGGGCTGGCCGCGATCACGGACAATCGGTCGTAGGTAACATCGCTGCCGACCCACCAGTGCGACGCGTCGACTTGGCGGACTCGCAAACCCAGCGGTGAAAAGGTCTGCTCAAGCATGCTCGCTAAGCCGTGACGGGCGTCGGGAAGCAACAACCGCTCTGGCGTCGCGCCCCGTCGATTGGCGTCGTACCAATTGACCAAGCATGCGGTGTCGTTTGTACGCGCGACACGTTTCAAGAATCCTGCCATCGCGATCGGGACGTCGATTTGTGCGCCTGGATTGCCTTGCGATACCACCGACCAATCGGCATCTTGTTCGACGGACCAATGGGCCCAACGACGAAGGCGATCGTCGGCCACTTTGGGCGGGATGCCTCGCATTCGACGAAGTATTTCCGATGCGATCGCGGCCAACTGCTCGTCTTGACGCGGATCACGAATGGGCGGAGGTTTAACCTCCGCCAACTCGCCCAATTCATCGAATTGACGTTGCGGGGCAACCGGCGGTTCGGCCGGTCGAAGGAAGTCGTCCAGTACCGAACGAGCCGATTCGACGTGATCACCGAAATCGTCCAAGCCTTTGATCTGTGCAACCGCCGCAGCGAAAGGATCATCGGCGATGGTTAGCGTTAAAAGTGTTTCCTCGGTCCGCACTTCGGCGCCGATACTGATCGCAACTTGCGTGAGTACGTCGACCGCGGCCGTCATCGACTTGGGCAACTCGACGCGGCGGTCGACATCGGCCCCGGCGATGTCAAACGAAACCCAATCCACTTGAATCGGTACGCCCGTGATCTGGCTGATCATCAACACCAAGTCGGTCAACGGATAATCTTTGTTGCGAAACGCCATCTTGATGGCCATGTCTGATTTGACATTCACGGCGCGTGCTTCGGTTTGATCCAGCGGGTCGATGTCTTCTTCGGCCGCCCCATCGATCGCGACTTCATCCATCGTTGGTGGCGCCTGCAGTGTTGGCACTTCGGCGTTGGCGTCTTGCAGCAAAAACGGCGTGTACTTTGCCAAACCCGGTGGAAGCTTCGCCAACTTACTCGCATCCGGATCAATCGCGGACGATGCCCCGCCATCACGCGTCGCCGGCGCGCTGTCAGTGTTCATTGCCAACGGAGACTTTGGCATCAGATCAACAGGAATGATCGGTGCAGCAGGCTCAGCTACTGCAGGCTCAGGTGCAACGACATGTCCATCATCTTCGGCCGGTTTTGGTGTCACGGACTCCATCGTGGTATCGGCCGCAGCATCCTCGGGTACTGCGTCGCTGGACTCGGGCAAGTCGCTAGCGACCGGTTCCTGGTCCGATGGTGGATCAGTTGTCACGTCGGTCGCAGGTTCGGGCGCGGAGGCAACCGGATCCGATGGGTCGGCCGCGACTGTGTCGGGTTGACGATACGAACGAACGAACCAACCGAATCCCAACGCGGCGACGATCAACGTAAAGATCGAAACGGTAGCGACTAACGCGATTTGACGACGGCGTCTTGTCGCGTCGCTTTGCCAATCCATCTGCGCCGGATTCTCCAGTCGGTCATCCTCGGCCGGCAGAAACTCTTCACCCGCGAATCCGCGTTCGACCGGCGGACGATCCGGCGCGGATGGATCACCCGCGAACTCATCGGGCAATCCGTCGGCGGTGATCGCTTCGCTATCCACGGACGACGAACCGGCTCGCAATTGCTCTAGCGGCCCGTCGATTTGGACCATCGAGTGACATTTCGGACAGGCCGCGATCGTTCCGACCACCGATGGATCGGTCACGCGCAGACGGCTGCCACAGGTTTGGCACTGGACGGCGAAGGGTTGAAAAGACAAGGACAACTTTCGTTGACGGTTTGGCTGCGAAAAGGGACTCGACACCGAAATCGGGACTGTCGGTTATCCATCATGAACATTATCCACCGCAATTCCAACTCTTGCACGCGGGGGGACACCGGCAAGTCTTGCATTGAGGGGCACTTGCAAGACATAATGTCTGGCGTGGGTCGGCAATCAGCGATCCCTTCCAATCGCGTTCACCAGGTGCAAACGAATTTTTTGATGGCACGCAAGGCACAAGACGTCACCGACGCCGAATTGGCGATTCTCGAACAATTGTGGGCGGAAGGACCCTTAAGCGTCAAAGTGCTCTCGTCGACGCTTTATGGCGAAGCGACCACATCGACGACGGCGACGGTGCAAAAGTTATTGGGGCGACTGGAATCGAAGGGCTGCGTCAGCCGCGATCCCACCGTCTGGCCCCGATTGTTCGAGGCTGCGATCGATCGAACCGACCTGATCAGCCGACGATTGCAGAATACGGCCGATGAATTGTGCGAGGGCTCCTTCGGTCCTCTGTTGACGCATTTAGTCAAAAGCGCACTGCTATCGCGAGCCGACCGTTCGAAGTTGCAGTCGATGCTGGACGAATTGCGGGGCGAAGGATCGCCTGGATCCGATTCGACCAATAAGAAGAAATAAGATGCTTGGATCATTCGGAATCGTCGGATCGATGTTGGCGGAAACGGGATCCGGCCAATCGACCGTGACCCATTGGTTGATCGGCAATACGGTCATCGCCCTCTCGATCGCGTTGGTCGCCATCTTGTTCGATCGTTACGCCCGGCGACCTGCGTTGTCACACGTGTTGTGGGTTTTGGTGTTGATCAAGTTGATCTCGCCTCCGATCGCCGCGATCCCGATCGGGCTTGATGCATCGTTGCTGTCGCCCGCGATCATCGCATCGGCGTCCGCTCATTCGATCGCCGACGTGTCGGATCAGAATCAGTTGGGAAGTATCAGCCGATCTTTGGGCGCTGCCGAATCGCCGGACGATCTCACGGGCCAGCGGTCGACCATGCCGTTGGGAGTGTTGCTGGCGATCGTTTGGGCCGTTGGCTGCTTGGTGATGATGGTCTGGATTTTGAACGCGTGTCGTCGCGTCCATCGCTTGATCGAACACCGAGGGCGGTTCGATGTCACCGCGACGCGAATGCTTGCGACTCTATCACCGGGTAATGAAAGTGCGTTGCCATCGGTTTGGTTGGTGGACGCGGTGGTTTCGCCGATGCTGGTTTCTCCTTTGTTTCGACGCTTCGGTGGCGAAGTTCGGATCGTTTTTCCGAAAGGTTTGTGGGCCCGCTTGGATGACGCGGCGCGGTCGTCCCTTTTGCGACATGAATTGGAACACTGGCGCCGGCAAGACTGGGTGGTTCGATTTATCGAAGTGACGACGTTCACGGCGCTCTGGTGGCACCCGCTGGTTTGGATCGCCAAGTTGCAAATCGAAGACTGCGAGGAACGTTGCTGTGACATGGCAGCATCGACTCGATCGGACCAGTCGCCTCGCATTTACGCCGAAGCCATCCTGCGGACGCTCGACTTTTTGTGCGAACCGGTCGAGAAACATCACTGTGAAGTCGAACCGCGACCGATCGCCAGCGGTGTAGGTCATTTGCCCAAGTTGCAACATCGATTGCGACAAATTTTGAAACCGACCGCGACCGGACACATCGGTCGACTCGGATTCGCCGTCATCGCGTTGTTGATGGCGACGATGCCGATCTATCCCGTGGTCGTGGTCAAACGCCCGACCGGAGTCAACGAAACACCCGTTGCCCAATCCGACGACGCCGAGACCGTGCTGCGAGTCGGATCGAAAGTCGATCCCGAACCGGTACGTCGACCCACGGAATCCGCCGGCGCGAAATAGCGGCGTTTCGCTAGGCCGATAGCGAAAGCGTGGCCACGACGACCGCGGCGCCGCAAAAATACCCAAACACTGCCCAGGGGCCAATCTTCTTCAAGTACCAAATGAAGTCGACATGCTCGATCCCCATCGCGGCAACGCCGGCGGCCGAACCGATGATCAAACAACTGCCGCCGGTGCCGGCGCAATAGGCCAACAGCATCCAAAACGGATCGTTCATCGGCATGTCATACATCTCGATGCCGGCTGCGACCAACGGGACGTTGTCAACGATCGACGAAACCAACCCGATCACGATCGCCACGATTTCACGATTGGGCAAAACATGGTCAAGCCACATAGCGGTCTCGTGCAGTACGCCCATCGCACCCAGCGAACCGACGGCCAACAAAATGCCCAAAAAGAACAGGATGCTGGACATATCCACTCGCTTCAGCGCCGGCAATACACCGGTGGTCGAACGCGTCTGGGGCTCCAGCGTATGCCCCACCAATTCCGAGACGATCCAAAGCACCGCCAAACTCAATATCATTCCCATGTAGGGCGGCAAGTGCGTGAACGTCTTGAATGCCGGCACCCCCAACAGCGCCGTCAGCCCCAAAATCAAGAACAGCCATTGGTGCCACGGCCGAATATCTTTGGGGACGTGACGTTCCATTCGTGGTGGCGTCTCGATCAAACCCGGCATCGTATAGGCGAAACCGGCAAGCGGCACCAGAAAACAAACCAAACTGCCCAAGAACAGTTCCTGCATCACTTCGATCGTACCCAGCTTGTGCTTGATCCAAAGCATCGTGGTGGTCACGTCGCCGATCACGGTCCACGCACCGCCAGCGTTGGCCGCGATCACCACCAGACCGAGAAATTTTAAACGGTCTTCACGATCGTGAATCAGTTTTCGCAGCAGCGAAACCATTACGATCGTGGTCGTCAGGTTGTCCAGCACCGCCGACATGAAAAACGTCAGAGTCCCGATCGTGCAAAGCAGCGATCGTTTGCTCTTGGTTTGAATTCGATCGGTAATCAAAGCAAACGATTCATGCGAGTCGACCAGTTCAACGATCGTCATCGCGCCCATTAAGAAGAACAGGATGCTGGCGATCTCGCCCGTTTGGATCAAGTGTTGACCCTCGATCGCGAAGTGCAGTGGCACATCCGTAACACCCGATTCGGCCGCCTCGATCGAAAACCAATCGGGTATCGCTCCGGAGACCATCAACGAATCAAGATTGACGACGTACAGCGCCCAGCAAATCGCGCCAATCAACAACGCGCTGGCGGCTTTGTTGATCTTTAATTTGTGCTCCAGCGCGATCGCGAGATAACCAAGGACAAAGAAGGTAAGAATCAGGGTTTTCATGAACGAACTTGCTTCAACAATCTCTGGAGGGAAATGCCCAGGCGGGCCAAGTTTGGGGACGGCGTAGGGGATCTCGTCAGCCGACGATCAACACTAGGGTCTACTACTTTTAGCTCGACTTTTTGGTATGGGAACGCGTCAGTCGACTGATGATGCCGTCGCCTGTCGCAAGGTAAAACGATTCCCGCATAGTCGACTTCGACGGGGCGATAGTTCCCCTTCGCCCGACATGCGATCGACCGAAAAATGTGCAAACCAAGTGCTGCCGCAATCCCCCAGGTCAACGATGTCGAAGAAAGCCCCGAGGTCGCCTGGTTTTCAAGAAGTCGTTCCTTGTGGATCGATACGCGACGTCGATGCTATGGAGGGGGTAGGATGGTTGGAACACGTATTCTGATTCGCCACACGCCGGAGTTGCCCTACGATGCCATCCGTCATCATGTCACTGGACCAAGGCACCACCAGTTCTCGCGCTATCCTGTTTGACCGCAGCGGAACGATCGTGGGGCTGTCGCAGCGCGAGTTCACTCAGCACTACCCGAAAAACGACCAAGTCGAACACGACGCCGACGAGATCTGGCAAACACAATTGGCGGTCGCGCGCGAAGCGATTCAAACACACGACTTCACGGCCGAAGACGTCGCTGCCATCGGCATCACCAACCAACGCGAAACGACGGTGATTTGGGACCGATCGACGGGGCGGCCCATCGCACCGGCCATCGTTTGGCAGGACCGCCGCACAGCCGCCCTCTGTGATCAACTCAACCGCCAAGGCCATGGCGACTGGGTTCAGCGTAAGACGGGATTGCTGATCGATTCGTATTTCTGCGCGACCAAGATCCAGTGGCTGCTCGACAACGTATCAGGCGCGCGACAGCGGGCCGATCGCGGCGAATTGGCGTTTGGCACGATCGACAGTTGGCTGATTTGGAACCTGACCGCCGGGCGAGTTCATGCCACCGATGTGACCAATGCATCGCGGACCATGTTGTTGGATATTGATAGCGGCCAATGGGACGACGAACTGTTGCAACTGTTCAACGTGCCTCGATCCCTGTTGCCCGAAGTCTTGCCGTCAAGCCACTTGTACGGCGAAACGGATGCGAGTCTGTTCGGCGCTCCGATTGCGATTGGTGGTGCGGCTGGTGACCAGCAATCGGCGCTCTTTGGTCAAAACTGTACCTCGCCGGGCATGGCGAAGAACACTTACGGTACGGGCTGTTTTGCGCTACTGAACGTCGGCACCCGTCCCGCTCCATCGACGTGCAAGTTGCTGACCACGATGGCGTGCCGGATCAACGAGCAGCAAACGTATGCACTGGAGGGTAGCATCTTCATCGCCGGCGCGATGGTCCAGTGGCTGCGTGACGAGATTGGCATCATCGATTCGGCCGATGAAATCGAAGCACTGGCGGCATCCGTTCCCGATAGTGGCGGCGTTTGTGTCGTACCAGCACTGGCGGGATTGGGCGCGCCGCATTGGGACCCGTACGCACGGGGCACGATCATCGGCCTGACGCGAGGAACCACAAAAGCACATATCGCTCGCGCAGCCTTGGAAGGCATCGCGTTCCAAGTCGCCGATGTACTGGAGGCGATGCAAAACGACGCCGGTATCTCGATCGATCAACTTCGAGTCGACGGAGGCGCGGCGGCAAACAACTTGCTGATGCAGTTCCAGGCCGACATTCTGGGCATCGCCGTGGTGCGTCCGAAAGTCATCGAAACCACGGCGATGGGGGCGGCCTACCTGGCGGGGCTGTCGAGCGGTTTTTGGAGCGGCCACGACGAGATCGCCGACGTCTGGCAAACCGATCGTGTCTTTCAACCCGACATGGAACGCGGCGAAGCGGCACGGCGCCGCGCGCGATGGTCCGACGCCGTCACCCGATCGCGTGGCTGGGAATCAAGCGAATGACGAAGATGAACCGAAACGCATCGATCAAGCGAATCCACGATCGAAAGGAACCGTGGGACATGCTGGTGATTGGCGGCGGCGCTACCGGCGTGGGCGTCGCCATGGACGCCGCTTCACGCGGCCTCGACGTGGTGTTGGTCGAGCAGTCCGATTTTGGCAAAGGTACGTCCAGCCGCAGCACCAAACTGGTTCACGGTGGCGTTCGATATCTGCAACAAGGCAATATCACGTTGGTGCGTGACGCGCTGCGCGAACGAACACTGCTGCGCCGAAACGCACCCCACTTGGTGCATGATATGCCGTTCCTGATTCCGTGCGAAAGCCTTTGGCAACGATTCTATTACGGCCTCGGACTGAAGATCTATGACTTGTTGGCTTGGTCGGACAACTTCGGCAAGTCGGCCAGTGTGTCGGCCGAACAAGCCGGTCGCGACTTGCCGACCCTGCGCCGCGAACGTCATCGCGGCGGTGTGATCTATCACGACGGTCAATTTGACGATACACGACTGCTGATCAACATGGCGGCAACCGCGACCCAGCATGGTGCGTGCCTGATCAATTATGCCGCCGCCACGGACCTGATCAAAGACACCGATCGCAAGGCAACGGGCGCCGTATTGATCGATCGAGAAAACGAAAGCGAATATTCCGTCCATGCCAAGTGCATCATCAACGCTGCTGGACCGTTTTGCGATTCGATACGCCAGATGGATGAAACGCGTTGCGAACCGATGCTGGCGGCCAGCCAGGGTGTTCATATCGTGTTGCCACGATCGTTTTTTCCTGGCAATGTAGCGTTGATCGTTCCGAAAACATCCGACGGGCGAGTGCTGTTCATTATCCCGTGGCACGATCACGTCGTCGTCGGAACCACAGACACACCCATCGAAACAGCAACCTTGGAACCGTCGGCGCAAGAGCATGAAATTCAGTTTCTGATCGACACAACGGCAAGTTACTTGGAACGATCGCCGACTCGCGATGATGTCCAAAGCGTCTTCGTCGGAATTCGACCGCTCGTGAAGGGTGACAAGTCCGCGCGGACGGCTTCGTTATCACGCGATCACGTGATCCGCGTATCGGATTCCGGCTTGGTGACGATCACGGGCGGTAAGTGGACGACGGTGCGAAAGATGGCCGAAGACTGTGTCGATCGTGTGGTCAAGCTGGCCGATCTGAACGCGAAACCTTGCGTGACGAAAACGTTGAAGCTGCACGGTTGTACCGACGACGCGCCGACCGACACGGTCCGTTCGTTCTATGGCAGCGATTTGGCCGCGATCGCAACCCTTGAGTCGGAACGTCCCGAATGGGCAACACTGCTGTGCGAAGAGAGCTCGATCCGGGCCAGCGACGTGATTTGGGCTGTGCGAAATGAGATGGCGCGAACGGTCGAAGATGTACTCGCCCGACGAACACGCGTGTTGTTTTTGAACTCGCGAGCTGCGGTCGCGATCGCTCCCGTTGTGGCACGCTGGATGGCCGATGAATTAGGCTATGACGAATCGTGGTGCCAATCGCAGGTCACCGTATTCGGTCAAACCGCGCGACACTTTCAGTTGTCATCCGGGTAACACTCACCCCACAACCATCCTTGAACACTCTGATCGAACCGTCCACGCCGCATTCGCTTTTGATCGCCGCTCGGCAAGGCCAACCCGAGGCGTGGAATCGTTTCGTGCACCTGTATGGGCCGCTGGTCTATCGTTGGATTCGCCGGTCGGGGTTCCAATCCAGTGATGCCGCCGACGTGACCCAAGACGTGTTGATGTCAGTGTCCAAGGATCTGGCCAGTTTTGATCCCTCTCGCGCCGACGCGAAATTTCGAGGCTGGCTTTGGACGATCACTCGTCGACGAATCGCCGATTTTTGTCGCAACCGACCGACCGAACACGAACTGGGTTCCGGCGCCGACCGCTTGCCTTCGCCCGAGCTTTCACACGATCCACCGACCGACGCCGATTTGGATCGGCAGACGTTGTTGACGCAAGCCGTCGCGATCTACCGCGACCGCTTCGACCCGAAGACTTGGCAAGCATTCTGGGCCACCGTTGTCGAAGGCCGCGAGCCTGACGAAGTTGCTCAGTCGCTGGGCGTGACGCGATGGACCGTTTACAAAGCGCGGGCTCGGATTCTCCAACGGCTGCGCACCGAGCTGGCCGGATTGATCGATGTGTCCAATCCCTCTCGAAGGAATGGGTAGACGCAACCCTTTCTCCATCGCCACCGGACACCGAAACATGATTGCCACCGCAAATTGCGAACATCCGTCTGACCAGGAACTCGTTGAATTCGGATTCGGCCGCGTGCCGGCGGATCTCTTTGAACGTCTGCTAACTCACATCGAAGCTTGCGATCGTTGCCAGAAACGAATCAGCGAATCGGCCGGCAACGATTCCTTCGGTGCCGCTCTGTCGACCAGCAAAGCCGCTCAACCCGACCCGGTCCTGGCCGAACCCGACTGCCAAGCGGCGATCTTTCACGCCACCGGATCGCCCGCGATGCGGCTCGATCACGTCATGCCGCCGATTGAAACACTGGGTCCATATCGTCTGATCCGTCCACTCGGTCGCGGCGGGATGGGGGCCGTGTATTTGGCCCAGCACGAACGTCTGAAAAAGAAATGTGCGATCAAGCTGTTACCTCGAGCACGTTCGCTCGATTCGGTTTGGGTCGACCGATTCGATCGCGAGATGCAAGCCGTTGCGGCGCTTTCTCACCCCGGAATCGTCACCGCAACCGACGCCGGCGAGAGCCACGGTTGGCACTTCATGACGATGGAGTATCTGGATGGGCTGGATCTTTCCGCGATCGTCCGTCGCCTCGGTTCGGTCGACATTGCATCATCGTGTGCGATCATGCGAGAGGTTTGTTTGGCGTTGTCGGCTGTTCACGATGCCGGTCTGGTCCATCGCGACATCAAGCCGTCCAACATCATGCTGACGCGCCGTGGCGACGTGAAAATTTTAGACCTGGGCTTGGTCCTTGACCAAAGCAAACCAATGGCCGACATGCGTCTGACCACGGTGGGCCACGTGATCGGAACACTCGCGTTCGCGGCACCCGAACAGTTGTCCGATAGCGACACCGTCGACGAACGAGCCGATCTGTATGGTATTGGCGCAACGTTGTTCCAAATGATTGCCGGACACGCCGCCCATGATTGGCAACGAGGCATCGCGCCGTTGGTCTTGGAAAAGTCCACGTTGCCCGCCAAACGTTTGAAGTCGGTGCGAGTGGAAATCCCCGACGCGATGGATGACTTGGTCGCTGAACTGCTGCAGCGGGATCCTGGCGATCGACCGGCCTCGGCAAGGGAAGTCGCCGATCGATTGAAACCGTTTGCCGCAACATCATCACTGAAACCAATCATTGCCAAGTCGATGCGAGTGAATGACCCCGACCCGATGTCGCCTCCTTCGTTGCCCTCGCTTCGCCCATCGTTGTCAAGCGATCCGCCGCAAAGCCATGTTTGGGCAAAGCGGATCGCCGCAGGCATGGGTGGCGCGGCGGCGATCGCGATCTTGGCCGGAACGATCATCACGATCCAGTCGGAACGATCCACCGTCCGCATCGAAACCGATGATGCCAACGTTCGCGTGAATGTCGTGGAATCCGAAACCGAATCGGTACAATCGTCTGCACCGGAGAAACAATTTAAGGGCAAGCCGCTTTCGTATTGGACCCATGTGTTGGAGATCGAACGTGATGTCGACACCTTGGGCGAAGCCATCAACGCCGTCGTCAGCTTGGTCGATCCCGGCGATGTCGATGCCGCGACATCGATCTTGGTTTCCGCCCGTCGATTCGGCGGGTGGGTATCGAGTGGAGACACGACCAAACCTTCGCAGTGGTACATGACTCAGTTTAATAATCAATTTTCAAGGATCATGCCCGACCCAGGGATCGCGGCGATCACTCGTGAACTTTCCAATGGCAATGATCGCAGCCGATCGGCATCACTGTGGGCGATCACGGGTTTCGACTACACCACCTGGTCCGCGGATCCGGCGAACAACGAATCGGCTCTGCAATTGCACGACAATCTTTGCGCATTGGTGCAAGACGGCAAGATGGAATCCGAGCAATCCACGAAATACGCCCAAGCCATCTCGCTGACGATTGCCAATCAGATTCCGCTACCGTTGGAAAACGAACCGGGATTGATTGCGGCGATCAACGAAGGAATCACCGAAGCGAAAACATTCCGAACGCTCAAAGCCCGGTTCGCTGATCCTTGGCCCAATGGACTCGCCGATATCATGCACACCAACGTATTGAGCGTCGATCAGTTTGTCGCCGCCCAGCAGCTGGGCATTTCTTGCCCATCCATTTTGGATGCCCGAATGTTGCTGGATCGATCTGAAGAATTTCGCGAACAGAGAAACCAATGGTTTATCGAGCGACTGCAAAAAGATCCCGAAACGTATGCTGATGAAGCCGTTTTATTTTTGCACACGGCACCAGCAAGCGATTCGACCTCGCAGCCCAACCCGCCAGAAGTCATTCACCAAAACGAATCACTTTGGTTGAAGGCACTCGCCCGAATCGCGGATCACACGACGCGTCCCGATATTCTGCAGACTCGTTTGCAAACGTCCCAGCAATCGAGATGGTACGGACAGCGAATGGACGGTCAAGCCGACGCCGACATGGCTCAGACCATCGCCGACGCCATCGAAAGACTCGAACCGCGTGTCCAGATGATCCTAGAAAAGAACGCGGTCGATGGCGAAGGCACCGGTCCTTTCGGAAAACCGTTGCAAACGTCGCCCGGCGGGGGCGGAATGTTTTGACATCGTTCGGTCACTCGACCACGATCGGCAAACTTTCGCTGTGCGCCCCAAACTCGGGCGCGTACATGCACTGGATGTTCGCGAATCCGGTTTGATAGTTGCCTCGCAATTGCACCCGTGTCGAATACTCGAACACGTAGGTACCCTTTGGCAGATAGTCGATGAAGAAGTGGCTAGCCGTGTCTCCTGTCGATTCGTAGTAAGCCAGACCGTCCTGGAACTTATATCGTGAAAGCACGTTGACCGGCTCGGTACCGCTGCCGCGATAGTCCTTCAAATGAAGGTATTCCATGTCGCGGTCCGAACGCAGTACGATTCGCACGACCAACTCATCGCCGACGTCGACCGCACCGTCCAATGAAACCAACTTCGGACCTTCGTTGGTGTTTTTCTTCACGTACAATTGCTTGGTCAACTTCAGCGGTGTGCCGTCGTGGGGAGTCACGTTGGCGATGTCTTCAAAATATTGCCAATGAATGCTGCCCCAGGCAACTCCGTCATCGACCTTTGTCACCGTGACTTCACCCAAATTCGGATTCACCTCCGGACCGACAAACCGTTGCTCGAAGAATCCCGTTCCGGCTTCGACCGCCGTTGGCACGATCAACTCTCCGCCCAACGAAACCTTCACCAGCTCGTCCGACGCCAACAAGTCACTGCCGCGAAGCAGTAACGAATAGATCGCGTCGGCGGTCGCTTTCGTCGTCTTCCAATTCTGGGTCTGCTTTTGTTTTAGCAGCCAAACCTTACAGTCCTCGACCGCGTCGGCGTCATCCATTACCTCGTCGAACGCCTCGATCATCATCGCCTGCGTCTCGATCGGCGCGGCATGCCACCACCAAGCGTTCTCGGCGTCACGCCAAAACATGCCCAGATCTTCGCTGCTGACTGATCGCTCTTTGATCGACTTGATGATCGATTGCGCCGTCGCGTTCTGTCCGATTCGCTTCATCGCGATGGCGATGTGAGCCTGCGATTGTCGGCTGCGAAGTTCCAACCAATGCTTTTCGGATTGGGCCACCCAGTAATCGAATGCTGCTTGATGCTCTGGTGCAACGGGATGTTCTTTCAAGAAAAAGCTTCGGCCATACAGATACATCGCCACCGTTGACGACAGGTGATCTTTCGACCGATCCCCAGCGGGGATTTCGTCATGCCACTTCTTCATCCAGGCGTCGAGCCGATCGAGCGAGCGAATGGCCGCCGAGACGTCGATGTCAACGCCCAAATGCCGCATCCGACCGAACCCGGTTGTGATGTATAACGTGATGTACTCGTTCGATCGGCCACCGGGAAACCAAGGCCACGTCCCGTCACCCAACTGTTGCTCGGCCAATTGATTCATCGCCCGCGCCGTCTCGCTGTCCAAACGATTGGCGTCGAACAAAACACCGACATTGCGACGGGCTTGGCCCTCGTCATCGGCTTGGCGGACCCATGGTGTTTCTTCGATGACGACCGACTTCAGATCTTCGTTTTGGTTCAGCGGGCTGTCCAGTGCCGGTTTCGCTCGCCACTGGTCCAACACTCGCTTGATCTTCGGATCGCTCTTGGCGATGTGACGTGCGATCGAGTTTGCATACAAACGATTGAACGTCTGTTCGCTGCATTGATGCGGGTACTCCATCAAGTACGGCAGCGCCATCACCGCATACCACGACGGATTGGAAACCATTTGCGCGGTCACCGATTGATGCTCGATCGAATCCGAATCGCCCGATTTGAGCAGCTTTTCAAACTCGAATGTTTTTGTTTGCTTACCGCGAATCGGTAGCCCGATCGACTCGGTAATTAATACGCGACGTGAAAGAACCGGAAGGTAGCCCTCTTCGCCATCCGACAATCGCCCCGTCGATGCGACGGCCTTGTAGGTCAAAACCCCCAACCCATCGGCCACCTTGACCCGCCATGCCAGCGTTTGCGATTGCCCCGCAGCGATCTCAAAGGACTTTTCGTTGGACTCGTTCGCCAACCGATCATCCACAAACTTTCCCGTGCGTGCGTCCGCGAACGTCAAGCGTGCCGAACCGGTTTGCCGCGTCGGTGATTGGTTGGCGACCTTGACCGTGAATTCAATCTCGTCGCCTTCGCGCAGGAATCGCGGCGGGTTGGGAACGACCATCAAGTCCTTTGCCGTCACGATCGTGTCGGTCAACGAACCGCTGCGAAGGTCTCTGTCGTGCGAGAAACTCAAGAACTTCCATTCGGTAAGCGCCTCGGGCATCGTGAACTCCATCCGTACCGAGCCATCGTCGCCCGCCATCAACTGGGGATAGAAAAACGCCGTCTCGTTCAAATTCGTTCGAACCGAAACGTTGTCGAAATCGACTTTCGGCGTCTCATCGATCGAGGTTGGCGGCTCTTCGCTGGCGGCGAAATCCATGGTCGCGGGGGCCGGCGCGGCGCCGTCCATCATCATCGCCTCGGCCATCGGCGCACCTTCGGCGATACTTCCGGCACCTTTCATCATCATCCCACGCTGCATCATTCCATAGCTGCGGCCGACTCGCAGCCCGAACATCGGTCGGATCAATGAATCGGGCAGTCGCGGATAGGCCAACGATTCGTCTCGCCGGTCGACCGTCCAGCGATTGGATATCGTCTGCAAGTACTTGGGCGTGTTTTCGAACGACGACGACAGTCGCGTTCGTTCGTGGCGAAACACGTTGAATCGATCTTGCCATTGATGCGGCAAAAACGCGTCGAGCGATGCGTCATAGAGCGTCGCCACCATCTCAGCAGCCGCTGGAGCGGCGTCCGGTCCTTTGATCACCGCGGTCCAAGTTTCTTTCGCACCGGGGCCCAGCTTTGAAACTAAGTGCTCCCAAGTAACGTCCAAGCGTTTGTTCGTCCACGGAATGTCGACCGTGCGTTGTTCAAGGTGGGCCCGGTTGTCTCGAACCATCGTGACACGCAGAGTGAACCCGCCTCGCATGGCTTCATTCACCGATTGTTTGATCTGCGACTGAGTCGACGCCGCATCGGTCCAATAGCTTTGGTTGATCTTTCCGCGATGCTCGATCTCGATGAACGCGCGAGCCGACTCGTATCCGCTTCCCCAAATAGCCAGAAACTCTTCGCCCGGCTCAACGGATTCTTTCTGTAACTCGAGATGGAACGGGATCTTCGCATCGAATCGCTTTGCGTCGGGATCCAATACATGCACAGGAAGTTCGGCGCGGACTTCCTTGCCAAACGCATCGGACGTTTCCAACACGGCCCGGTAGAGCCCCGATGCAAGGTCGACCTTGACCGTCGTCGAACCCGACGCATCCGTCATGACCGCTTGCTCGAAAACGACTTCACCCAGCGGCCAAGAATCCGGATTCGCCCAGTCCGGTTCCGGCTTCGATCCATCACGAGGCTTCACGAATTCGGGTCGCCGATAGAGCTGGACCAACCGCGGACGAGTCGTCGAATCCGGAGCGGTCAATCGGTAGATTTTCAAGCGACCGTCGGCACCGCGAAGCTCGCCGTCCAGCGATTCCGTGCGCACCTTGATTTCAGTCGGCGATTGATCCGTCAACCAATCCACGGTTGTCATCGACGCCGTCAAAGCGACATAGCCGATTCGAATCGAACGTTGATCCGAACGCGTCTCGCCCGTCGTATCGGTGACGTCGGCGTAGACAACGTAGTCGAAGGTGGGTTGCGATTCCTCGGCGACCGACGTGTCTGGATTGGCCGTGAACGGCACTTTGAAACTGCCCAAAGCGTCCGTCGTTGTGGTCCCGTGCGCAATTTCTTGGCTTTCGCCTTGCACCGGCGGCATCCACCAACACGATCGCAACCACCAAATCGGATAGCGAACATTGCGCACGACGCGGTACGAGACCGTCGCCCCATCCACGGACGCTCCGGTGTAAGCCGTTGCCACTCCCGCGACGACAACTTCTTCGCCAAGTTTCACATCGGCTCTCGGCGATTCCAGATCGACGCGAAACTTCGGCCGTTTGTATTCCTCGACCGTGACCTGAGTCTGGCCTCGCGGTTGCCCTTGGACCGCCAGCGTCATGCGTCCCGTCAAGCGGTCGCGCGGCGCTGTGACGCTTGCTGCGAAGCTGCCGTAGTCGTTCGTGCGAAGATTCAATCGCTCGATTTCCTTGCCGTTGACATCCGAGAATACGATCGAAACGCTCTTTCGTTTCATCACGGCATAGTTGTCGTTGGTTTGGTTGTATGTCAAACAGATCCCCTTGAACTGGATCATCTGACCCGGACGATAGATCGATCGGTCCGTGAAAAATACGGTCTGTTGTACCGTCGCTTGCGAGCGATTGGATTGATACAAATGCAGCGGATTCGCCGTCGCCAATTCTTGACCGTGATGTGACGCCAAAAAGAAAACCTGTTGCCGGCTCGCGCCCGAAATACGGAACATTCCGTTGGCGTCGGTGCGGACCGTTTTCATCGCCCGACGTGTTTGCGATGGTTGATCAAACGACCACGTTTCGACCGTTGCACCTTCGATCGGTTCGCCCGATCGAGCGTTCAAGACGAAACCGTCGATCAGACTCTCGCTGCCATGATTGCGAGTCACAATCGACAAATCGCTGACCCAAACTTCGCATAGCGAAATTTGGTTGTCTTCCACGGCAAAGTGGACATCGTGGCTGGCAATCAAGTAATACGAACCCGCGGCGGGCACTTTCGGCGGCGCGACCGATTGCACTCGTTGCTGAAAATCGTCGGTGGCCGGCAAATCGGCCATCCAACTGACTTCGGGTTCTTTCGTTAACAACTCGGATCGTTTGCCCGTGTCGAGTTGCTCGACGCCCCAACGCTTGCTGCTGATGAATTCACGAAAATCAAACCTCACCAATCGGAAGTAGATTTTGGTGACGTTGCGGTACGTGATGTCGATGACGGGGCCGCCAGCATCGCTGTGGCCTTTCGGTTCGTTGCCCGGCCAATTCCAAACCCGTTCGGTGACAACGCCCGACGAACGAGACTCGATCTCTTGGATCAGGTTGTAGCAACCACGACCGCCCACCGAATCGGGATACTTGTTCAAGCCCTGTGTCGCGACCCGATGTGCGGCGACCAAGTCACCGCTTTCGCGCAGCGACTCACCCAAACGGTGCAAGGCACGAGCCGCCACGGGGTTTTCGGAATTGGATTCCGCAAAGCGACGAAGCGCCGCTTGAAACCGCTGTGACTTCGATTCTCCAAATGCTTGATTTTCGGCAAAGATCAGCCGCCGCAAGTCGGTGTCGAAGAACGCCGATCGGTCGGAGTCGTTTTGGTGAAAACGAATCAGCGATTGAAACTGTTTGATCGCCGCAAGCGTCAACGAGTCGGCGTCGTCGGTCGCCGGTTCCCAACGGATGAACGCATCGGCATCGTCGAGAGCCGGGCCGTCAGCCGAAAACTCGAACTTGTCCTGTTTCGCCGATCCGGCTTGTTCACCAGATGCGTAGAAATCGATCGCGTTGTGACCGAGGACATCGTAAAGCGTCGGACGCAGTTCCGTCGCCCCGTCCATTCCATCAAGCAGCTCGCGATATAGATCGACCGTCGTCGACTCTAGCAGAGACGTGGATCGAAGCGCCGTTTCGAACTGGTCCCGGATTTTTTCCAAGATCCGAGCCAAGTCCCAGGTGGTGATGTCGTCACCGATCGAGTCGGCGGCGGTCGCATCGGTTTGCGTTCTCTGCAAGTAACGCCATCGGTTTTGTTGGAAGTAGTGCCAATACCAATTGGCAAGGATCGCCTCCATCGCCGGCTTCATCGGATCGGGGGACGGATCGATTTCGGCGCGCAGCCGCGTGATTTTTTCTTCCGGTTGGTTGCCTTCGATCTCGCCCTCCAAAGCGATCTTCCAACAAACCGCTTTTACGGCAGCATCGTAGTTCTGCGCCGCTTTCGTCGATCGGATGATCGGGACCAGCCGTTCGATCGCCGTCTTGGGCAGCCCTTTCTGGATCGCCTCTTCGACTGATTTCCATGACACGTCGTTCGTATCCTGAGCAAGAGAGGGTTTTGCCATCGAAGACATAGCGGTCGCCAACAGCAGACCGAGGATCGACAGGGAACGAAACGATAAATAGCGGTGACCGATCACTTTAACATCCTTTGAAATCGTCAGCGGAGGTCCATCCCCATTGTCCCTCGCTGGCACGCCTCTTACACAGGGGTACGGACGGCCAAATTGCGGATTTCTGGATATCCACGGTGGCCAACCGGGCGTCGGTATACGATTCGGATCACAGTCGGGAAGCCGACAACTCAGATCACGGTCGATTCACCCAGCCAGCTGCCAACTCGCCGGGCATGGATTAAAATTGGGTGTAGCATCCCGGTCGACGCGGAGCCACGAAAATGGTCAATTGTTGGGGATTCGAGAAGTTCGCCGCGGATGCAAATCCGAAGCCCTGGTGGTGGAATTGGCAGACACAGCAGATTTAAAATCTGCCGGGCGGTTACGCCCTTGCGGGTTCGAGTCCCGCCCTGGGTACTGGTATGGGAAAGGCGTGGGCATCGGCGGCGTTTGCGACCGAATGGGCGCCAAGTGATTGGAACTACAACTTGTCGGCTAGCAATTCGTCGTCGGTTTTTAGGTCTCGCATGTAGCGGCGCCATTCGAGTTCTAGTGTTTCGATGTCACCGAAGCACTCCTTGAACGTTGCAAACGTTTTGTCTCGCCACGCGTCGTCTCGTTCTACTTTGAAGTCATCGACGGCCATCTTTTTATAGAATGCCAACAGTTCGTTGAGATGTTCGTTCATCAAGTAGTGCGTCAGCGCCCAGGCTTGGCCGTACGCGGACATAACCGAACCGTTCGTTGACGCGTAGTCGAATATTCGATCCGTGACGACAAACTCTAAACTCGAATGCTCGGGATCGTGCGACAAAATTCGGTAGTACCCCAGTCGTTGTTCGTTGACCGCGCCGATGCCGGCCCACGTGGCTTCCTTGGGGGATTCGAAATAGCTTGCCAACCCTTCGTGGGCCCACCGGACTTGGAACTTTTCTCGATCGAGCAGGCCGCTGTTGGCGGCCAATTGGTGGGTTGCTTCGTGGGTGACGACTTCGATCTCTTTGTTCTCGCCTTCGATGTCCACCAACAGTTCTACCGTCTTGGCCAAGCGAATGATCTCGCCGCCCGCGGCAGAAGGATTGCGACGGACTTCCTCGCGAAGGCCCTTTAATATCTCGACCAACTGGTCGGCGCCCTCGTACGCTTCGTCGGTCTTTTGACGATAGAAGATCGCGATGTTTTCTTCGGGCGAATAAAAACCGGCCGCCATTTTGAGCGATGGACTGAGGATGCGGACGAAATTCAGATAGTCCGCGTGATCGTTGAACAACACGACTCGCATCGGTTCTCGTGGGACACGAAGCGGATGCCCTTCGAGCGCGTACTTCATGTAAAAGCTGTCGTAGACCTTCTCGAGAAGATCGAGTCGATGCTGGGCAATCGGCTTCCCATAAATCGGATCGTCGGCGTCCGAACAATCGTGCAACAGAATGTAGTGACGACTGCGGGCGACCTTCATCGAATCGCTTTTGACAAATTGCCGCATTTCTTGTTCGATCGATGCCGAACTGGGCACAGTGGCTCGTCGGTACTTGACCAATTGAACCATCAAACGGACTTGGGGATTGTTCGGGTCGGCCTTCCACGCCTCGGCGAGTTCCTTGTCGGCTTCCTCCAACATGCCCTGTTCGACGCACCAAAGTGCCAGGTCGAGATGGGACTGGGCCGTTCCCTCGCGTCGAGCTGCGGAACTTTTGGATCCATAGATCTTCTGGTTCGATTGAGTGCGTACAATTTGGCAATCACTCAAGCTGAAGTGCAGGGTTCCTCGCTCGTGCCGACACGACACCGTACCGCCGACATTGACCGTCACTTTGCCCATCAACTTTAAGGTGATTTCGGTTCCCGGTACGGTATACAACACCAAATCGGCGTGGGCCGTGCCAGTGACCACCAGCATAAGAAGTGCGGCGATGCATCGATTGCGGAAGTGGGGGTTTATCATGCTTGCCCAACGTAGAAATTTCGCGATTCGTTTGCTGTCTTGCTGAAACGTCCCGCTCCGAAGACTCGCTTGATTTTAAACCGAAACCAAAAACCGTGTCGCCGTACTTCTCGAAAACTCTTGACCGCGACACTGTTTTCCCAAGAGTTTGGGCAGGATTTGCGATCGCGCTATTGATCGCGACTTGGCCGTTGTGGTTTCCCACGATTGCGGCCAATGAGTATCCGGCGATTCCGCTTGCACCTTTCGTCATCAAACCGGCGATTGCAGAACTGCCATGGTTGCTAGATGGGATCAGCCTTTGGACGTTTGCGGCGATGGGTTCCACTATTTGCGGTCACACGACATCGACGCGAAGTCGAATTTCATGGTTCTGTGTTGTGGCCGGATTGTTGGCTTCCTTTGCGGTCGACCAACACCGATTGCAACCATGGGCCTATCAGTTGGCCATTTACGCGATAATGTTTGCGACGCTGAACAAGCGGTGGCTTCGCCGGTTGATCATCCCTGCGGCGGCCAGCGTTTACATCTACAGCGCCTTGGGCAAGTTTGACTTTCAGTTTGCTCACACCGTGGGTCAAGAGTTTTGGAATGTGGCGGCTCGCCCTTTGGGACGTGTTGCCGAGACCTTGGATGACTCGATGCGGGCTCGATTCGCGTTGCTGTTCCCGGCCGCCGAATTGGCTGCCGGCATCGGTTTACTGTTTCGCCGAACTCGACGCGGGGCCGGCATCTTGGTGATGGGGATGCACGCGTCGTTGATCGTGTTGTTAGGTCCATGGGGATTGGATCATAGTCTTGGAGTCCTAGTTTGGAACTTGGCGCTGATGTTCCAGACGTATTGGTGGATGGTTCGCTCGGTTGGCGATTCCGTTGTCCGGTCGTCCGTTGATTCGTCATCCGATGCCTCGACACCTCTGCCGATGGCGACCGCGATGGTATTGGCGTTGATGCTGATTGCACCGATCGGTGAACGGTGGGGACTTTGGGACCACTGGCTGTCATGGTCGCTGTACTCGCCACACACCAGCCGCGTGGATATGCAAGTTCACGCTTCGGCGATCGCGAAGCTGGACGAGACCACGGCCGGGTACTTCGATGCGGATGACGACGGTGATGGATGGAGTTCCTTTGCCATGTCGCGCTGGTCGCTCGAGCAGCGTCTTGTGCCCGTCTATCCCCAAGCTCGATACCAATTGGCGATGGCGATCGCGATGGCCGATCGTCACCATTGGGACACCGACATCCGCGTTCGGGTCGAGAGCGTTTCGGATCGTTGGACGGGCCGCCGAGTCGAAACGATGGCGGTCGGGATCGACGCGATTGGTCGTTTGAGGCGACCGTTTTGGTTGCTGGGATCAAAATGAACGGTCGACCGATGGCGGTTAGCCGCTGGCGTACGACGGATTGATGCGGGCGAAAATAGTTGCGAAAGCTTTCCGGCGCGGCGGGCTCTAAACAGGGAACAGCCTTGGATTCGTCGTTGAATCTGCGGCTCGGCCCCCCCTCGTCTCGGAGTTCCATCATGTTTCGACTCAGATCTTTGCCAGTCGCCATCGCGCTGGCTACGGCACTTGCGACTTCCGTTGCGTCGCCGCCACCTTCCAACGCAGCCGGTTTGTTGGTGGCTGATGGCGGATTCGGCGGCGTCTTGGAAATCAAATCGCAGGACGTCCGCGTCACGATCAACAACTCGATCGCCGTCACGCAAGTCGACCAAGTCTTCTTGAATACTGAAAATCGCCAGGTCGAGGCGTTGTACACGTTTCCCGTCCCCCGCGAAGCTAGCGTATCCAACTTCAGCATGTGGATCGGTGGGAAAGAGATGATTGGGGAAGTCGTCGAAAAGCAACGGGCCCGAGAAATCTATAACAGCTACAAAGAAAAACGCCGCGACCCGGGACTGCTTGAACAAGTTGACTTCAAGCAGTTTGAAATGCGGATCTTTCCGATCGCGCCGGGCGCTGAACAACGCGTTCGCATCGAGTACTACCAAGAACTCGACATCGATCACGACTGGGCCACGTACGTCTATCCGTTGGCGACCAACGTCAACGGCAAACCGATCGACACGAAAGTCCGCGGTCGGTTTTCGATGAACGTGGATTTGAAAAGCGAAGTACCGATCGAAGAACTGAAAAGTGAATCGCATGCCGATGATTTCGTTGTCGTCGATCATCAAAGCGACTATGCGCAAGCCGCCATCGAGTTGACCGAGGGCGATCTGTCTCGCGATATCGTCATGTCGGTTCATACGAAACGGGCACGAACAGGACTAGACGTCGTCACCAGTCGGCCCAACGGTGAAGACGGGTACTTCATGATGACACTAACCCCGGGCGAAGACTTGGGCGCCGCGGTCGAAGCGATGGACTATGTGTTTTTGCTGGACGTATCGGGCAGCATGGCTCGGGACGACAAGCTGAGCATTAGCCGCGGAAGTGTGATGGCATTCATCGATTCACTCGGCCCCGATGACCGATTCGATTGCGTCGCCTTCAACCTGGCGCCGACGCCGTTGTTCAAGACCATGGAAACACCGTCTGAAGCGAACCTTGGAAAGGCTCGCGATTTCTTTGCCGAACAACGGGCTCGCGGCGGTACGGTTTTACAGCCGGCTTTGTCGGCGGCCTACGCTTACCGCGATGATGATCGACCGCTCAACGTGGTTCTGTTAAGCGACGGGTTGACCGAGGTCGGCGAGCAAGCAGAACTACTTCGTTTGATCAGCAGCCGACCGGCGGGCGTCCGCGTCTTTTGCATCGGCGTTGGCAACGAAGTGAATCGGCCTCTGCTTGAACAGATGGCGACCGGTGCGGGCGGATTGGCTGCGTTCGTATCAACCGAAGACAGCTTTAAACGGCAAGCCCAATTGATGCGACAAAAATTGACGCGTCCCGCGATTGAAGACTTGAGCGTCAGCTTTGACGGTGGCCGTATCGCCGAAGTCGAACCGACCGTCTCGGGCGATTTGTTTTACGGAACGCCATTGCGAATGTACGGGCGCTATGGCGACGCGGGCTCGGTGACGGTGACGCTAAGAGGTCAAGTGCAAGGCTCGCCTTGGGAACAAACCGTCGACATGCCACTGGCGAACAACGACGAAGGAAATAGCGAGATCGAACGGATGTGGGCCCAGAAGCGAGTTGCCCGATTGATGGCTACGGAACGAACCGGCGGCGCATCGATGCGAGACGAGATCGTGCGTCTGTGCGAAGGCTATTCGATCGTGTCACCTCACGCGTCGATGTTGGTGCTAGAGAACGACGCCGAATTCAAACGCTGGAAGATCGAACAACGAAACGCCATTCGTATCGAGCGAGATCGTCGGTCTCGGGAAGCCGTGCAGGCCAAATTGACTCAACTGCGCAATCGTGGCAACGAAGACTTTGAGGTCGACCGATCACAGAAACTCGTATCCACTCGATCGGATTCGCCAACTCCTGCCGGCTCAACGCCTTCGACTCCGTCATCCGGTCCCGCACCCCAGAGTCGCGATCGCGGTGTCGATTTGGACTTTGGATTCAGCTCTGGCGGCGGCGGTGGTGGAGGAGGCGGGGCGATCGAACCGTTCACCGCGTTGATTGCGTTGGGTTCGGCTGCAGCGGCAGCGATGTCGCGACGACGAAAACGTGTGTGATCGAGTCTGCTTCGTTCCCTCCACGTCTAAGCAACGAACAAGAATCAGTTGTCGGATTGTCGTGGATCACTCTGTGATCCACGACATTGATTGATCGTGCATTGCTGGGTTGCCTCTACCTCACCGTTCCCTCTGCTCAGGTCCCGTCATGAAGACTCCTACCACGTGGATCATCGCCGCTTCCGCCCTGATCGCGTTCGCATTTCCGTCGATTGCGACGTCGTGCCAGGTCGATTTTGACTTGATAGGCGATGGACAATGGTGGCGAGTTTTGACGGGACACTTCACCCATTTCGACGGGTCTCATTTGTTCTGGGACCTGTTGATGTTTGTCGCGCTGGGAGTGGCGTGCGAGCGCAAGCATCGCAGACTGTTTCCGATTGCGATGGCGGTGATGGCAGCGGGGATCACCGCGTCGATCGGATATTGGTGCGACAGCATCGGCATCTACCGCGGACTCAGCGGCATCGATACCGGATTGTTCGTATGGTTTGTGATCGACCAATGCCGCGCCAGTTGGTCGGCGAACGAAAAGAAGACGGCCGCGATGTGGTTGATTCCCGCGATCGGATTGGTCGGCAAATCGATCTATGAAGCGACCACCGGACAAACGATGTTCGTCGATTCGTCCACGTTCACACCGCTGGTCGAATCGCACTTGGCCGGTGCCGCAATCGGCGCCGGCGTCAGCACAATAGCGGCGATCATTTCAGGTTTTCAAGCAGGAACGCCCACTTATCAGCGTACTCTTCGATCTGCTTGCTGACCGGAGTTCCCGCGCCGTGTCCGGCGCGTGTTTCGATTCGGATCAACGTCGGACGTTTGCAATTCGACGTTTTGCCTTGAGCCGCCTGCAGCGCGGCGGCGTACTTGAAACTGTGACCCGGTACAACGCGATCATCGCGATCGGCCGTCGTGACGAGTGTTGCCGGATAACAAACACCGGGCTTGATATTATGCAGCGGCGAGTAGGACAACAAATTGTCGATCTGGTCTTCTTCGTCGCTGCTGCCGAATTCGGATGCCCAAGCCCAACCGATCGTAAACTTGTGATACCTCAGCATGTCCATCACACCGACCTGGGGCAGACACGCGCCAAACAAATCGGGCCGCTGGGTCGTGACAGCGCCCACCAACAGACCGCCGTTGCTGCGTCCGGATAGCGACAAACGCGACCCCGTCGTGTACTTCTTTTCGATCAGAAACTCGGCCGCCGCAATGCAATCGTCGAAAACGTTTTGCTTCTTCAGTTTCATTCCCGCTTCGTGCCATTGGCGTCCGTATTCGCCTCCGCCGCGAAGGTTGGCGACCGCGTACACGCCGCCCGCATCGACCCAACCGACCGTCGCCGGCGAGAAACCCGGCGTGATGGAGATGTTGAAGCCACCGTATCCGTACAGCATGGTCGGATTCGTTCCGTCCAGCGTCGTGTCGGCGCGGCGCGTTACGATGATTGGAATCTTGGTTCCGTCTTTGCTGACACAGAACAATTGCTCGGTGACATAATCGGCGACGTCGAACGCCACTTCGGGTTGCCGCCACAGGCTGACGCTGCCGTCCTTCAAATCGACTCGATAGATGGATGTTGGCGTCACGTAGTTGGTGAAGCTGAAGAACGTCTCCTCGGCGCTTTGACGGCCGGTGAAACCGCCAACCGTCCCGACACCAGGCAGGGGCAGTTCGTCGATCATCGATCCGTCGATAGTGTGGCGATTCACACGACCGCGCGCGTCTTTCAAGTAAGACGCATAAAACGTTTCACCGAACAGACTGGCGGATTCCAACACGTCGGACGTTTCCGCGATCACCTCTTTCCACGCGTCTCGGTTTTCTTCGCCAGCCGGAACCGCGATCAGTCGCCGTTTGGGCGCCTCATGATCGGTCACAAAGTAATGCGTGTCGCCAATGGAGGCTGCCCAAACAAAGTCGGCATCGAACCCGGTGATCAAGGGAATCACCGGTGATCCTTCTTGTCGAAGGTTCTTGATGAAGACTTGCGACTGGGGCTCGGTACCACGCCAATTTTGGATCACCAAGTATCGACCGTCATCGGTGACTTCGGGTGAGAATCCCCACTTCGGTTGATCGGGACGCGCAAACACCAGTGTGTCTTTGCTTTGCAAATCACCGAGTTTATGAAAGTACAGCTTTTGGTTTTCGTTGGTTCCGGTCAGCTCGGCGCCTTCGACGGGAGCGTCGTAGCGACCATAGAAAAAGCCACTGCCATCGGGCTTCCACGCGATGCCGCTGAACTTCACCCACTCGACGACGTCGGGCAGATCTTTGCCGGTGGCAACATCACGAACTTTCCAAGTCCGCCAATCGCTGCCACCGTCGGCCAAACCGTACGCCATCAATTTGCCGTCATCGGACGTTGCCGTACCGGCCAGCGCGACGGTCCCGTCTTTTGAAAACGTCATGGGGTCGATCAACACTTGTCGATCGGCATCCAGCGATTCGGCTTTGTAGAGGATGCTCTGATCTTGAAGCCCGTCGTTGTGCGAATACAAATAGAAGTCGCCCTTCTTGATCGGCAAGTCATACCGTTCGTAGTTCCAAAACTTTTCCAGTCGCTTACGCATCGGTTCCCGTTGGGGCAGCGATTGCAGATAGCTTTGCGTGACTTTGTTTTGGGCTTCGATCCATGCGGCCGTTTCGGCGCTCTCGGTGTCTTCGAGCCATCGATAGGGATCGGCGACCTTGCGACCAAAGTAATCGTCGGTGGTGTCGACCGTCGCGGTATCGGGGTAAGCCATGGAGTTCGGTCCGTCGGTTTGAGCGAATGATGACGCGGATGTCGACGCGCAAGCCAAGATGATCAGTGCCAATCGCAAATTCTTCATTACGTTAAACAACCTTGGTGGGATCAAGAGTATGGGTTGAACAGCGACACATCTCGTTGATGATTGGCCAGACTAAGCGCGGGTGGCTAAGTAGATCGCCAAGTCGTCGGCAATCGTAGGCAGCGACTTGCCGGTAACGCGAGTGTACTTCGACGTGTCCAACACGCTGTGCCGTGGTCGTGCCGCTTTCGCGCCGAATTGTTCGGTCGTGATCGGAACCACGCGAGTTACCATGTCGGACTGTTTGAAGATCTCGCGAGCGAACTGGCACCACGTCGTCGGCGGTGATGCGGCAACATGGAATACTCCGCGGGCTTTTGCATCGATCAAAGCAATGACCGCGTCGGCGATCGTCGACGCGGACGTCGGATTGCAATGTTGATCGTCGACGACACTCAGTTCTTCGCGATCGACACCGATTCGCAACATCGTCTCGACGAAGTTTTTCGGTTGTGGAAGGTGACCGTAAATGCCACAGGTGCGGACAACCAAATGATCGGGACAAGTTTGCGCGTGCTGTTCGCCCGCCAGTTTGGTTTGCGCGTAAACGCCTTGAGCTTCCAGTGGCGAATCTTCGTGATTGGGTCCGTCCGCGATCGTTGAACCGCCAAAGACATAGTCGGTGCTGATTTGAACCAGGAGCGCGCCCACTTTGGTGGCACTTTTGGCTAGCGCGGCAACGGCGTCGGCATTGATTTGTCGGCATGACGCCGGATCGTCCTCGGCCAAATCGACGGCCGTGTAGGCGGCACAGTTGATGATCACCTTGGGCCGTTCAGATTCGACCAAAGCCGCAATGGCCGCACAATCCGAAAGGTCGAGTTGATCCCTTGAGAGCCCCACACAAGCATCGGCCAACTTGCTGCACAGAGCAGTCCCAAGCTGACCAGCGGCTCCAGTCACGAAAATCACGGTGAAATCAATCCAAATCAGAGAACGGGGAATCGGGGAAGGCCCGAATTGTAGCTCAAAATGCTCACAAACCGGACAACCGACAAGGTCTTCGGAACTAACACTAGACGATGTTTTTCTCGATCCCTCGCTGGGCCGGGCGAGACAGACGATATCTCGATACATGCGGTAGGTGACGGTGTCACGGTGGACGGTCACGCCGCTCTCGAAGAAAAAAACTCGCCTTTCGGGGCTCGTCGGAGTAATCATTGTCATGTTGCGACCCAACCAAGCCAAGGCGTCAGCAGTTTTAGGTGCCGTTCTAACCACCATGGGTGGATGTGCGGGTCCGATGACAACCAACGTAATTCCGGCCTCGCTTTTCTCGGATAACACGGTGAAAAGCGCGATCGTGACCGAAGCCCGCCCGGCCAATTTCGGCAACGTTCCGGCGGCTCGAATCTCACTTGCCGAGGCACCGAGAATCCCGACCACTGGAATGCCAGAGTCGATTTCCATCGAGCAGATGATCAGTGTTCGCGATCGGGTAGCGCCCCACCAAGTGGTGCTGACCGGTGGACGCCCGATCGTGTCCAACGACCCGATTCAGGTCGCCTCCAACGCGGCATTTGCCAACTTTCAGTCCGACGGTTCCGCGATCGACGATGTCGTCGAACAGATTCCACCGGCACCCAATTCGATCAAGGCAAAGGCGGCCGAACCGTTGTCGTTGAGCGACAACGATGCGGAGAATGTCGTCAAAGAGAATCGGGCGAAGGCTCGTGCCGGGGCCAAGCAAGCAGAACAACGACAAGCTGCACAGCAGAAGAGAGCTGCGGCGGCGAAGAAGAAGGTAGCCGCGGCCGAGGAAGCCGAAGCGAAAGCCTTGGCAATAGAAGCCGAGAAGGTTGATTCGTTGCCCGCACCGATCGCCGACACGCCCGAAGAGACGACGACGGCCTATGTCGGCTCGCAGCCGCTTCCATTGGCCGAAGCCGTGCGAATCGCTTTGTCGCAAAACAAGGGCATCGCCGTGCTGGGGTATCTCCCGCAAGAAATCGGCACCTTCGTCTCGACCGAGCGTTCGGTATTTGACCCCGTGTTTCAAGCCGACATCCGAGGCGGTCAGTTCGACCAGCAAAACCGCAACTTCATCAACACCGGGGGTTTGCTTCCCGGTGGACTTGCCCCGGGTGCGAACGAGCAGCGAAACGACTTTCTGTCGGGCACTGATTTGAATGTTTTGTCCATCACCAAAATGCTGGAATCGGGCGGAACGGTTGGCGCGGGCGTTGGTATGAACTACTTCTACGATACGCCAGTCGGTGACGGCACCTTTTTGAACCCGGCTTGGCGATCGGCCTTGAACCTAAGCTTCGAACAGCCACTCGGTCGTGGTCGTGGCAAGAACGTCACAACTGCCCCGCTGCGAATCGCTCGCGCCAACCAATCTTTGGCGTCTCACGAGTTTCAAGCGATCGTCAATGAAACACTCCGCGACGTTCAACTGGCCTACTGGGATTGGAAGCGAGCCCAACGTGATTATGAAGTCACTCGCGACGCCGTCCGCACGGCATTGGAAACACTGGAGCTAGAAAAAGAAGCTGTTCGATCTGGCGAAGGAACACTGCCCGACGTGGAACAAGCTAGCGACCAGTGGCAACGGTTCCGCATCGACGAGGCACTCGCCTTGAACGACATGAAGAAGGCTCGGATCACGCTGATCCAGTTGATGGGTCTGCCGTTGAATGACATTAACTACGACTTTGCGATTGATGAACCCGCCATCACGACCGACGTAGCCCGCGAGATCGGCGAAGTATCGGCGATGGCTCGGCCGGAAGTCTTAGCCGCTCAGGCAAACATTCGTGCGGTTCAATTAGAAGTCATCCTGGCTGCGGACACGCTGCGACCAGACTTGAATCTACGACTGGACTATCAGGTCACCGGGTTGGAAACCGGCCTCGACCGGGCAATCGAAACCGTTTCGGAACATCGCTTCAACAACTGGATCGTTCAGCTTGAATTCACGCAAGCGGTCGGCCAACGGGCTGCCTGTGCAGCCCTGCGTCGGGCTCAGTTGAAACTTGCACGGGCGATCGCCGAACAAGATCGCGTCGAGCAAGAGATCGCGGCCGAAGTCGCCCGAACTTGGGAAGACGTGATGACCAGTGCCGAACAGCTTCGCATTCAGAACGAACGTGTCGCAACGGCACGGTCACAGGTCAAGGGACGCAACGATCTTTTTGCAGAAGGCGAGGGATCTCTCGACTTAAAGATTCGAGCCGAAGCCAGCTTGGTCGATGCACTGCTAAAACGCCAAGCCGCGGAAGTGTTTGTCCAACAACAAATCGTTCGTTGGCAATACGTGACCGGCCAGCAACAGTACGTACAGTTCGTCGAATGATCGCCGTTAAATGGGAACACAAACGATGTTCCGACCGATTGGACCAATGGCATGCGACCCGCGACGGTGCCTTTGCTAGGACCACATCGACGTAAGCAGAAAGCGAATGTTGCTTGCGTATCGCGGCACCAATCGGCTGGGATCACTTAACATTCGGTAGGCCCATTCCATCCCAAACTTCTGATAGATGGCCGGTGCCCGCTTCGCCGTGCCGGCAATGAAGTCGAACGACGCGCCCAACTGGATGCTGACGGGTACTCCAATCCGTTGACAATGGTCATAGATCCATTGCTCGCCTTTGGGCTGGCCGAATGCGACCAACAATATGTCCGTTCGGGCGTCGCGAATGCGATCATCCTGTTCCCGTTGCTCGGTCTCGGAGAGCGTTCGGAACGGAGGCGATTCGACACCGGCGACTTGCAGTCCCGGATAGGCCTCGACCAGGCGGTCACTCGTCTTCTGTGCCACGCCGGGCATCCCACCCATGAAATAGATCCGCCATCCCTCGCGACTGGCGCGCTCGGCGAGTTCATAAATCATCTCGCTGCCGGCGACCCGAACGGGCAGCGGCCGAGGCCCCATTTTGCTTTTCCACACGATCGGCTGTCCGTCCGCCAGAATCAACGATGCACCGAGCGTGACCTCCTTCACTTCATCCGACTGAGCATGCAACATCACGTAGTTCAAGTTCGCCGTGATGACATAGCTGGGTTTCCGCCGCCGAATCAATTCGCCGATTCGATCGACGGCTTCCGTTTGTGTCACCGCGTCGAAAGGCACATCCCACACCACCACAGGATCACGTTCGGCCAAGACGTTGGCGCCGCCCTGGATGTTGACGTCGTCGCATCCGTTCATGTCTTCCATGGATCTAGCGCTGACCGATTCTTTTGAAGCTGTTTGCATGGAGACAGGTCGAGTCGACCCAGTTTGAGATTTGAATGTCGATGGAATTCAAGTCGCCGACGAATCATCGGCCAAAGCAATCGCTTTCTCCGAACAGCGATACTGGTTCACTTGATACAACGCCCAGCAACAGAAACCGACGACAATCAAACCGCTGATGGCATAGCGAATCGGCCAGTTCAGCCATTCGTTGGACTGCACCATGACCACGATAGCCATCGCGACGAAAACGAAAACGGTTGTTAGCAAGTCTTGCTTCACCACGGGCATTCCCTTCTGCACCAAGGAAAGGGTCATCACCAAGTGGCCGACGACAGAACCGACGGCTAGTCCGACAATGAATCCCTCTAAACCGCCCGTCTGGAACCCAATGATCGACGCGATGATGGTCGTTGGTAACTTCGCAAAGTTCGACTTCGCCGCCAACCGCGTTTCACCCATCGCAACCAATGCCTGGGTCGAAGTCGATGTTAGGACGACGATCCATTCCGATAAACAAAGCCATTGGCAAATTTCGCCCGCTTTGTGAAAGTCACTGTGATAGAGCAATTGAAAGAAGTCGTTGCAGGTGCAAAACACACCGATGATCATGGCCGAACCGACCGACAATATCACTCGTCGACCAACGATCAATTTGTGGCGAAGGGTCTCGACCGAATCTCGCGCCGCACTCGATAACACGGGATACAGAACGCTGAACGCTAACTTATCCACCATCATCCGCGGCAGCGTGGCGATCGCCAAACCGAAGCCGTAAATTCCCAGCGTACCGATATCGAACAGTTTGCCCATCAACATGCGGTCCACTTGCATCGCGGCGAACATCATCAATGTGCTGACGAATACCCATTTTCCAAAGTGAAACAACTCGTTCGCGTCCGTACGGTTGAACTGAAACCGATTGCGATATCCGCGGATCATGCGGTGGCTTAAAACGGTTCGCGACACCGCCAAGGCGATCATGCCCCAAACGAGCGAATACACGGTTGGCGAAATCCAAGCGAACAAGCACATGCATGCACTGCCGATGGCTTGTGAGCTGATTTCCAACCAGGCCAAACTTTTCGCATCGAGGTGACGTTGAAGTGAAAAAATCGACGTCGATGCGAAACCGTGGATCAATGCCGTCAACGAAGCCAACGGGATCAACCACACCAAGGATGGTTGTTCAAAAAAGTTTGCGACGGGAATCGCCAAGGGTACCGACAATAGCGAGATGACCGCACCGCGAATCGCACCGACCAACCAAGCCGTGTTCAAAAACTCAAACTGGTCACCGCGTTTGTTCTGGATGATGCATGGTCCCGAACCCACGTCGGAAAACATACCCAACCCGACGATCACCAAATTGATGATGGCCATGATTCCAAATGCTTCTGGAACCAACAAATAGCTGAGTGCCATATTGTTAACCAATCGCAACCCTTGCCCGACACCATAACCGGCCATCGACCAAGCCGATGCACCCATCACCGACGACGAATTTGCGGGAATGAAGCGATCGGAACGATCGATCTGACTTGGCTCGCCCAATGCGTCGGACGCATCACTATGCGGCGAGGAATCAACCGGTTCAAGCATCGACCTGTCGATTGGTTCCGATACGGTGTCTGCATCGAATTCAACCGCAGGCATCAGCGTACACCTGTTGCAAGTGGCCAACGGCAGCAGTCCGCCCGAACAGGCTTCGCATCTTGTCGCGTGCAGCGATTCCAAGTTGGTCAACGCGATCCCGGTTTTGGCTAAGGATGCTAAGCAAGACCGTCAATTGTTCGGACACGCTACGAGTGGTCTGCACAATCGCGTCGTTCTTTTTCCTTTCGCTATCGAGCGAAAATCCCTCCCATTGGCCGTGACCGTCGATCGGTAGCTCCATCAACATCCCGGTGTCGTTGGATTCGATCAGCTCCGGCAATGAAAACAGATTGGTTGATATTGCGGGGCAACACTGCATCGCCGCCTCCGCGATCTGCCAACCCGATGTGTGGCTCAGTGCGGGCAACACCAAAACGTCGTGACAGGCAGCCAATTCTTGCACTCGGCGACGCGACACGGTTGCAAGCCTGCGTATCCATGGGGCGCTATCGACACGATCGCGGACCTTTTCGATCGAAGGTGAACGAGACGCCAAATCTTGACTCTTGGGGGCGTCCATCCGAGACACCAACGTCAGCCGAATTTCCAACCCACCACGACGAAGCGTTTCCAAGGCATCCAGCATGGGAATCACGCCCATACCGATCGCGTCGTGGCCCACGAACATCACCTGCAATGAATCACCACGACGGGCGGCCCTGCGGCGCATTCGCGTTTCGGCCGATTGCCCTTTCGCATCCCGAGCAAGTTCGGGCACGAACCCACGAAACACCGACAATTTATCCGCCAGTTCCGACAGCCCGAGTAACTCAAACTGGCCGCGCAAATTTCGTTTCGCGATTTCGCTTCGAACCAAGATGCGCCGACACGACGTCAGTCTGAGCAATCGATGCCCCAACACCGCATGCCACGAAGACGCAAAGGCGTCCTGCATCGCGGGCTGACCATCAAGCGCGATGACGAACCGTTTCGCATTCAGCGGTACGGTGTTGACCGCATGAACGAGATCAACCGATTGGCTTAGTGATTCGGGTAGCAAGTGGGCGAACGACCAAAACCGACCTTGGCGTCCCAATCGGTTGACCGGGACGGTTCGCAAAGGTCGGTGGATGAACCCGTCGTGGGGACTCTCACAGTGAAATAAGCACGCTTCATCTCGATCAACAGGCCCCTCGATGACACCAATCCAATGCTGCGATGGGACGACGTGTAAAGCGTCGCTGGCGTCGCATTGGCCGATTGTTTGGGGACTGGAAAACATAAATGTAGATCGAGGCAGGTAACACAGCGAACAACGACACCCAATCGCGACATATGAACCTTGACGTCTGTAAAATCAAACAAGCATCAAAGATCAATCAGATTCGGTAACAGCGGGTTCGCCAGAACGAAACTCTAGTAAGCACCCCGTGCGAATACGACGGCTGGGATCGTCATGAACATCAATTTGAAATCCAATTGAAGCGATCGTGACTCGACGTATTCCAGGTCCATTTTTACTTGTTGGTTGAACGGGATATCACCGCGTCCACAAACTTGCCAAATGCAAGTCAAACCGGGTTTGACGGTCAAGCGTTCCCAGTCACCGTGATGATAAACGGCAACTTCTTGAGGGCATGAAGGACGCGGACCAACGATGCTCATGTCACCGCGAACGACGTTCCACAATTGGGGCATCTCATCAATGCTGAATTTGCGAATGATGCGACCGATCTTTGTGATGCGAGGATCTTTCGCCATCTTGAACGTACGATTGTCAGCATGATGGCTTTGACCCATCAACTCTGCCTTCAACTCATCCGCGTTGACTCGCATCGAACGAAATTTCAAACACGAAAACGGAACACCGTCTTTGCCAATTCGCGTTTGGACGAAGAAAATCGGACCGAAATCGGTGAACTTGACCATCAACGCCACCATGGCAAGCATCGGTGACAGGACGATCAAAGCAGCCATCGCAATGACGATGTCGCTGACTCGCTTCAGGCGATCGTAGATGAACAGGCTTTGCCACATTTGGCGCAAAGAATCTGGAGCGTTGTTCAGGCTGGAATTCGAATGGGTACACGTCGAAGCTGTCGACATTGCGTTTATCCGTGTGGGACACATCAAGGAGGGAAAGGGAATTTGCCGGTTCGCAGTGCACTTGATCCGTGGCAACCTGCTCCGACGGGGCAAACTATAGAAGCAAGCCACATGCCAGTGGATTGCGTAAGTTTTGATGCCGGTTTCTGGCCCACTAACCCCGCCTTGGGTGGCCATGGCCCCTTTAGGCCATTTAAAAATTTCTGATACCGTGGAGGACCCAACTGTCATTGATCGAATTGATAATTTTGATCACTTCAAGTGATAAAAATGGGACTTAGAGCTCTGTTAGTCCGATCAGCCGGGCCAGTTTTGCCGCCTCGATCACCGCTTGATGACTCTCGCTGACCAATTGAGCACCGGCTTTTCCGTACTGGGCCAATTCCTCAACGGGCATTTCGATGGCCTCTCGCATCCGCTTGGCCAACGGCTCGATCGCACCAGCGGGTACCAACCAGCCGCAAACGCCCGGTTGGACCAATTCAGCGACGCCCGCAATGTTGGTCGAGATGACCGGGCGACCCATTGCCAGCGATTCCATGATCACCACAGGCAAACCTTCGGCAAAACTGGACAACACGAGCGCTCGGGAATCCAACAGCGATTGGCGAACTTCGACATCATTTTGCCAGCCGGCCAAACGAACGTTCGATTCCAAACCGTATCGGCGAATCATGTTTTCGAGTTCACCGCGGAACGGTCCGTCGCCCACCATGACCAATTCGAATTCACAACCGCCGTCCTTCAGCATCTTGGCCGCTTCGACCAACAGGTGCGTGCCTTTCTGTTCGTCCAAACGTCCGATGAAAACCAAACGTGGATCGGATGGCGGCGGTGTCAGTTCCTCCGAAAAATAAGCTCTGTCGAGTCCACAGTGGACGACGTGAATCTTGTCCCAATGCTCGCGGTCGGTCCATCGATAAAGTTGACTGCGGCCGTATTCGCTAATGGCTACCGCGAACTTCGATCGTGCAACCTTCTCGCCCAGACGAAGGAAGTGTGGCTTGTCAAATTCGTGAGGACCATGAAGCGTAAAGCTGTAACGGGGCCCACCCAAGGCACGGCATAGCAATGCAACGCTAGCCGGATTGGATCCGTAGTGAACGTGCAAATGCTCGACGTCTTCGCGAATCAACCAACGGGTCAATTGGCATGCTTCCAACAGGTATGCGAAATTGACAAGCAAGCCGCGATCAGAATGCCAACCCATTCTGATGGTCAACGCCAATGCTTTGACGAACGTGATCGGCTTGGTCAGCATGGTCGCGAATGTGGCGACCAAGGGACCGAGTAAACCCAGATCGAGAACGATTCGCGTTCGCGATGCTTCGACCAAATCCTTGGGTTCGGATAGTCGAACGTTGGTTTGACGAATGGCGAATCGAACGACTTTGATACCGAACGATTCCATCGCCTCGATTTCTCGGCGAATGAACGTACCGCTCGGAACCGGATATTGGTTCACCAGGTAGGCAATCTTCCCAGCGAATTCCGGCTTTGATGGCTGAGTCGTTCTCGGGACCGCCTCGGGTTGGGGTTCAACGTAGACGCTCATGATGTAGCTCCCTTGTATTCAATCAATTCAGTATTTTTGGATCTTAAATGATTCATTCGAAACACGACGACGCCGACGAACTGTGGAAACTTCGCCAACACATCGAAAATCGCAGCCAAACGAGAGTCCGTTTTCGAGAAACCACGCCCTCGGTAATAACGTCCCACGCGCCTTATCAAGGCGGCATAGCCCGCAAACAAACCAAGGCTCAATCCCCAGGTGGGCCACGCAAGTAACAGTGCGATCACGGGGACAACGCAGCCCCAAAAGCAAATGCTTCGAGTTTCGCGTACCCAATGAAACTCGGGTGCGCCACCGTGCATCATTGCCCCTTGTGCGTACGCATGGCCGCTTCGCTGCATACGACGCCACCATTGCTTAAAACGCGTAATCGCCGCGTCATGCCGTGCCATTTCTGCATCAATTCGACGAATCTTCCAACCGTCGGCGCGGATCCGAACACACAACTCAGGCTCTTCGCCCGCAATGACCGTCGGGTTGTAACCGCCCATCGACTGAACCACGTCGGTTCGCATGACCGCGTTTCCGCCAACGGATTTGGCATCGCCGATGGGCGTATTCCATTCGATATCGCACAACCGGTTATACAACGATTGATCGGGATACCGTTCGCGAATGCGACCGCCCACGACCGCCAATTTGGGATCTTTACCGAACTCGTCGCGTGCCCGCTGGAGCCAACCGTCAGACATTTCGCAGTCGCCGTCGACGAACTGGACATACTTCGTCGCTGGAAAGGTTTCCATCAGACGAGCAAACCCTTCGTTGCGAGCACGGGCCGCCGAAAACGGCTGACTCATATCGAGCTCGACCACTTCGACACCGAACTGCTTTGCAAGGGCAACGCTATCGTCGGATGAATTGGAATCGACATACACAACGGCATTACAGTTTTGAATCGACTGCAAGCAACATCGAAGACGTTCACCTTCGTTTCGACCGATCGCGACGACGCCGATCAAGTCGACTGCCTTGATATCGCGATCACGATCTTCTGTTACGGTTTCAATCGTGGCGGCTGGAGATGGATGACTCACATCGCACCTCCGCGGACAATCGCACTGTTGCGAAAAAAATCAAACAAGAAACATGGCGGATCGGTGACCGTCTTTCGTTGTACCGCTGCGCGAATTCGATAAAGCGAATAACACGCGCCCCAAGCCAAGTCGGTGACACAGGTGAACAAGAAACCGTGATTCTTGACGAAGTACCGGCGACGCGATTCGAACCAATATTGAGGGCGGCGTTTTTGAGGCTTGGATTGGATCTGAACGCCTGACGCTTGACCAACCAAGTGAACGACCCGGCTGCGTGGTTCGTACCCACACGCCCAACCGGCCAACGCCGCTTGCCGACAAAAGTCCGTTTCCTCGTAGTACATGAAATAGTTTTCGTCGAGCACGCTGATCGCCTCGAAGACCTCTCGCCGAATCAACATACTTGCGCCGCAGACCCAATCGGTTCGGATCGCTGATTCGGAAATGGGCGGTGCAATGATCTTCTTCGAAAACAATCGCGATACGATGCCCAAGCGAAGACCGTCGTCGATCTCGCTCGCCAGACTCGGAAAACGAAACGCAGAACGCTGTGCCGTTCCGTCGCGGTCTTCAAGCCGGCTGCCGACGATGCCGACTTCTGGATTGGCGTCCAAATACGCGATCATGTGCTCAAGAGCGCCTTCGCGGACCAACGTGTCGGGATTGAGCAACCAAACCAAGTCCGTCTTGCTTCGCCCGCCCGCATCATCGGACGTGACCGCCAATACATCGCGGATCGCCGCGTTGTTGCCGAACGCGAAACCGCCGTTTCGATCCAGCGGCATTAGCGTCACCCACGACTGCCAACCATTCGCTTCGATCGCCGCACGAAGTACATCAACCGAGTCGTCGCCCGACGCATTGTCTACCAGCGCGACATGCACATCCGACCTACCAACGACATGCGTGGCAAGCGAAGCCAAGCAATCACAGGTCAGGGGAGCCGTCCGATAGTTGACGATAACGATCGAGGTGTTCATTTCGATGATGACGAAAAATCTTCGCGTATGGCGGGGGGAAGGGGCGGGGTTTTCGGCGGAAGCGGCAGGCAGGATCTAGACAGTTGCTTCGTGGCTAGGTTCACGATCGGTTCGACGCCAAGTGCGCTGACGCCGAAAGATTGCCGAGACATAAAGTGGAAGTTTGCTGAGGATGTAGAACGGGATCGTGCATAGTTGGCGAATGGAAAGTTGATCGCGACCATGGGCATACCACGCTGTCATCACGCCAATCGCCAAGTTGAAACCCGCAACCGTCATGATGGCCAACGGAATCCAGCTGATGGACGTCGTCCACGTGATCACCAAAATCGCAAGCGTCACAATGACCCAGCACTGCACCAACAACGCCAACGGCGGAATCAACAAATCGATCGCCGCAACCAGCAGCGACGGACGCGCCGTCTTCATGGCCCAACCGATCAGACGAGGCGATTGAGTGGCGATCGTGTGAAGGTGCCCATGTTCCCATCGCTTGCGTTGTTCGAGCGCATTGTCGCGTGCTTCAGGAAGTCCCGCACGAACGATCGCTTCGGGACAGTAACGCGGCGAGTGACCTTCGATCATCAAGTCGTAGCTGACCTTCATGTCTTCCACGATGTTGTCGCTGGCCCAATTCGGGCGGCGAGCCAACTTCGACGGAAACGCCATTCCCGATCCGTAAAGCACACATCCGTACCCGAGCCGATGCAGGCCGAGCGGCCGAACTTGGTTCTTTACCGTCGTGGCGAAACCCGAAACGGCGCCCCAAGACCCCGCACGCGAAGCGGCGGGCATTTGATAGTTCGCTTGCACGGGGCTTCCCGTTTCAATCGCAAGCCGTGCAAGCCGATCGACCGATCCGTTGGAAACGTCACAGTCAGCGTCCACCATCAAAACTACATCGCGCGAATCGCTTTCGAGAACCTTCAAACCATGATCGACTGCGAACCCTTTGGCTCGCTGGGTATCGTTGAACCGTTCGGTAACGTCGGCGCCCAATGCACGAGCCACCGCAGCGGTGTCGTCTGTGCAATTGTCGGCGATGACCAACATTCGATCGCCGGCTCGCAATTGGCTTTGGATCGAAAGGATCGTAGCCGTGATAACCGATTCTTCGTTGTGAGCCGGAATCAAGACATCGACGCTAGGACGTCCGACGCCACTGTTGTCCCGGTGATCACCGTCGACGTCTTTGCGGCGAGGGAACGATCCCGTGACGCACTGGGTCATCAACATGAACGTCGGAACCAGAAAGGCGATCGCAACGAAACCAAGTATCCATTGCAAAGCTACGACGAACTGGAACGCTAAAACGGCAAGGATCAAGAGATTACTCCCAGAATCGGGAAGTTGAAACGTCGCAGTCCACCGACCACTGCGTCGGCGGCTCGTGTGATCCTGCCGCCGGCTGGTGCCGACAAAACGACCGAGTTGGATTTCAAACTCAACAATTCAATCTCGGGTCGCTCTTTGCACGACAACCCGGTCACCAAGATCAAACCTTCGCAATGAACCTCGTTCTGCAAATGGCTAAGAATCTCTTCGGCTCGGCTCTCGTGAATCAATACCACTTGGTAGTTGTCGGGGTATTCTTCATTGACTTCGATTTCGACAATCTCGCCTTCTGCCTTTGGTTGGCCACCAACGATCACGACGGTGACGTCTTCGCCCAATTCGGCGACCGAAAGTCCCAACTTACGCACGACGCCGACGGTTGCCGCGCGACCGCTTAACCCGACGACGTGGACCAACCGCGTGGTCATCGCACCGGTCAGATACTGCAGGTGCACCGCGGTCAGCCGCATCGCATCAGTCACTTTGGCCAGCGACTTGCCGGGACGCTGGGCCTTCATATCGCCACGTCCAAGATTGCCGATCTCGGCAATTTCCATTCGATCGGCAAGCGTCTCGGCCGGCTTGGGCATGACTTGTCGAAAACCCAACCCCATGACCGGCGCCGACAATCCGATCATGCAGATCAGGAAGGTGCTGGCGAACAATTTTTTGAAGTTACTGCTTTCCGATTCCAGGGTAGGTGAAGCAGGTTGCACGACTCGGAAGCTGTGCGCGTCACCGTGCTTCAGCGTCTCCATCGCCTCGCTTAGCGAAATGCTTTGATCAAGACCCGTTTGGGAAGCAGCCAGTTTACGTTGAATTTCCCGCGCCGCTTCCATCGACGATTCCAAGTTCGCTAGACGGGGTTCCAGGTATCCGATCGAGCTCTCGAGATGTTCGATCAAGATTCGCGACGTTGCCACGTCCGTGTCCAACTCCGTCTTCAAACGTGTGGCTTCGCGGCTGGTTTCGACCGAGGCCATTGGGTCATCACCGAAGCTGTCCATTTGGCGATTGAGGCGTTCCAATTCTTGTTCTAGATCGACCATGGAACCGTCGCCACGAACTTGCAATCGAAGTTGATCGACTTCGGATGCCAACGCATTGTAACGCGATTGCGAAACCAAGCCGCGTCCGACCAGAGGTGCGATCCGTGCCAGTTCGCTTTCTTTGCTTTCCAGCTTGGATTCCAAGACAACAAACTCTCGTTGTTCGTTGATGTCTTTTTCCAACGCTGCGATTCGGTTGACGACGGCGGCCGGTGAAAGACCCTTCGGCTTGTACCCGGCGGCACTGGAATCAAGGGAAGTGTTGACCAGGGCGACGCCTGATTCCAGACGCGATACTTGTTCCTCGGCGGCTTGCAAAACAGCCTGCTCGGATCGCAATTCCTTTTCCAAAACTTGCAGCTTGTCTTTCCATTCGTCATAGGCGACGCGAACGTCCGGAACTTCAAGCTTGCGATTCAATTCCGCGTACTCTTCTTTCAATCGATTCACTTCGGGAAGGTGAATGTTTTCGATCGCGCGACTGAGACCGACGATGTGCTGCTCTAGACCAGCATCGCGAATCAAACGAGCACGGCGAATACCGACTTCCACCAAGTCGTTGGCGATGGCGGCAGCTTCCTCAGGATCGCCCCAGGTCAACGACACAGAAATGGAGCCGTCGCCACGCGAGACGTCGGATTCGATTTGTCGGCTGATGTAGGACGGCGAGGCCGTCAGGCCGCGTTTGGCGATCACTTCTTCGATCGCTTCCTTACTTTGAAACTCACTCAAAAGCGTGTAGATGCCAGGCCCTTCGTACAGCGGCGATCCGAGGTACGTCTTGTTGTAGATCAGGCGTGATTGAACCGTGTGGGTGCTGATCGTGTTTCGCTTTGCCCAAAAATAGGCGACCGGGGCACTGATCATCGCCGCCAACACCAGCCACGGCAAAGTGATCTTTGCCAAGTTCATCATGCGGACTTCGGGAGTCTTAAACGATCCACTTGTCGACGGAGCCAAACGAAATGCCGCATTGCTCAATTCGCGTTGTGACACGCTGTCGACGATGGAGGCACTTGGCTTGGATGTTGTGATGATTCGGGTCATTACGTTTTCTTTCGGCTGTCGCACCGATTCAAAAGGTTTGTGGAAAAGTTGTTTGACGACAAAGGATGTAGATCAAAGACAATCATTCGAACTGGGCAGAAGTAGCCATCGGGAAGGCCACGTTCTCAGGATTCCAAACCGCCGGACCGTGGGCCGGTCGAAGTTTGGTTTGCGGACGCTCGCGGAACCATGCCGATCGGGCGCTGCTGATCACGCCGACGGTAAGCAGCCAGAGGAATCCGTAATCGGGCGAGAACCAAACCGTGGATAGCAATAACAAGGTCGCTACGATCGAACCGGACAGCGCGCCGACCAGAAGCCGGAACTCGGGGTCAACCTCCAACGCCAGGAAGCTGCCGCCGATTGCTGCCGAGACACCAATCAAGGCAAACGCCGCCAGACCAAGAAAACCCCAGTTCAAAACCGTCAGGATGTAATGGTTGTCGACCGACCGAAACAGCCCTCGCAATTGAGGTTCAATGTAGGCTTGGTGAATCGACTTGGCACCCCAACTGCCATGCCCAAGCACTCCGGCTTCCGTCATCGCATCGGCATAGACTTTGTAAAGGAGTTCGCGGTGACGCGTGCCAGTGTAGGCGTACTCTTTGCCCTCGATCGTGATTATCAAACTGGCTTTCTCGCCCGAGATCGTTTCCAAATTCTCAACAATCGCCGGCCAAGCCGCCAACGCCATCACCGCTGATACGGCAACTCCAAGAAATAGCGGAACTCGGATGAATGGCAAGTAGAAAAAGAGTGCGGTAACGCCGGATACGACCAAGACCAACATTGGGCCTCGCGAGACAGTTCCAATAACGCCCAACGCGCACAACAGCGGAGTCACGTAGAAGACCGGACTGGCCAATCGTCGGCGGGCCATCGATGCGCCCTCGAGCGCCCATGGGAATAAAAGCGCCAGCACCATGCCGAAGAATATCGGATGCCCGAGCGGCCCCTCAGCACGCCGAAGCCCCATCCGACCATCATGCTCGGCGTTGAACGATCCAGATCGCTGAGCCAAAACATTCAACGGGTTGATCCCCGTCGTCGATTCAAAAATCGACCACGCGGACAGGAAAATGCACGCACAGCAGGCCCACGGTACCAGGGCACGAAGGTCGTTCATCGACGTCACCAAAATGCGACCCATCACATAAGGGACCATCCAAACCGAAAAAACGGCGGCGATCGTGGTGGGAGAAACCAATTGGTTGCGATAGACCGAAAACAAGCCGATCGCAACAAAGCAGACGACACAAACGTCGATCCAAGAAGGTTTTCGCAGCAACCGCCCGCTGAACAATGCCAACGGGATCAGCACCATCGCCGTCAAAAGACGTAGATCGAACTCCAAACCGCCGATATTACGCATCATCCAGGTCGGCACCAGCAACGTGAACAACCAACCGGTACGGACGGTAAGCGTGGGCCCACCGACCCAGGTTACGAGTCCAAGTAAGAGCGGTATTGCAAGCAGCAGAGCGGAGAACATTGCGTGGTGTTGGCGAAAAGTGGTAGGAGGGATGGGGTGGTATCGGGACGAGTTGTGATTTCGTGTGACATTCCGTTACCACCAATCGCTGGCAGGCCCCGTCGTCAGTCCTGCACCATCCGCGAGCAAAGATGTCGAGGCCGGCGGGGTACGTGTCGTGGGTTGGTGTCCACGTACATCGATCTGCGTCGACGCAAATGTTTTGCAAACGCTGTACCGCTGTGCCACCGGTATCTAAAAGTGCATCGCCAAGTAGCTTATTTTCTAATCCCACCGATGATGCCCGCCAATCCACATTGAAGCAGCGGTAACCCTGACCAACAGAAACGCCATTTAATGTGACATTCCACCCCGTTTAACCATCCTCAGAAGTTTTGCTGCTATTTCGCCAGCTTTTCATTCGGCCCAAGAGTGGTCGTCCGGTTTCGGTGGGAACGGGTCGAGAATGATAAAAACGGCCTCTTCCCGGTGATCGTTTCGATAAAACGAGACGGTGCTCTAACGCCCAAATGAGCCGTGTTGTCTCACCAGTGAAACGAACCGACTCCGCCGTTAGCGCGGCGTTGATATTTCACACTGTCCGCGAAGTACGATCGCGAAGTGATATCAAATTGAATGCTATTTCCGAGCGAATGTGTCGACTTCAAATGCTGTCGACAGATTTTTTCGGCGTCGATTCACGACCTCGGAAGTGACATTCGGAACCCAGTAAGGGAAAAATAGCGTCCTTCCCTGTTGTTACGCACCTTATGCGTTGACAAATGATTTCTCCTATCCAGACTACCTGCTACCATTATCAGGTTACCCCCCCGATCGAATATCTCGATTTTCGACGCTCCAACCGCCACCGCTTGTCTTTCCATGGTCCATCCCCACGGCCTATCCGTGAAGCCAAAACTGCTTGTTGCTTGTGAAGGCAATAGCGTGGTGGGTTCCGTGCATGCCCACTTCACGAAATGGGGGTATGAGGTGACCGCAACATCATGCATGGATGAATTGCTCCGGCGACTAGGAACGGATCCGCCTGATTTAATTCTGCTCGATTTAGGTGAGGACGAGTGCGGGTTTGATGTGCTTAACACGCTGGGTCAATCGTGGCGATCGATTCCAGTTATCGCGATGGCGCCGGAGGCGACTCTTGGTTTGGCCGTGCGTGCGACGAAGCTGGGAGCTGTTGATGTCGTTGCAAACCCGCCCGATCTATTCCAACTGCGTTTGTTGGTTGATGGAGCGGTTCGAGACAACGAGTTTCGAAGCCGATCGCGACGTACCGAAGCTGGACGTATGAATTCGATAAAAGATGCCGGAAACTTTGGAATCCTAGGGGAAAGCCAAGCGATTCACGACGTGCTGGAATTGGTCCACGATGTGGCCGAAACCGATGCGACGGTGTTGATATTGGGCGAAAGCGGTACGGGTAAGGAACTACTCGCACGCGCTATCCATCGATGTTCCGCACGCAGCAATCGGCCGTTCGTCCCCGTTAACGTGGCTGCGTTACCAGCAACGCTGTCGGAAAGCATTCTTTTCGGACACGAAAAAGGTTCCTACACCGGTGCCGATACGACCAGCGAAGGCTGGTGCGAAACCGCCGATCGTGGCACGCTAATGCTGGATGAAATCGGTGAAATGGATATCCAATTGCAGGCGAAGTTACTTCGTTTTTTGCAAGACGGAACTTACATGCGGGTCGGATCCAATCTGGTCCGAAGTGCTGATGTCCGGATCATTGCCGCCACCAATCGCGAACCCGAACAAATGGTTCGCGAATCGACGATGCGTGATGACCTTTATTATCGATTAAATGTATTTCCGATTCGAATGCCTCCGCTGCGAGAACGCCGCGATGACATTCCGATTCTGGCCGAAGCATTCCTTGACAAAGCAGTCGAAACGCACCGACGTGCGGTCGTTGGGTTTTCCAAGGATGTGATGGATTGCTTGGTCGCGTACGACTGGCCAGGGAATGTTCGCCAGCTCGAAAATTTGGTGACGCGAATGGTTTTGTTAGCGCGAGACCCGTATATCGGTATCAAAAACGTTCCGATCGAAATCAAGTCGTCGACCAAGCCGGCCGAGCCGATAACCAGGGTCGACAGCGTCGATTCCGGTTTAAGTCAAATGGAATCGCTCGAGAAGAAAGCGATCCTTGCTGCTTTGCGTGACACCGATGGAAACGCCGCCGCAGCGGCGGGTTTGTTAGGACTCGGTCAGGCCACGATCTACCGAAAGATCAAACGGTTTGATATTCAGTTGAAACAAATGAAGTTAAAACAAAAATCGGCGCAGTGAGCATTTAGTTAATTGTCATGCACTGGATTTTCCTCCCCATTCTCGCGGAATACAAAGAGTGGTTATTCCCTTTTCTGGGTGAATCCGAGCATACGTTTACATCACTGCCGCCGAAAGTCATTGTCTTTGATCGCAGTAACCAAAAGTCAGCGGTTTCGTCGCTGAAACAATGGCGATTGATGGTCGCCCATGTCCTCCAAGGCACTCGCTTGTGGAAGCCGGGCAATGGTTATGTCACCCTGTTTTCCCAGCGCCCGGCCATCCTGGGCGCTCTGAAAATGGCGTGGCTTGCCAAACGCGGACCGACGGTTGCTTGGGACTTTAATTTGGGATCGACGCCGGGCGGAATCCGCCAGTTCTTGGCGCGAATGATGCTGAAGAAGACCGACGTTTTCGTGGTCAATTCCACTCATGAACGGCACGTTTACAGCAAGTGGCTGAACCTGCCGATTGAACGATTTTACTTTTGTCATTACCAGAAACCGCGTATCGATCTCGGCGAACGCGTCCCCGCCGATCCGCCCTATATCGCCGCGGTGGGAAGCGCTTGCCGAGACTATCGAACGCTGGCTATCGCTGCTGAAAAGTTGCGAATTCCAACTGTCATTGTGTGCGCGCCCTTCCAGGCCGAGCACATACCAAAAAATGATTACGTCACCGTGAAGACAGGCCAAACAGCGGAACAGTGTCATCGCTTGATTCAATCGGCAACGATTCACGTCGTGCCCCTTGAATCCGACGAGACCTGTACCGGACATGTGACCGTCGCCGAGGGCATGTGGTTGGGAACGCCGATCGTGACATCCAATTCGATCGGGTTGCAAGACTACGTTGATGACGGAAACACGACGCTAGGATTTCAGTCTGGCAATGTCGACCAATTGACCGAAAAATTAAGCCTTCTGCTGGGCGATCGTGAACTGCGAGACAGACTGAGCCGGGCGGCATATCAATTCGCCTGTGACCATTACACCGACGAGGTCGCCGGGCGGCACCTTCGAACGGTTCTCGACCGGGCTGCGGCGAATCATCGGGACTAGCCGAAACGCCGAAAGAGACTGCGATTGTGGCCAGGATGCTGGCCTTGCTCTCACGGCTTTGCTCATCCTGAGGAGCGATTTTTCTCGATTTGATCTTTTCCATCGATACAATCGTGAAACGATTCCGGCCAAATCGCTGTCTATCGAGATTGTTGCCGGCGTAAATTTCGCTAACGGAAGACTCGGCAACCTTGCGGTGGGATAATGAAGCGGATGCAACATCCCCGTTTTTGAATGCCAAACTTGGCCCACCAATTGCTTTGATTGATGATCATCACGGACTGGGCAAACAAATTCTTTCGACCTTTCAGAGTTAAAAATCACATGCGGACGATTCTCATCACCGGCGGTGCCGGCTTCATTGGCAGCAATTTGGTTCGGCAATTGGTTCGCTCCGAACAGTACCGAGTCATCAACGTTGATAAGTTGACCTATGCTGGCAACCTGTTCTCGCTCAAGGATCTTGAGGATTCGCCGAACTACACGTTCGTCCAGGGCGACATCGGCGACGGCATGTTGATGTTAGATCTGCTGCATCGTTATCAGTGCGATGGTGTGATGAACTTGGCTGCGGAATCGCACGTCGACCGTAGCATCGGTTCACCGGGCGATTTCGTTCAAACCAACGTCGTGGGTACGTACGAGTTACTGGAAGCGACGCGAGAGTACTGGCAATCGCTGGCCGAAGAGAAGAGTGCAAACTTCCGGTTCATCCATGTGTCGACCGACGAAGTCTTCGGCTCGCTTGGTGATGAAGGTGCTTTCACCGAATCGACGCCCTATTCGCCCAACTCGCCCTATTCGGCATCGAAGGCGTCGAGCGATCACTTGGTCCGGGCCTACCACGAAACGTTCGCCCTTCCGACCATCACCACGCACTGCAGCAACAACTACGGGCCTTACCAGTTCCCCGAAAAGTTGATTCCGCTGATCATCGCCAAAGCCGTCGAAGGCAAACCGTTACCCGTTTACGGCACGGGCCTTAACGTCCGCGATTGGTTGCACGTCGAAGATCACTGCACGGCGCTGCGAACGATCTACGAATCCGGAAACGTGGGTGAGACCTACAACATCGGCGGCGGGACCGAGAAATCGAACTTGGACGTCGTCAACATCATTTGCGATACCGTCGACCGTTTGACCGGATCGTCGAAGAAGTCGAGTGACAAGATTGAATTCGTGCGTGACCGCCCGGGCCACGATTTCCGCTATGCGATCGACTGCTCGAAACTGAACAATGACCTCGGCTGGCAGGCCGCCGTCAGCTTTGAACAGGGCATCGAAGCGACTGTGAAGTGGTATTTGGCCAACAGCGATTGGGTCGAAAGCACTCGCAAGAACGGTTACGACGGCCAACGTCTGGGAATCGACGCCGAAGGCAATCCGTCGGCCGGCATTACCGCGTCGGACATGAGCGACACGGCGCCAAACCAAAACGAAGACTGCCCGTTCGAAGGCGTTGTTTTCAACAAGCTTGGCAAGTACGAAGACAATCGCGGATGGTTGATCGAACTGTTCCGCAACGATGAAGTCCCTGCGGGCAATGAACCGGTCATGGCTTACATGAGCCAAACGTTGCCAGGTGTTTCGCGTGGCCCTCACGAGCACGTCGATCAATCCGACTTGTTCGGCTTTTTCGGCCCTGGCGACTTCCGTCTGTACTTGTGGGATTCACGCAAGGACTCGCCGACTTTCGGACAACGGTTCACTCGAATCGTCGGTGCGACGAATCCACAGTCGGTCATCGTACCGCCCGGCGTTGTGCACGCTTACAAGAACGTCAGCCTGCACCCAGGCATCGTCTTCAATGCACCCAACCGCTTGTACGCCGGTCAAGGCAAACAAGACCCCGTCGACGAAATTCGTCACGAAGAAGCCGACGGTAGTGAATACCAACTGATCGACGCCTAGTCGTTCGTTGCGGATTGCGGCTGGGAATCTTCTCGGCCGCAACCTCTCGTTTTTGCGCCAGGGTTTGTTCTGGCGCCCAATCCGATTCAATATTGCGATTTTATTTTTCTCACCTCAAGAATGACCTTCATGACCTCGACGCACGCAGCTTGTACCAAAGGCATTATCCTGGCCGGTGGATCGGGCACGCGAATGGCACCGATGACATCTTGCTGCAATAAGCAATTGTTGCCGATCTACGATAAGCCGCTCGTTTACTACCCGCTTTCGACTCTGATGTTGGCAGGCGTCCGTGAAGTCTTGCTCATCTCGTCACCGACGGAAATTCATCGCTTCGAAGATTTGTTCGGTGATGGTTCCCAGTTCGGGATTGAGATCACCTACAAGGTGCAACAGGAACCCAACGGACTAGCGCAGGCGTTTGTGCTTGGCAAAGAGTTCATTGGTGATGATTCGGTTGCGTTGATCCTTGGCGACAATGTCTTCTATGGTCACGGGCTTTCGAAGACGTTGCAAAACGTTGCTCAGAGTGGCAACGGTGGGACCATCTTTGCCTACGAAGTCAGCGACCCCGAACGGTACGGCGTGATCGAAATGGACGCCGCCGGGCGACCGCTTGCGATTGTGGAAAAGCCGAAAGAACCGAAATCGAATTTCGCGGTGCCCGGAATCTATTTCTTCGACAATCGCGTCGTCGGATTCGCTGAGGCTGTCAAACCGTCACCACGCGGCGAGTACGAAATCACCGACGTGATCCAGCAGTACATGGACGACGGTTCGTTGTCGGTCCAGAAGATGGGCCGAGGCGTGGCATGGTTGGACACGGGCACACCGATGGCGCTGTTGCAGGCGTCCAACTTCATCGCGGCGATCGAACAAAGGCAAGGACTGAGGGTCTGTTGCCCGGAAGAAATCGCTGCCCGGATGGGATTCATCACTGCGGAACAGTTGGCCCAACAAGCGGCTGGAATGAAAAGTGATTACGGCGTTTATCTTCGCGGAGTTGCGAAACAGTTGATCGAAAACCCAGCCGTTCTCGAAGCCATCGAAGTCGCTTGAGTGATCCGTTGACAGTGCCTCGCCGTCCCGCTGCTGCGTTACGGACGGCGATACTTTTGATGTCGATCGTTTGCCTCTCCGCCGTGGGACTGTCCTACGTTGTCGAAGGTTCGACGTATGCAACACGGATGGCGACGACCATGGTGATGCCCGTCGGTTTGATGTGGCTCGCGTCGACGTTTTTTGCGATCGTGTTTGGGCTGCGCCGGATGGGGTCGGCATGTTTGGCGTTCGCGTTGATCAGCGGCTTGGTCTTCTTCACGGGTAACGCTTACGTTGTGTCATCGTTCATGTCGTCGGTCGAATGGCCGGAAGACTCTGTTCCGACGACGCTTGAAACGCCGTTTCGCAGTGTCGTCGTTTTGGGCGGTGGAGTTTCGATCAGCCCGTTGGGGAATCCGGAACTGAGCGATGATGGCGAGCGAGTCTTCTCGGCCGCTCAACTATTCAGCGCCGGACGAACGCGATCGATCATCTGTACCGGCGCGACGCCAGACGGACGATACAACCCATCCGACGTCGGTCGCGATCTGTTGTTGTCGACGGGGATACCCGACAAAGTTATCTATCGCGTCGAAGGCGAAAATACCACGCAAGAGATGAAGGCGATGCGACAATTCTTGGACAATCCGCCCGAGGGTTTTCCAACCGACGGTGAGGTTGCATTGATCACCAGCGCGTTTCACATGCGCCGCGCCATGCGATTAGCCGAAGTCCAGGGTTTAGCGTTTTTGGCGTATCCCGTTGCATTTCGATCAGACGCCGACCACGGGTTCGAACCGCACCGACTGGTCCCCACCGCAGGTTCGATGGCAGACTTTTCGTTGGCGCTAAAAGAGCGTTTGGCCGCTATTGTCGGCCGCTGAGAAACCGTCTCGGAATGACTTCCCGCTTTACGGCTGGTGCGAAAAGAATGTCCCAACTCTTTTGTGCTTAGCATCCGAAGACGCCTCGCGTGCGATTGTTGGTCCATCTAGAAGCCGAGCCTTGCGATGAAGCGACGGCCGCCCGGAATCCGACTCGCGATTTCGGAGACCGCCAAGGGAACGACCAGCGCGACACAAAAAAGTCCCACCCCCATCCAAGCATGCGGATCGGGAATCATTCGTCCGATCAAACGCAGCGACAGATAGACCACAAAAATGTGCGACAAATAGATCCCGTACGACCGAGCGCTCAAGTACTCGGTAACTGGATTGGCCGAAAGGCGGCTGAATGCCCAAATCACCGCTGTTCCGTAAAAGACGATCCAAGGATGATCGTACGGATTCGATTCGGGATGGTTGGCATAGTGACGCACGGTCATCCCGCCAAACAACATGGCAAGAATCAAGCCAACGTACGAGTAGCGAAGGAACATAGTTCGAAGATGCAAACGCTCGGAAAACAATCCCATCGCGAAGAAGAAAAACCAGTAAGGGACATACCTCAGATCGTAAGCGGCGCGAGCAGTCTCGGAGACGGCGACCGATTCGAAGACGGCGTTCTTTACACTACTATGGAAAATCGCGATGACCAACGAAATGAATAGGGTGATGGATGCCACGCGCACCGTGAATCGAGTCATCAAAAAACCGATGCAGTAACAGCACACGATGACGAAAACGAAATAGTAGATGTTCCAGTCTTGAGCGAATATCAACCGCCCGATGCTGCGCACCGGATCCTGCCATGGGAAGGGTGAACCGTACGCGAAGGCGGAAACGAATTGAGCCGCAATCGCATAAATCAGATAGGGACCGACCACTCGTTTGATTCGACGAAAGAGTCGGTCGGTCGTCGTCACCGAAACGAACAAGAGGCCAGAGCAGTACAGAAAGACCGGAATGCAAAACCGAAGCGAACTGAAACCAATTTGGACAGTACTGCCTTCCACCATAAATCGATCCAGCGTGTGAATGGCAACGACCGCCAGGATCGATATGGCTTTCATCACATCGATTGCACCGTCGCGCGGATGTGAAATCGTGCTCGCCGAAAACGTCACTTCGCTGTCGATCGTAGTCTTCGATCCGCTCATTTTTGGCGCCTGTGAATGACGTGTTTCGGGTCGGTTTTTATCGTGCCGTACTTGTAATATCGGCCTGCCGCTCAAGTTAGATAATCTTTCCACCGGCGGGCAGAGCAACATCGCCTTCTTTGTGCCGTGTACGATTTCACCTTTACGGCGACTTCGAACCCATCACGTCGCCAGTGTTATCGGAGTAGTCTTCGTTGTTTGCTGTGGATGATTCGACCGTTGCAAATGTGCCTTGGCGATCCCGTTTGCGAGCGTCAACCCAAACGCAGCCGCTGATGTACTTGGCAGCCGCAGTCATCGCCGGCGTGTTGGTGGATTCGTTTTGGAGTACGTCGCCCTCGTTTGCGTCCGACAGAATACGAACGATGTTTTGGATGGTCATCATCCTTTCGTGCGTCGTTTCGATTTTCGTGTGCGCGCGTCTTGGACGATCGGTGACTTCCGCCGTGGCGCTCGCGATTGCGGTATTCGGATTGGGCGGATTGAATCACGCCATTCAAATGCGAAGCTATGCCGAATCGACAATCGCCAAAATGATGGGTCCCCAGTCTCGGCCTACGATTGTCGAAGGCGTCATCGAGCGACCCGCCGTGCTGCGTCGTCATCCGATGGCCGAGCGACGTAGTTTCGAAAACCAATCACCGTGGCAAACACAATTTGAAGTAACGCTGGATCGAGTCCGTGTCGGATACGACTTTGAACCGATCGACGGTCGCGTGTTGGTCAGCGTCGATGGGCGGCTGGACGAGTTTCTGCCCGGGGATCCGATTCGCGTATTCGGCGACATCCGAGGCATCGCGCCGCCGACAAATCCCGGTCAAACGGATATGGCGGGATACTATCACCGACGCCGGCTGCAGGGACGCATCGATGTCAATCAGATCGAGCAAGTACAACGAATCGGCGAACCCGTTTCAGGCTACGGATTCTCGCGTCTGATCGCGCAGGCAGCGGCCCGCAGTCGCGATGGTTTGCTCGACAATTTGAGCGAATCGGCCGGACCGTTAGCGGTCGCATTGGTAATCGGACAGCGTGACTTTGTCGACCAAGAGACGCGTGACCAGTTATTGGTAACAGGAACGGCGCACCTTTTGTCGGTCAGCGGGATGCACCTTGCTATCGTTGTCTTGATGACTCAATGGATCGCAATGATCTTACGAATGCCGATGACGGCCAAGATCGGCCTGATCATCGTTGTATGCATTTTCTACTGCGCGATCACCGGCGCCCGACCACCGGTGATGCGTGCTGCGGTGTTGGTTTCGACGCTGATGTTTTCGATCTGGATGCGGCGACCGGGCCAAGCGATCAACACGCTTTCGTTGGCTGGACTGATCCTAGTGCTCGCCAATCCCCAGAATGTATTTAGCGTCGGTGTTCAGTTGTCTTTCTTAGCTGTTGCCACGTTGATCATGACCAGCGGTCGCGGTCGCACCGGGTCACCCGCCATCGATCAAGCCATTCGCAACGAAGAACAGTTGTCCGAGCTGGCGAAATCGGCGCGGCCGATGGCGATCAAACAACTTGGATACGGTGTCGACATCATCCGACAATTGTTGTGGTTCAGCCTTTGTGTTTCCGTGATCAGTTTGCCACTAGTATGGCACCAGTTCAACGTGATCTCGTGGATCAGCGTGCCCACCAACGTCGTACTCGGGCCGCTCTTGGTGCTAGCGTTGGCATCAGGAATTTGTACAGCCGGCGGCGTTTTGTTGGGCGCACCTTTGTTAGCCGTTCCGGCGACTGTTTGTGAGTTTTCGCTTGCGGTGATGCGTTGGTTGATCCAGTGGGCGGCCGACGTACCGTGGGGACACGCTTGGCTGCCCGCGCCGCCGACGTGGTGGGTGATCCTGTTCTACATCGTGATCGGATTGTCGCTTTGTTACCCCGACGGACCTCGGGTTCGCACATGGCGATACCGGTGGATGGTTGTTTGGGTAGCCATCGCGTGGTTGATGGCGACGTGGCAACCGAGGCTCGATCGAGAAACCCTGGAAGCCACATTCGTCGACGTCGGACACGGGACCAGCGTCGTGATTCGATCCGGCGACGGCGACGTATGGCTTTACGACTGCGGACGGCTGGGCAATGACGTGGGCAGCAGCCGTGGCATCGACGAAGCGATTTGGTCGCTGGGCGTGACGCGGCTCAACGGTGTCTTTTTGTCCCACGCCGACTCCGATCACTTCAACGCGTTGCCCGGCTTGCTACGCCGTTTTCGAGTCGACCAGATTTGCACGCCGCCGGGCATGATGGCCGAGCCGGAAGTCGCACTTGATCCGATTCGCGATTCAGTCCAGCGGTACCGTGTGCCGGTACACGAATTGTCGCGCGGAGACGAAGTCACGCTGGGTCGATCGACGATGCGAGTCTTGCATCCTCCGACGATACGGCTGCCCGCCAGCGACAATGCGAACTCGTTGGTCGTCCGCATCGATCGTCACGACAAGGTGCTATTGTTGCCAGGCGATCTGGAGCCGCCGGGGACCGATGTTTTGGTCAATCAGATTCGACCAGCCCCCGGGGGCGTCTTGATGGCGCCACACCACGGCAGTCTGCAGATGGACGCCCCCAAGGTCTTACAGTGGTGCCGGCCGGCCGAGACGATCGTCAGCGGTGGCCAGCGAGCCGATCGGCCAGAAGTGACCGACATGCTGGGGGAATTCGGCAGCGGCGTCCACGTCACCGCGCACGACGGCGCGATCCGAGTCCGAATCGACGGGTCGGGGCAGGTCGAAATCCGATCGTGGTTGGTTTCGCCCTGGTGAGCGTCAGATGGTGAGCCGGGGGCGTCGCAGTGGTGCTGGCCGAAGTGTAACGACGCCCAAAGGTTAAGGCGCAGACATTTTTTCCTCAGCAGGTACGATTGAGGTCTCCCCGCTCGCCATTCTTCGAGAACACCAGCGAAGCTTATGTTGGCCATCCTTCGCGAGATTTCCGTCACCTGCTTCTTCACCAGTTACCTGGTCGTCTTGGTGCTGGAATTGCTGCGCTTGGCGGGACGAATTCCCGGTCGCGGTTTAGCGGTGTTGGTGATGATGGTCGTCGGGCTGTTCACCCACGTCTGCTATATCTGGCTTCGCGCCAGCGCGATCGACGGGGCCGACGCGGGGATGTTGGCGACTTGGTCGGATTGGTCGCTGTTGATGGCGCTTGCGCTGGCGATCTTCTTCTTCGTGTTTTACCTGCTTCGGCCGGACACGATCATCAGCTTCTTTTTTCTGCCCGTCGTGATGGGGCTGATCGCGTTGTCGTTCGCCGTTGGACACTTGCCACCATTCACTCGGACCGAGGCTGTCGAGGTTTGGCGAAACGCTCACGCGGTTGCCATGGCGGTGGGATCGTCGGCGGTGCTGGTCGGTTTCCTGGCCGGCGTGATGTACTTGGTTCAGTCTTGGCGACTGAAACGGCATCGCGCCGGATCGTCATTACGATTGCCGACCTTGGAAACGTTGGGACGATTGAACCGCCGCTGCCTTGTGATCAGCACGATTGCCGTCGCGATCGGATTGTTGGCGGGCGTGGTAATGAACCTGAATCGTTGGGGGCACGTCGATTGGACCGACCGTGGCGTGTTGCTAAGTGTGTTGTTGTTGGTGTGGTTGCTGGCCGCCGCGTCGGTCGAGTTTTTTTATGCACCGGCAAGCCGAGGTCGCAAAGCCGTTTATTTGACGCTCGCCAGTCTTGGGTTTTTGGTGCTAGCGATGGGCGGCGTGCTGAGTACTCCGCACGGTCAATCGGGCGAAACGCCGGCGGTTGATTCCGCGGTCATCGAGTCCCCCGATTCGAACATCCGGAGCGACGGGGAGCGATCACTTTGAATCTTCAAATGATCGGCTGCAGCCACCACGACGCAGCGGTTGAGTTTCGCGAAAAGGTAGCCTTCCCCAGCGACCAAGTCGGCTTAGCGCTGGCCGCATTCCGCGAACGATTTCCGTCCAGCGAATTGGTGCTGATCAGCACCTGCAATCGGATCGAGCTGTACACGACCGCCGGAAACGACAACGAACTCGATCGCGATGCGGTTGCCGAGTTTCTGGCGGAGCAACGTTGTTTGAAGATGGACGAGATTGTCGACCAGATGATCTATCGGGTCGGCGTCGAAGCCGTCGAACACCTGTTCACGGTCGCAGCCAGTTTAGACAGCATGGTCGTTGGCGAGGCCCAGATATTGGCCCAAGTCAAACAGGCCTACGACATGGCTTGTGAATCGGGTTCGGCCGGGCCACTGACGCACAGTGTCTTTCAAGCCGCCAACCGTGCTGCGAAACGAGTCCAGGAAGAAACGGCGATTCACCGCAGGCGTGTCAGCGTCCCCAGTGTCGCGGTGGGGGAAGTGATTCCCGAAGTGTTCGATTCGCTAAAGAAAAAGCGCGTCGTGATTTGTGGCGCGGGCGAAATGGGCGAAGAAACCCTTCGCTACTTGATTCAAGCAGGCGCCACCGACGTGCGACTGTTGAACCGATCGTATGATCGCGCGGTGGCGTTGGCCAAATCGTTCGACGTCACACCGGTTCCGTGGGACCAACTTTACGACGAAGTCGTGGCGGCCGACGTGCTGATCGGCGCGACTTCGGCGAACGAAACGATCATGAACCAAAAGCTCTTTTTGCCGCTGCATGCGAAGCGACAGGGCCGCGTGTTGTTGATCTTAGACCTGGCCGTTCCGCGAGACTTTGAAGCTTCGATCGGTGAGTTATCGAGCGTCTATCTGTATGGGATCGACGATTTGAAAGCCGCCTGCGAACGCAATCGCCGCGAGCGACAAAAAGAATGGCCCAAAGCGAAGCAGATCATCGCTGAAGAAACCGAACGGTTCATCCAAGCCATCCATCATCGGGCGACGGGTCCCGTGATCCAGCGACTTCGTAACCAAGCTGGTGAATTGAAGAACGACGAACTGGATCGCTTGAAGAACAAGTTGGGGCTTGGTGATGGAGACGCCGCCGCGATCAAAGAAATCGAAAAATCATTCGATCGTTTGATCAATAAACTGCTGCACCCGCCGCTGGCGTCCATCCGAGACGACGCGGCGGAAGGGCATCGCCGTGGGCTGGTGGAAGCCCTACGGCACTTGTTCAACCTTGGCGACGACTAGGCGATTATCTCGAATCCCAAACCATCGGAGAACCGTAAGGCCTGGGGTCATACGAACAGTTCCTAAGCAACCGACCGCAAAGCGACTACGCGAGACTCAGTCCCACTGGTCATCTTCTTCGTCGCCATCCTCGACATCGTCTTCTTCGTCGTCGTCCTCGCTCCAATCTTCGTCGTCGTCCTCTTCTTCGTCGTCATCCTCAGCGTCGTCGTCTTCATCCTCGTCGTCATCTTCGTCGTCATCGTCGTCGACTTCTTCCCAGTCGTCGTCGAGCTCGTCATCGTCCTCGTCCTCGTCCTCGTCCTCATCATCATCGTCGTCGTCGTCATCATCGTCCCAGTCGTCGTCGTCGTCGTCGTCGAAGTCATCATCGTCATCGTCGATTTCAATTTCGTCCTCGTCGTCCTCGATCACGGCTTGGGGCACACCGGCGGGATCGACGGGTGCGAACGGACCGAGTGTCTCGGCGTCATCCGACGAAACGACCGCGGCGGCGAAAACGGACGAGTTCAGTTCTGGTTGACCGAAAACGGTCGTTTCTAGAACTGGCGCGGCAAGGGTACTCACGACAGACTCCTTCGTGGGTGTCGACAAATCATCAAGGGGTAAATCTGGTTGGGCATCATCTTGTAACGTCTGCCAATCGATGGGTGGCAGGGCATTGATACTGGATAGCCCGAAAATCTGTAAAAAACGTTTGGTGGTACCATAAAGATACGGCCGCCCGAGCTCTTCGCTACGACCGGCGACACGTATCAAATCTCGTTCCATCAACTGCCGCAATATTTCGCCGCACGCAACGCCACGAATTGCTTCCGCGCTGGCCCGTGAAACCGGTTGTCGGTAAGCGACGACCGCAAGCGTTTCCATCATCGGCGTGGACAACCTAACCGCTTCAGGTAAATGTCCAAGCCTAGCTAACCAAGGTGCCAACACCGGATGCGTCAACATTCGGAATCCGCCAGCAACCTGTTCGATTCTCATGGCTCTGCCGTGAGTGTCATAAACACGATTGAGCTGGCGGACAAGTGTACGAGCCTCGGTAGCGTCCGCCAAGTGAGCCAATTGGGCAAGTTTTCGAGGACTTAGCGACCCCTTCGTGATCAACAGGACAGCTTCGGCTCGCATCTGCCGTACACGTGGTTCTTCGTCATCGACGGAATCTTCCTCTGAATCCACTCCCTCGTCGTTAACGACGATGGCGGATGCAAACGTCACCCCGTACGGACGCGGCAACCGAACCGCAGAGATCGGAAATCGACCCCAGCCGTAGGAGTCGCGGCGAACGATGGGGGACGCGTGTCGCTGCATGGTTTAAGTGATGAAATTTTCCGTCGACACATCGACAATTTGGTAAACAGTATCGTTTGTATTCGTTTCGGCGCAACATCTCGTACTTGGTCCGCCATGTCCACCTCGGTTTCTAACCCCGCTGACCCTCATTCAGTCGGTAACAAGTCCCAGGGCAACCCTTCGCAGATTACTGGCACGCAGGGTCAACGTCCGGCCAATCGTGGCAAGGCGGCCGATAATCGTAAAGCTCGGCTATGGGTGACCTTGGCGGCCACCGTCTTGTTCGTCATCGTCGGTTTTTTGGTGATCCGCACTCAAGGCTATGTCAGCGGAAGTGAGTTTTCGCCGTCTCATTTTCAAAAACGCGACTTCAGTTTCTACGAAATACCGCTGATTCACCTGCAAATCACACCCATCAAGCGCTCAGGAACGACTCCCGAAACAGCGGTCTACCTGCGACAAACGGGCCTGATCCCGGCCGCAACCGGAAATCCCGATGTTTGGCATTTGGTCACGATCCAGCGCGGATTGACGGGCCGTACGCCTGCCGATGCTCAGTTATTGACCGACCAACTGGAACTCAACACCGGCTCGAACCCGTATTGGAAACAGTGGTGCACCGATCATCCCAAACTCGCACGGGAACTGTGGCCGACGATCCAAAAACTTGCCGATCGCGAGCTTTACATCCTGATGCCGCGGATGCTTGAGATCGCCCAGAACCAGCCATCCATCGAGGCGTTGCAAACCGAAATCGACAAATACCTCAAACGCGAGTACGCCGGCCTGATCGCTGACCTCAAAGAGACCGGCCGCAACGATTTGGCCGAAGCACTGCGTCAAGAAGCCTCGCGAGACTACCCCGGCGATCCAGCCTTTTGAACCTTCGAAGTAACTGCTGACGTGATCTACCTCGACAACAATGCCACAACCGCGATCGATCCGCGGGTCGCCGAAGTTCTGGTGCGCGAACTTGCGTCCGGCCCGAGCAATCCGTCGTCGCTGCATGGTGTCGGACGCCGGGCGCGGGCAAAAGTCGACGACGCGGTCGAGCGAATCGGAGCCACCCTGGGAACGCGGTTGGACCGACCTGGTGGTCCCAGGTTGATTCTGACCAGCGGCGGTACCGAGGCTAACAACCTGGCAATCACCGGGATGGGCGACGATTTACCGGCTCCCATCGTGATCAGCCGCATCGAACACCCCAGCATCATTGCCGTCGCTCAATCGATCCAATCGAGCGGTCGCACGATCCGATGGCTGGACGTGGATTCCGATGGCGTCGTGCGGATCGACCAACTGGACAACTTGATTCGTGGCGAAGGGATTCACGGCCGAAGCGATCACCCCGGCGGCCCCGCGTCGATGGTTTCGATCATGTCGGCCAATAACGAAACCGGCGTCATCCAACCAATCGCCGAAGCCGGGGCGATTTGCCACGCCGCAGGTGTACCGATGCACGTCGATGCGACCCAATCGATCGGAAAGGTCGATTTCGACGTCGAAGCATCGGGCGCATCGGCGGTCACGTTCACGGCGCACAAATTTCACGGGCCGGTCGGTATCGGCGGTTTGTGGTTGGCCGGCGGAGTTACGCTTCGCCCGATGCTTCACGGCGGCCAACAGCAGCTCGAATCGCGTCCCGGAACTGAACCTGTCGCCATGATCGTTGCGATGGCAAAAGCAATCGAGCTTGCCACGAACGAACGCGACGCCGCAGCCACACACATGATGTCGCTGAGAGATCAATTGGAGGGCGCGCTCGTCGCCGCGTTTCCGGAAATCGTTGTTCAGGGTTGTAGTTTTCAGGGCAGTGGACAACCGGGCAACCGTGCCGCGACGCGACTACCGTCGACGTCCTGTGTGTCGATGGTCGGCACGGATCGGCAGTCGATGTTGATGGCGCTTGATATGGCGGGCGTCGCGTGCAGCAGCGGGTCCGCGTGCAGCAGCGGCAGCAGCCCGCCCAGCCACGTCCTGATCGCGATGGGACGACCGGAATCCGAAATCCGGTCGGCGCTCCGGTTCGGGGTGTCGAAGTTTTCCACCGAACAAGAAATTTCAAAGTCGATCGAACGTATCTCCATTTCATACAAGCACTTAAGTAAATAGTTGACTGTGGATAACCTTTAGTTTTCCACTCGCTTTTCGACCAGAACTCCGTACAATGTCGCTGTTGCCGTGGTAAACGACCCAGTCTGCCAGGGCACGGCAAGACTGTTTCTTCCACTTTCTCTTTGCGACGGGCTCGCTTTTCGCGACCCCAATAACCGGCTTCCTTGTGAACGTGTTGGTCGACGAAACGATCGATGTGAATTCCTTTCCGCTCGAACGGCCAGCTGTCCGTGCGCGACGGCGTGATGCGCGAATCACTTCGGGGTCGTTGCCGTACTTCATTGCCGGCGAAGAAAACCGTTTGGTGGCGTTCGTTTCTGGCGGCGAAGCTTCTGTGTTCGAGTTTGGCAACCCGATTCTGCTGATCGGGCCCAGCGGCGCGGGAAAAACGGTGATCGCGATGCATTTGGCTGCCCGCCAAGCCATCGATGAATCCGTCGACGGAAAACCGGCTCAAGTGGTTCATTTTCCGGCGATTGACTTTGCCCGTCAGTACGCCGAAGCGGTGGCAGCCGATGATTTGCCGCCTCTGCGAGCCGAGATCAACGAGGCACCGATTCTGGTGATCGATGACCTGCACCTGATCGCCGACAAGCCGGCCGCCCAAGACGAATTGGCGATGCGGATCGAGTCGCGGACGTTGGCGGGAATGGCGACGATCCTGACATGTCGTCGTTTGCCATCCGAAATTCGTGGATTGCGACCGCTACTGGCCAGCCGTGTGTTGCCTGGTTTGACGATTCCGATCTCGCTGCCAACAGGACCATCGCGATTGCAATTGCTCCGCGAATTGGCGCTGCACTTCGGTCTGGAAATCGAATCCGACTTGCTGGAAGTATTGCACGATGGGCTGGAAGACAACCTGCCCGCTCGTGCTCTGGAAGCGGCCCTGAAACAGGTTTCGCTGTGGTGCCGGATGCACGAGAGCCCGCCGACGATGGAAGCCGTCCAATCGGCGATCAACCGAATCGGTACGACCGAGGAAGTCTCGCTTTCATCGATCACCAACTCCGTCGCCCGGTATTTTCGGATGAAGGCGGCGGATCTTCGCAGCAGTTCGCGGAAACAGAATCTGGTTCGGGCGCGTTCGCTGGCGATGCTGCTGGCTCGTCAAATGACGGGCAAGAGCATGCATCAAATCGGTGACCATTTCGGCGGCCGTGACCACACGACGGTCCTGCACGCGATTCGCAAGACTCAATCGTTGCTAGAAAACGACTCAGACCTCCGCCGCGCCGCGGACGAGGTGACCGAGAAACTCTCGCCGGTCTAACGGCATGTTGCCACGATGCCCTCTTTCCGCACAGTCCGTGCGCCCCCATTGCGTACGCTGTGGCGCGCTGTCACTGGCTTCGCACACTCGATCGGCGGTGCAAGGGAATCGTGTCCGATCCCACTTCGTCGAAGCACTACGAAACGGTAACGCCATCGACCGCCCAAGAGTGAATGATGCCAGCGGGAGAGTAGTGCTGGGTCGGACAAATCGTAAAAAATCAGAACAATTTTTTCGGTGGATAACTTGTTCAATCAACGTTCAAGTTCTGTTGAGCTTGGCAACGCCGCCGCGTCGGTGTTTCCGCTGGCATGTCACATCCTGTTGAGTTTCACGGCGGTTTCCAACGGTTTGTCAACGGACGGCGAACAACTTTTCCACCAGGCATGCATCTCGCCAACTCAAGACGTCGTCGTCACTTACGAGAGCGAAACCACGACTCTCAACAATTTCGGGACATGTATGACGATGACGACGTTATTTAAATCTATCTAACTCAATAAGGCAGACCCTCCGGTGACAAGCATCATCGATGCTCGACCTGCTGCGTTCGTTGCGGCAACGGGGTACAACATGGCAACTGAAAAATGAATCACCACTGGCCCTTCGCCGGCCAACGAAGCCCTCTAAAGATTTTTGTGAAGCCATGAAGATCACTTGCCAACGCGAATCGCTGACCAATGCTTTCGCACTTGCCGCCAGCATCGCGCCGACTCGTTCGCCCAAAGAAATTCTGCAAAACGTCAAAGTCACTGCCGCCGGCGGGAAACTGACGCTGACGGCGACCGATATGGAAGTCGGAATTCGTTTGGAACTGGAAGACGGCGTCGAGATCGAAGTCGAAGGCACGGCACTGCTTCCCGTCAGCCGCACCATGGCGATCCTTCGCGAGAGCAACGACGAGTCGATTTCGATGGAAACCGACGACTCGGGTATCCGTGTACGCGGCAGCCGCAGCAAGTATCGATTGCCCGGCAACAACCCCGACGAGTTTCCAGCGGTCGTGGGATTCGATGAAAACAAGTACCACGTTCTGCCAACACGTTTGTTCCGCGAAATGGTCAAACGGACGGTCTTTGCGACGGACCCGGAAAGCAGCCGATACGCACTTGGCGGAGTGCTGTTGGAATTGGAAGAGAACACCGTCACGGCGGTCGGTACCGACGGTCGGCGACTGGCACGGATGGAGGGCGTCGGCGAATCGATCGGTGGTCATCAAACGACCGGATCCAGCACCATTGTTCCGACGCGTGCGATCCAGTTGATGGAACGAGCGCTTTCGGACAAAGACGAAACGGTTGACGTCGCCGCTCGTAGCAACGATTTGTTGTTGCGAACCAGTCGCGCGGTCATCTATTCGCGCCTTGTTGAAGGTCGCTATCCGAATTGGCGACAAGTTTTGCCCAAGCGAGAGAACGCGATCCAGTTGGACATGACCGTTGGGCCGCTGTTCGCCGCGCTTCGTCAAGCCGCGATTGTGACCGACCATGAAAGCCGTGGGATCGATTTTACGTTCGCCGATGGCACGTTGAAGTTGGAAGCCAGCACCGCCGAGATCGGTGAGTCACAGATCGAATTACCCATCGCTTACGACGGTGAACCGATCACCTTGACGATGGACCATCGCTATCTAGCGGACTTTTGCAAAGTGTTGGACAACGAAGCGAACTTCATGATGGAGATCGAATCGGGTGCCTCACCGGCGCTGCTAACGACGGATGACGGGTACGGCTACGTGATCATGCCCATGGCACGCGATCGCTAACGAAAACAGGTTATCCAAACGCAAGCGGATAGCTTTTCTAGGGATGCCCACACATCGATCGTGACTCACCAATCAATGACCTGAATTTCCCGAAGAGCGAAATTCTTTAGACATGCGTATCGACTGTGGTAGCCAACTTTTTGACCTTGGGTTGGCGCCGTTTTCGAGTCTTTTCTGGGATCATTCCCCGCATCGCATCGAGTTTTCCGAAGCAGAGCAGACGATCGTGGGGCTCGAGCGTTCGTTTCAACCGCGGGTTGGGAATCACGGTGGCGCCTCGATAGAGGGTCAACACATTGATGTCCTGTTCGGGCAGTCCGCTCTGGTCGATCGTTTTTCCGATGAAGTCTGATCCATCGGGGATGTAAATCTCGGTGACGCCATAGCCTCGGCTGACAGTCAACCGCTGGCGCAAATCGATCTCGGGAAAGTCAACTTGTGCCGCGATGTAGTCCACGATGGCGCCGGCAATATCCAGCTGCGTGCAAGTCTCGATGCCTTCCAAACCGGGTGACGAATTGACTTCCATGACTTGGGGTCCGTCTTTGCCTTCGAGCATGTCGACGCCGGCGACTCGCAATCCCATGATTTGTGCGGATCGAACGGCGGTCTCGCAATAGGCACTGTCCAGCTTCACCAGTTCGGTTTTTCCGCCACGGTGAACATTGCTGCGAAACTCGTTCCCCTGAGCGACGCGCCTCATCGCGGCTACCACTTGATCACCAACCACAAAGGCGCGGATGTCACGACCCTTGCTTTCAGCGACAAATTTCTGGACCAAAACATTCTGGCGAGTGCTTTGAAGTGTCTCGATGATCGCCTCGGCGATCTTGACCGAATCGGCCAGGATCACGCCGACGCCCTGGGTGCCTTCCAGCAACTTGATGATGATGGGTACGCCGCCGACGCGTTCGATCGCCGGCAGGACGTCCTTCTTTTCCCTCACAAAGGTCGTTTGCGGAATGCCGATCTGATGGCGGCTCATGATCTGTAAACAACGAAGCTTATCGCGAGAATTCGAAATGCCGGCCGACGACGAAGCGGTGAACACATCCATTTGTTCGAATTGACGAACAACGGCGGTGCCGAAGTATGTGATGGATGCACCGATTCGAGGCACAACGGCGTCGTAGTGGCTGAGTTGTTTCGATCGGTAATAGAGATCGGGCTCGCCTTTCTCGAGATCGATCGAGAACCGCAGAGTGTCCAGCACTTTGACGTTGTGGTTTCGCTTCTTCGCGGCTTCGACCAATCGTTGGGTGCTGTAACAGGTTTTACTTCGAGAAAGAATCGCAAGTTTCATCGTCGATGATTTCGTCACTAAGGGCCGAACCGAAAAGGAGTCTGAACCTTTTGGCGGCGATTCGATGGATTGAAACGTTGGCTTGGCCGGAGAGGGTCAGACCCCTTTTCGGTTTGGCCCTAAGATTTCGGGCGTCGTCGGAGTCTGCGGGGCGGGCGTCCCCCAAAATAGGACCGACTGGGGTCAACCAACATCCGACCCCGGACGGCTTCGCGACCAACCAACATGCGAAAACCCATTTTGGTTCGATCGGCAAGCGTCAGTTCGACGGTCCACGTTTCACCCATCCATAGAACGGGCGTCAAAATGACAAACCGATTCGACGCCGAACCGCTCGAACTGCGGATTTTTCGGACATCATGAACCTCGGCTTCACAATGAACCGTAAAATCGTCTCGACGTTGGATCGGATGGACTTGAAAGCGAACCCAGGGAACCCCCGATTTGTCGAAGGGCTCGATTTCAAAGGCGTGCAGACTGGACGAACGTGCGCCGGTATCGATCTTGGCCTTGATGTGACCGATTTTCAGGTCGGGTAGGCGAACCCACTCGCGCCAGCCCATGATGACGAGCGGGGTTTCCGTCGCCGGAGGTGTAGGAAGATTCGACAACGATAGATCCCTCGTATGAAAACTCCGATCAGGTGGATTGATCGTGTTAGAGTGGAACCTTATTCTGCCGCGCTGTCCATATCGTCGGCGATCCGGATCATGGGAACCTATGCAATGAAGCGTCCCCCGTCGCCCAAGTCAAAGGCGGCTAAGTCGAAGTCACCCGGTTCACCCGACGAAAAACCGCGGGTCCGTCGAATCGGATCTTTGATCGGCCAATTGATGTCGCGGAAAGGCTACGCCCGCAGCGGCGTCAACGAACAACTTGGTGAATCCATCGGAGCAGCCGTCGGCCCGGAATTGGCCGCGTCATGCTATGTCGGCAATCTTCGCGCGGGTGTCTTGCAAGTCTTTGTGTCGGACTCGGTCACACTTCAAGAACTGAATTTTCGCAAACGAGCGATCTTGCGGCAGTTCCAAAAAGACATCGACGGCAACAAGGTCACCGACATTCGATTCCGAATCCAGGCTTCGTCCTAATGTCCAATGACGAAGATCTTTTGCTCGGCAGCGATTCCGTTAATCGGTGTTGGTGGTGTGGCAGCAACCCCGAGTACGTCCAATATCACGACGAAGAATGGGGGATGCCGATCGACGACGACACGCGGTTGTTCGAAAAGATGTGTTTGGAAGGATTTCAGTCAGGGCTGAGCTGGTTGACGATCCTGAAAAAACGTAACTCGTTTCGAACCGCCTTCGATGGATTCAACTTCCAAAAGGTTGTTCACTTCGACCAGACCGATGTGGACCGCTTGATGGCGAATGCTTCCATCGTTCGGCATCGTGGCAAGATCCAATCCACGATCAACAATGCCGGTCGGGCAATCGAAATGGTCGCCGAGTTCGGTTCGTTGGCCACGTTCTTTTGGTCGTTTGAAGCCAAGCGGCATACGTCGCCAAAAACTCGCGCCGATGTCGTACCAATGACGGACGAATCCACTCGCATGAGCAAGGAAATGAAACGGCGCGGATGGACCTTCGTCGGTCCCACGACTTGCTATGCGATGATGCAATCGATGGGAATCGTCAACGATCACTTGCGCCGTTGTCATCATTGGAAAGTCGTCCAAGATGCCCGCAAAGCATTCGTGCGGCCCTCGCTGTGATCACGTCTACTTGCGTTTTCGCTTCTTCTCAGGATCCGTGTACGGCGATGACTCGAAAATCGGATCCTCGCTGACGCGTGGATCGCCAGTCGATCGCAGATGATTCATCAGCCGACGTTCCAGTTGCTTGGCGACGTCCACCATCTCTCGGTCTTCCGCCAAGTTTGTCATGCAATCGGGATCCGTTTGAACGTCATAAAGTTCAAACCGTGGACGTTGTCCGACGGCAAACTCGAACGACTGTGGATCTTGATCTTTATGTAGAACCACCCATGCCTTCGTGGGACTGGCATCCATATCACCGAACGCCGCAAACGTGTCCTCGGTAAGCGCCATCGCATCGGGAAGGTTGCCCTGTTTACCGAAACCGGGACCCGTTCCCATCGGCCAACGATCGGGTTCGAAGTTGATGATGAACAAGTGCTGGTCGGTGCGAATGGCACGCTGCGGATACGGTTTGAAATCCGTCCGCGCGGCGGCGACATGTCGTTCGCGTCCGGTGAACACGGCATCACGCGTCGCATCCACTTGACCGGCTTGGTCACTGGTCAAGACAGACATCAGCGACTTGGCAATCATCGTTTCGGGTGCATCGACGTTGGCCGCTTCCAAAAACGTCGGCGCCAGATCTGGTAAGGAGACAAAATCGTCGACGATGCGACCCGGTGTATCGATACCGGCTGGCCACCTAATTGCGAGCGGCACCTGGGTACCCATGTCATACAAGTTACATTTCCCACGCGTCACGCCGGGAATGCCATGGTCGCCGCTGACCACCAAAATCGTATTCTCGTAAGCGTCGATCCGTTTCAATTCTTCGATCAAGATTCCCAGGCCCGCGTCAAACGCTTGGACTTCCCCAAGGTAGTCCGCGAAGTCTTCGCGGACGGTTTCGACATCGGGAAGGTATGCCGGTAACTTGCCTTTGAGGGCTTCCGGGTCGATCCCCCACAATTCTTTGCCGCTGCCGGCGATCCATTTTCGGTGCGTGTTGGTGGGTCCGAACCAATAGCAAAAGGGCGAGTCACCGTCCAGTTTTCCGTCGTCGTTTGCATCCAAGAACGACCGTACATTTTTGCGGACTTCATTGAACAACTTCTTTTTCCCAGCCTGGTGATCGTCAGCCTTCATCGCGTTCTGCGAAAAACCGTTGAACGCCCGTCCGTGCGAGTTGAAAGCCGTCTTAGCGCCACCGTGCGGTGCGTCGGCGGGACTTCCCGGACTCCAAACTTTGTACGTATGACCGATGCGATAGCCATCTTGTTCCAGCAGCAACGGATAAGCAGGAATTGAAAAATCCCAAATCGCACCCTGCAGAATCGACGCCCGTTCGCATCGCCAAAACGGTTGGCCCGATAACAGCGAACTCCGGCACGGCGTACAAGATGGTGCGCTGACGAAAGCGCGAGTGAACAATACTCCCTGCTCGGCCACCGCATCGAAGTTCGGTGTGGAGACAACATCGTGGATGCTATCGGGTTGAAGGTCCGCGTAGGCACTCGCGTACTTGCCCCAGTCATCGGCGAAAGCCATCACAATGTTGGGACGCTCGGCCCGAGACGGGCTGGGCATCAGAATCAAAGCCAACAGGGCCAGTTCGCAAATCAGCCTAAACTTCATGGTTCAATGTCGCGTTCGGATTAAGAGGAGTCCCGAATCGACGCGTCGAGACCTTGGTCAACACGATAACAATCGGGCGCTTGTGTCGTGGCACCCTACAATGCGAAAATGGCTCGTTCCGAACCGAAAACAAGAAAGCATCTGCAATGAGTGATGAAACAGGCGAAGATAAGAAGACTGCGAAGCCTTTGTCGGCTGGCGCGAGACGCGTTCTAGGTGTGTTGGTCGAGAAGGCAAAGACGACGCCAGACAACTATCCGCTGACACTTGCGTCGTTGATCAGTGGATCGAACCAGAAATCGAATCGAGATCCGAAGATGGATCTCGACGACGAGGACGCGCTGTTAGCACTCGACGAACTGAAGGCGGCCGGTGCGGCTCGGGAGGTCCAGGGCAGTGGCCGGGCGATCAAATACCGACACGCCGCTTACGAATGGTTCGATGTCGACGGACCCGGTTCCGCGGTGATGACGGAACTTTTGCTTCGCGGTCCACAAACGCTTGGCGAATTGCGGACTCGCGCTTCCCGCATGCACCCCTTCGACGATTTGTCGATCATGCAAACGACGGTCGACGGATTGATAGAAAAAGGCTTGGTTGAACCGATCACTCCGGCCGGTCGAGGGCAAATGTTCGCCCACAAACTGTATCCGCCCCAGGAACGACAATACTTGCTTGCAAGAATCGAAAAGCATGCCGCCACCGACAGCTCGCCCGCGACCGAAACGAAGACGCCGAAAGCATCTGGGACTGCGGTCGACTCACTATTGGCGAGACTTGAAACGGTCAGCGAGCGCATCGATGCACTGGAAAAACGGATCGCCGAACTGGAAAGTTGACGTCGGAGACTCTTGCGACCGCTATATCCAGTCGCAAAGCGAATCAATGTAATCGGCGCTGCCGTCACGTTTCCAAGGATCCAGTTGAGCCTGGGCCTTGAGTTGTTGACCGCGGCGCATCGGTGTGACGAAGAATCGCGTTGCAATTTCCGGCAGCGCCGACATGTCACCCCACAGTTTTTCGAACTGGGCCACCGGATAGACGTCTTCCTGGGCGTGACCCCAACGCTTTTTGACGTCCTTTAAGGTGACATACGTCGGCAGTCGTGTCGCCATTTGTCGAACCGCTTCGTCGACTTTGGAATTATTGTCCAAATCCGATCGGGTCAGCCCGAAAGCCGTTAGTAAACCGTCGATGTGAATCCACGTGGTCATCGAATTGTAGAACGTTAGCGCGAACTCGGCTTGTTCCGATGGCATCGCCAGACCTTCGACCAGCCGCGGTCGACCATCGACCAACGCCAGTCCGCCGCCGCGATCTTCCAATCGTCGACCGATCACTTCGAACGATAAAGTTTGATTGCCATCGATGTGCAATCCGAGTAGTCCCGGATCAAGGCTGGCGCCGAGGGTGTCGATGTTATGCAACAACAGATGCTCGAGTTCGCCTTGATTGCGAAGCATCTCCGCCAACACACCGTTGCGTAGCAAGTTCGGAATCTCGTACCAGTGACCGACCGGATGAATGCACTGGCTGGGCACGTTGTCGGTGTAGTCGCTGCAGGGGCCGGTGGTCGTTGCCCAACCGATCAATGCTTGGCGGACGCTCTCGCGCACCTTTTGTTGCTGTTCGTCCAACACTTGTTGTGCGGTTTCTTCCCACAAAAAACGCAGATCGCGTACCGTCGGTATCATTCGCAATCCGACGCTGCGACCGGTCGAAACGCGGACGCGTTGGTCATCGAAACCAAAATAATCGTGACGTTGCAAATGATCGCGAATCGCGGCGTCGGTCAAGTGGCTGGTCGTAAAGACGTGCGGGATCGATCCATCGTACGTTTGCGATGTCTTTCGATTCTTGGCCAGGTGGACCTCCAAGAAACTGCGATGACGACCGGCGAAACGATTGAACGGGTGAAGCGCCTTGCAGACGCCGGCGCCTTCGGTCCATCGGCTACCCACGCCTGCGGCAAGTGTGACCACTGCGACCTTGCCGTCGCGAATCGCTTTCGCGCCGATGGCCTCGAACTTCGGATCGGCTCCGGTGCGAACGTCCGTCACGTGACTTGGGCCGACGTCGCGGATCGTGGTCGCCGAAGGCAAACGGTTCTGCGCCAAGCCGATGCGGCCACTGCGCAAGTCTTCGCGAATCTGTTCGTGTTGTTGGCGATCGAAACCGGAAGCTGCCAAAATTTGTTGTAACGTTTCCGCTTTGTCGTTTCGCGATCGTCCTTGCGGCAGCACGCTGGACAACAACAGGTTCGCCGTTGTTGAATCACGGGTGTCATTGCAGCGGCGGCTGATCTGTTCCATTTCGATTCGCCGTCCGATCGGTAAGTCTCGCATCGGCGTTCGTAATAGACTGGGCAACACCAACGCGTAATACCGATCGGGCATAACTGCGTCTTCGCCGACCTTCAATTCGGCGAACGATCCGTTGTCGTTGATGGAAAAATCGTAGACGACCGGATCCATCGCAAACGGCAATGATGTTTGCAGTTCGCGTTTGGTTTTCACCATCGCTCCGGCAAGCCAATCCTGAGCTTCGGGTTTGACGGCCGGTTCAAAGATGAAACCCATTCCGCCGCCGGCCATCCCGCCGAGCATCCAGAAACCCCAGAACTTATCTCCGTATCGCTGACGACACTGTTCGATCAACGAATCGGTGAACCGGTTGGTCGCCCAGGGAATGATCGTTTGCAGGGGGCCTTCGAAGTTTCGCGTCGTGACTTCACCGATTCGGCGGACGTCGCCTTCCCGAATCGCTTCGGTGACTTCGTCCAGAATCTTCATCGCTTCGCTTCGTCCGGCCCATTCTTTTTCGCTGCGCAACAAATAGTGTTCGGTCACCATTTCTAAAATCGGGCCGACGTTCTGTGCCATGCCGCCGTGGACCAGCACCAAACTGTCTTGAATCTTTTGACGCGTCTCGGGTGACGCTTCGTCATGATCCATGACGTGGTGAACGGGCATCAGCCGGCCGCGGCTGATGCCGAATTCCGGGTCTTCCTTGCCGGCGGTCGTTCCACAGATCAACTTGATGCCTGGCCAAACGCCCCCCGAGTCTTGCCAACCGCCACCGCTGCCGCCGATCCATTCGCCAAGAATGGCGCGGGCGGCGACAAGTCGTCGGTCCGGTTCGGTCAATGGCCCCGAGAGCGACTGGATTTGACCCGTCGCACGCATCAGGATCGAGATCAACGAACCCAAAAGATTGGTCGATACCGCCAACCGCGAACCTTTGGGAATGTCATTGATCTTGCTGACCAGTTCGATTCCTTGGCCTGGTCCGACGACGCGAGTCAACAGTTCAGCAATCGATTGGCGACAGCCTTCCAATCCGGGCGGCACCAATCCCGATGCGATCACGGCGGCCTTGAGCAGCCCCAAATAGTCGCGTGCAAAATCGAACATTTCTGAAATCGATTCGACTTCGGTCGATGCACCCAGGTCGACGCTGGTCAAACGAATGACCGGTCGATCAATGACGCGTAAATATGTCTCGATCGGAGGTTTGGGTTGCTCGTCACGACCGCGGACGCCCAAGTCGACGGACACGTTCAAGACGCGGGCGCCTTCGGGGAAGTCCATTCCAAGAAAGAAAATATCGCTCCACGCGCTGTGCGAAAAGTCCATTCGCACAGCAGTGGTTTCTTTCATCAGCGGCGTCGTGCCCGTCGTCGAGTCGACGATTTTCAGCTCCGGCCGAATGCGTAACGGGTGATCGGCCGGGTGACCCAAACGAAACATCCACTGGTTTCCGCGGACGCTACGGACGCTGCGACGAACTTGGTCGGCGAGCGTTTGGAAACCAAGTTGGTGGTAGGCCTGGGCAAGCGAGCTGGCCAGCGCATCGCTGGGTCCATCGGCGGACTGGGTTTCCAAAAACGTGTCGATGGCTTCGATAAAACGGCGTGATAGCAGGTGGTCGTAACCGGCATACGGGATCAAGCCCGATTGCGTCGGACCCAGTCTCGGCGGCAAGTGATACCGATAGATGGCTGCCAAGAAAAACAATGCGCGAACGCGGTGGTACAGGTTCGGCTCGGCTCGGCGAAACTGATCAAGCGCATCGACGTGCGACATCAATTGTTCAAGCGACAAGCCTTGACAAACCGATTCAAGTGAACGGTTACGAACGTTGTCGTCTTCCGAGACGATGATCTCGATCAGCGGGTCGAGGGGTTGTGATCGAATCATGACGCGGTTTGTGCCTCTAAACGATGCGACAACAGATCGATCATCTCGGCCAAGATCTGTTCCCGGTCGATGCCTGACAAACCAATCGCCAATTGAGCCTTGAGCAAACCGTATTTGATTCCCAAGTTGTAGCGAGACCCTTGAATTTCGTACGCCAAATAGCGGCCGCGTGACGGCAGCAGTGCGGCAGCATCCGACAGCGTCGGTTTCTTTTGTGATGGTCCCGCGGATTGCGAATCGGTCAGCAAACGATCGATCAGCGGCATCACTTCACCCGTCAACACGTGCATGCCAAAGAAGCCCAGATAATGTCCGACGCGAAGCCCGGGCGTCACCAATTCTTGTTCGGCAAACGTCGGTGTCGGTTTCTCGACGACCCGTTGGATTTCGTAAAGTCGCTGTCGGCGCGGCACGTTGGGGCCGGATACGATTCCGAAGTACGGAAGATTGTTTTCGCGAGTCGATTGAACGGCCGAAACACAACACTCAAATTCTGACGCGATGCTGACCAATTGCTTGGCACAGGGGATTTCATCGGCGCTGACGTACAAGTGGTCGCCGACCAAGTGCAAGAACGGTTCGTCGCCGACAAAGTCTTTGGCACGAGAAATCGCGTCGGCGTATCCCAGCGGACCAGGTTGTTCGAAGAATCGCAAACTGCCCAAGTGAGATCCCGCAGCCGACTGATACGCCGCATGGTCGCCGGGTCTGATGACCAAACAAATCTCTTCGACACCGGCAAGAACGGTCTCTTCGATGATCAATTGCAGCGCCGTCTTCTCGTCGCCGTTCGCATCGACCAATTGTTGAAGCGGCAGGCGGTTTTGGTTGGGGGCGGCTGCCGTGATGACGGCCTTGCGGACCTGCATAGCGTTTGCTGCGTGGAAAGGGTGAACGGACGTGAATCGGCACCAGTGTAGTTGCCCGATCGTCGTCGCCCAGAGTCCCCATCGCCAAGCGTCGGGTTGCGTCCTCTCAGCCCCGCAAAACCGCTCTAAACGGAGTCTTCAACGCCGAAATCACTGCCATCCCTTCCAGGCCCGGCCAGTTTGAACGAGCGAATGAAACGGGGGATACGCGGAAATTCGATCCTACAGCTTCTTCAGCGCTCGGATGATATCGTCGGCCGTGCTGCGACCGGCATGCGAATCGCTTACCAATTTCATGGCGACTTTTCCGTTTTCATCCAGGACAAACGTGGCCGGGTAGGCCGTCTCGCGCGGCGCATTCCAACGCAGACCCCACGTGTCCACCATTTTCATATCCGGGTCACGCACCATCACGATCGGATCGGGTAGCGTTCGCGGTCCCATGAAATCTTCCGCATGCTTGTCCAGCATCGATGCTTCACCGGGATAGACCAAGATGATTCGCGATGCCTTTTCGCCGATCGTTTTGGCACGGTTTGCCAGCGCGCCGACTTGTCGGCTGCATAATGGACACTGGTAACCCGGAAAACCGCGCAGCACCACTACGACGACAGGCCCGTTTTTGCACTCGTCGCTCAACTTCATCATGTCGTCGTTACCGACGACGGGCAGATTGAAATCGGGCGCGACGTCACCGACTTTGGGCGAATCAGGCGCGGCTTCTTTGGCCGAAAGCGCTGCTCCGCTGATCACGAACAACACAGCAGTCATAGCGAATCGTAGAGTCAACATCAGCCGTTCTTTTTTTCAAGGTATTGGATGCTTTGCACAATGCTTTCCAGCGGCGCTGGCGATTGGTCTTGTTCGACGTGGCATTCGCCGACCCCAATTTCTTGGGCCAACCGCATGACCGCTGGCATATCGATCACTCCATCACCGATCTCTTGAAAGGCATCGGTGGGAACTTTGCCTTCATCCGTGATGGTTCCGACATCCGGCTTCAAGTCTTTCAGGTGAACTTGCGAGATTCGGCCGGCCAACTTTTTCATCATCGCGATCGGATCTTCCCCACCGATCTTGACCCAAAACACATCCAATTCAAATTCCATGAACTGCGGATCAAATCCTTCGACGAAAATATCAAACGCTCTTGTGGATCCGTCGTCGAGTTTCGCGAACTCAAACGAATGGTTGTGGTAACACATTCGCATGCCGGCATTGCGTGTCTTTTCGGCTGCGACGTTGGCCGCGTCGGTGATGCGTTGGCACTTTTCGATCGTGTCGCGCTGGTCGCGCGCGACGTAGCCGAACACGACGTGACGCAGTCCGATCCGCTCGGCAATCTCGATGGTACGGTCGACGGATATCACGTCCTTGCCGTCGGGATTGGTGATGGCATTGAAGTCCATGAACGCGCTGTGCACCATCATGCCGCGATCGCGCGCCATCGCGGCGATCTTGACGGCTTCGTCATTGATCGACATCAGTTCAATTTGGCGGTAACCCGCTTTGGCAACGGCATCCAGCGTGGCGGCCGGATCGTCTGCCATTTGGTTGCGAAGCGTATAGAGTTGCAACCCGATGCGGTCGAGGTAGGGCAGTGGTCCGTGGCCGGCCGATGCGTCGCCCGATTCGTCCGCCATCGCTGCCAGAGGGCGTGCCAACCAAGTGGCCAGTCCCGCCGTGGCGGCGCCGCCGATCAATTGTCGCCGTGTCATGGAATTTACTCGGATCGGTGAAGGGGAAGATTTTGAGTTCATTGGTTTCTTTTTTCGCGTTGTCTTCGGCTGTATCGTTCGAGTGTCTTTCGTTCCGATGCGGTCAGGCTGGATTCACCCTGCTTATGGATTTTAGCCAGAATTCGGTCCGCATCTTCTGCTTCTTCCACAAGTTTTTTGTCCGGATCATGAAGTTTCAACTTCATACGCCGCGAACGGTCTCGCATCCGCGCCGGAAGATCTGCGATCCCTGATGCGGCCAAAAAGCTGAGATTCCAACGCTGATAGAAATATGCCAAAGCGAATGCCGCACCGGCCAAGTGGACCGTAAAAGCAGTGTTGCCGGCCGCCCCGCCCGTCATGGCGCGAAGGGCCCCCAGCAGATCCATCCCCACGTACAAGACCGCCACGATCCACGCTTCGACGGGGAATACTGCCATCAAGTGAATCTTTTCATGCGGGTAGTACAAGGCGAACAAGATCACCGTCGCAATGACCGCACCGCTGGCCCCGATCGTCGTAACCGGACTGCCAAAACCGTACATCGCCGCATGCGTAATGCTGCCGACAACACCGCCGGCGAACAAACCGACCAGATAGAACCTCAGGAACTCCATCTGACCGATCCGCTGTTCGATGATCCGGCCAAAGAAATAGAGCCCGATCATGTTGAACAGCACGTGGAACGGTCCGCGGATGTCGTGCAAAAATCCGTAGGTCAGAAATTGAAACCAATTCCAAGGCTGGATCAGCGTGTCGGCCGAGATCGCAAACCACGGCGCCAGAATGCTCTCGCGGCCGCCGTCGCCCTGTTTCGCAATAATCGCATCGATCAGGAAAACGACCACATTGATCACGATCAGCGTGATCGCCATGCTTCGTGGCTTCTCGACCCGATCCCAAGCAGTCGGTTCGTCGCGTCCGTAATCGCGGTCGTAAAGCCCCATCGAAGTCCCGTGGTTGGAAAAGTCTGTGAATCCGTCGAATCGATCCGAAACGGTGATCCTACCAATGATCCTACCAATGATCCTACCAATGATCCCTGTTCGGTGCTAAGAAGGGGTCGGCTCGTTGCGGATAAATTGGTCTGCGATGACCCGCACGGTCGCCCAGTCCGCTGCTGTCCTGCTTCCCTGTTCGGAGGTCAAATTCCCATGCGAATCCGTGTGCTCACGATCGGGCTTGTCCTTTTCGGCTGTCTCCAAGGCGGCAGCCTAGCGTTTTCGCAAGACTTGCGTCTCAACCAGATTCAAACCATCGGTACACACAATTCCTATCATCTGGCACCGCCACCGGAGATTCTGCGTCTGATCGAACTCTTTTCGTCCGAGGGTGCCGAGGCGCTGAACTACTCGCACCTTCCCATCGCCGAACAACTTGGTACGCACAAGATTCGACAAATCGAATTGGACATCTATGCAGACCCCGAGGGCGGATTGTTTGCGAACCCCGCCGGTCACGAGTGTTTGCCCAAGACCGAGGCGACCGAAAAATCTCACCCCAAAGCAACCGGCGCGCTGAGCCGTCCCGGGATGAAAGTCATTCATTCGCCAGGTTTCGATTATCGCAGCACTGTGTCAACGTTTGTCGACGGACTCACAAAGATTCGCAATTGGTCCCAGTCGAATCCTGACCACATTCCAATTCTCGTTTTGGTCGAACTCAAAGATTCCGTCGTGGGCCCTGATCCGGTCGTGCCCCTTGCTTTCGATTCGGATTTACTGGACGCGGTCGATGCCGAGATCCGCAGTGTCTTTGCGGACGACGAAATGATTCTGCCCGACCAGATCCGTGGGTCAGACAAGACTCTGCGCGACGCACTTTCGCAGCGAGGTTGGCCGACCGTCAACGCGTCTCGCGGGCGAGTGTGGTTTGCCCTGGACAACGAAGACGCAACCCGCGAACGCTATCTCGAAAAGCATCCGACACTCGAGAACCGAGTGATGTTCGTCTCGGTCGATGCGAATCATCCAGCCGCCGGATTCATGAAGCTAAACGATCCGATCGGAAAATTCAAAAAGATTCAAAACGCCGTGAAGCAAGGGTTCATCGTTCGCACACGCGCGGACGCAGAAACACACGAAGCGAGAACCAATGACACGACACGGCGCGATCGAGCCTTCGAAAGCGGCGCCCAATACATCAGCACCGATTATCCGATCGCTGACAAGCGACTCTCGCAGTACCAAGTGCAACTACCCAACCAAGCCGAGTACCGACGGAACCCACAAGCAAGAAACAGAAAACCTCGCATCGATAATGCAAACAAATGACCGTTCGGCGATGGAATGTTTACTAGCCACGAAAAGTCACAGAAGACACAAAGAGTTCAGGCCTCTTGTTTTGACTTTTGTGGCTAGCAAGCTTCGCTTCTGCGGCTTCTCGTTGCCCGACTTCTACATGACATATTTCTTGATGAAGAATCTGCTGTTGCCGAAGTTGATCAGGAGGCCGTGGCGGAAGTTGGTGGCTTTGAGATAACCGAGGAGTTGGGCGACGTCGGCATCGGAAGTTTCTCGGACAGCCTTCCGTTCTAGGATCAATACGTTTTCAACGATCAGGTCCATGGTTTCTTCGATGAGTTCCGTTCCGTCTTCGTCGAATATTTTGACTTGCAGCTGAACGCGAATGGCCAATCCCGCTTTGGTCATGCGGTGAATCATCCCGCGTTCATAGACTTTTTCCCGAAACCCGCTGCCGAGATAGCGATGCAAACCGAAACCGCATTCACGAATCGTGTCGCAAATCTTATGGACTTGGCCATCCGAAAGATCGGTTCGCGAAGTGATGATCGACCTGGGATTGGCTTCCATTTTCTTGATACTCGACCAACCGATGCTAAGCCGCAGCAGCTTGGGGTGTCGCGGATTCCATCTTCTCTTTGAGTACTTCGACCGCTCGCCGCAATTGCGGGTCGATGGTGGTGCTGGATTCCGCATTGGGGTCCAACACCTCGTCGACGACCAAGGCGGGATAGGCCGATTCGGACCAACGTTGGGAAACTTTCAGCAGGCTCGCTTCGTCCAATTCGACCAGCATCGTGTCGTTGGGCGTGACACCCCATTCGTCTTCCGGTTTAGCGTCCGTGGCGCGATGGATGTTGGCGCCGCTGGGTCGGTAATACCTTGCCACGGTCAAACGAAGGGCGCTGCGTCCGTATTGCAACGGCAAGATGTTCTGTACGGTGCCTTTGCCAAAGCTTCGAGTTCCGACGATTGTCGCGCGGTTGTTGTCCTGCAAACATGCGGCAACGATTTCCGAGGCACTAGCCGAATTGCCATCGATCAGAATTGCGATCGGGATTTTTGAATCGACCAAGGTGCCTCCATTGGCGTCAAAATTGGATTCGATCACACCGCCGCGCGTTCGTGTCGAAACGATGTTGCCCGAATCCAAAAACATGTCTGCGATGTCGGCCGCCGTGTGCAACAGCCCGCCACCGTTGCCGCGAAGATCGAACACGAGCGCGCGATAGTTGTTGTCCAGTCCTTTCAGCGCCGCCGTCATCTCGTCCGTCGACTTGTCACCAAAACTTGTCAATCGAATGTAGGCGATCGTCGGATCCTCGCGCAGCCGAAACACCCAACGATCATTTTCGTCGCGATAGTCGCCCGCCACCGATTCCAGTTCGATGCGGGCTCGCTGGACGACCAAGTCTTTGATTTCAAAAACGGGTTCAGCGACGTTTTCGTTGGATGATGCGTCGACGTTTTCAGTCTTTGCCAGTCGTTTGACGCTGACATTGACCGACGTGCCGATCGGTCCCCGCAACCGTGTGCTGACATCCGGAAGCGGCATCTTGGAAACGTCTTCGTTGTCGACTCGCACGATCAGGTCGCCCGGTCGAAAACCGGCCTTCAGCGCTGGCGATCCCACCAATGGCGTTTTGACTCGGACCGGACCGCCGTCTTCCGATGCTTCGACAAAAATACCAATGCCGGCAAATTCTTGATTGATGCTGTCTTGAAATGTGACGTAATCGTCGCCGGGGATGTATTCGCTGTTTTCATCCAGCGTTGACGTCATGCCGTTCATCGCCGCGGTCAGTAATTCGTCGTCGTCCACGGGATCGACGTAGAACATATCGATCAGATTCAAGGCGTCACCAACGATCATCGCCGGACGAACCCGCCGATGGGTCGAATAACACAGCAGACTGATCGCGGCTGCGATGATAATGATGTTTAAATTGCGAGGGGGCATAGCAGACCAGGGCGTCGAAACGGCAATATTTAGATCTCGCGTATTTTACGCCCTCGGGTCGAACGACCGTAGACCTGCACGATGGTTTCCCGGTATTCGCCGCCGCACGTACCCATGCTGTCCTCACGGTCCTACGTTCCGCCCAAAAACGGCACCGGAATCAAAATCGCATGCTGTTGAACCCACGTCTGCAGTCCGTCCCAACTGGTGTACTGGCTGACGTAGACGAACAACAGGTACACCGCGACCACCGGTACCAACAACACGCGAACGGTCCGTCGCGAGATCGTTGCCCAGCGGCCGACGGGTTCCGGCCGCGATCGGGCGCGGCGAAGGGCCAATCCCTCGGCGATTCGCGCCGGCAGGATGAACGCGACGAAAATCAAGCACGGTAACCACACGACTTCGCGAGGCGTGGCTTCGATCTTCAACAGGTACAAGGGGATCGGCAAGATCACTAAACCGCAAACCATCGCCGCCAACCAAGCCCACGGTGCGCGACGAAAATCACTGCGGATGCGGCGGACCTCGAATAGCGCGCCGATACGATTCTCCGCCGCAAAGTGTGCTTGCAACATCGGCAAGTACATCAGCGCAATGCCCAAAAGCACCAACGAGACGAAGCCGACCAAGCCCGCCAAGCCGGTTTCACCATTGCGAAACGCGGCGATGATGATCATCGCGGGAATCAACCAAACCAAAGTCCCCAACGCGCCGCGAAGTCCCAACCAAAAGTAGGTTGGCAGATTCAATGAAACGGTGAAGTCCCACAATCGATCGGGCATCGAAGTCCACGTCGATGGTCGCCATGCCTGTTTCACGAAACGTTTCGGTTCCGGCCACAGGTAGTGGCGAAGTTTGCCGCCTCGGACCCACGCCCACAACAAATACCCCGTCGCGAATAGCGACGCGGCGATGGCGGCGACGCGGATCATGGCGGCCTGGTTCGATCCCGGCTGTATCAACGAAGCGACCGATTCCCAATGCGTTAGCAATTGTGTCGGCAGGGCGGCGATCAACACGGCTAGCAGCGTCATGCCGATCTGGCCTGCTTCACTCAACTTGGGCAACGCATCGCGAAACTTTGCGCCCGATGCCAGGCCACCGCTAACGGACAACAAATAGCCGAACGCGATCAACTGAAGAAGCGGTATCGCAGTCAAGATTGCAAGCAACACAATCAGGGATGCGATACAGAATGAACCACGGGCGGCCCACGCGATCGCCGCGCCGCACCGTCGAAGTTTGCCTGGCCGCACAAGCGTTGCGACGATGGGTGGTTCGTCATCGGGAATTTCGCCGATGATCATTTGCTCGGCAATCGATTGTTCGGTAGTGAGAATCGCTTGGCTCACGGTCACGCCTAGGTTGTGTGGAACTCTCAAATGGCTCGGCAACCGCTTCGGCTAAGTCGAAACCGGAGGCTTGCGCAGCGGAATGTCTTCGTGATTCGTGTTCTGCGTTCCCATCTTGGCTGCCGAGGCTAGCGACTGGGTAAGATTTTCTAAAGAAACCAACAAGTCTGGTCGATCTAGGTTTAATGTTCAGTCTGTCGTGGGGGGATACTCGTACAGGCACCGAGACGTCCTCGATTCAATTCATGCCCAAATTACGCCCCCACTTTGCCGCTTTGATGCTCGCATTCGCCGTTTCTTTCGGTCAATGTGGATGTGTCGCGTTGAACATTCCCAGCGAGCGAGCGCATGATCCGGCCGACGCTGGTGGCATCTTAGGGCCCTGGAAGAAGGGCGGCGCAAGCACCGCTTCTCAACACACCGTTTTCGACGAATTCACGAATGATTCGTACTCGGGTGACCCGTCTTGCAGCGACGGTGGCGCGCTGGGCTTTGATCCGTTCGACCCCAATGCGATCGAGGGAGGCCAAACTGAGCCCCCCGAAGTGCCATGGCCTCGCTTTCACCCCGTTCCGACGCGACCCGTCTTCGGTGCGATGCCGACGGCCGATGGCCACTGAATCCCGGCGGAATTCCGTGCATTTCCGAATTTGAATCCTCACTCGAGGCTGAGAATTGGTCATTGGGGGTACCCGAGTGTTAAGGTTGGTAAACCTTGCGGCGTGATCCCCCGTTGGTCAAGGTCGGCGCCGGATTGTTCCGATGCAAACAGCCATACCGGTCATGCCGGTGGAGATGAAGGCGGACCGATCGTCAAGTCCGCCTGAAGGTTTGCATCCGAATGATTCGGGTACGGGAACTAATGCGACTGAACAAACAAGCATCCCGCGCCGCGTTCTGTCTGATGACCGCCGCCGCATTCGTCGGCACGTTGGTCATGGCAGAAACGTCGGCCGGTCAATCGCCATCGCGACGAGTTTCCGATATTCGTGAAACCCCGACCGTTTTGGCTATTCGACGAGTCTCACCGGCCGTCGTCAATATTCATGGTCAGAAAACGGTTCGCTCTACCGCAGCCGGAATGGCCGGTGCCGAAGGCCCTGAGTCGTTTCGCCAAGTCAACGGCATGGGCACCGGAGTCGTCATCGATCCGCGTGGCTATGTGATCACCAACTATCACGTCGTCGAAGATGTCGACGACATCCAAGTCACGCTGGCGTCCGGCGAGACCACGACGGCCGAGTTGGTATCCGCAAGAATTCGCAACGACTTAGCATTGATCAAAGTCAACGTTCGCGATCCTTTGCCCACCATCCCTCGCGGGACCAGCAGCGATTTGATGATCGGCGAGAGTGTGATCGCGATCGGTAACGCGTACGGCTATGTCCACACCAGCACACAAGGCATCATCAGCGCTCTGCACCGCGACGTGCCCGTCAACGATACGCAAGAGTACCGTGACCTGATTCAAATCAGTGCCGGAATTAACCCAGGCAACTCGGGTGGACCGCTACTGAACATCACCGGTGAAATGATCGGTGTGAACGTTGCGGTTCGTGTCGGTGCACAACAGATCGCGTTTGCGATTCCGATCGATCAAGTGATCGAGGTTGTGACCGAGATGATCGAACAACATAATGAAAGTCGTTTGTCGACCGGCTTGCGAGCCAGCGGCGGACCGCGCGACGGCGACGGTGTTACCATCGCCAATGTCTCCGCCAGCAGTCCAGCCGCACGGGAGGGATTGAAGCCAGGAGACCGCGTGGTCCGCGTTGGCTCGCAACCGATCAACAGCCGATTGGACTTCGCATTAGCGATGCTCGATTCCAACCCCGGTTCACCGCTCGAATTGGGCATCGAACGATCGGGCAAGCGAATCGATCTTGCGGTCGTCGGCGAAGGGGCGACTTCCAACAACCAATCGGTGGCCGAACTTGCTTGGAACGTCCTGGGCATTCAAGCCAAGCCCGTTGCCGATGCAACCATGCGTCGTCTGAACCAGCGGATGAAGACGCCTTATCGCGGCGGACTCTACATCACTCGCGTCCGTCCCGGTTCGGCCGCCGATCACCAGGGCATTGCCGCCGGTGATGTGCTGTTGGGCATCCACGGTTGGCAAACGTCGTCGATGAATGATTTGGCCGGCATCTTGGAACATCCCGACATGCAACGTGGACCGCGAGCCAAGTTCTACTTGGTTCGCAAAGAACAAACGTTGTTCGGGCATCTGCAATTGGCGGCCCAGCCGACGGCGACCGTGCGGCACTAGTTTGCACCGAACCGACCCTGTTTCGACCTTGTAAGCCATCGCTCACGTCCCGGGGTAAACTCGATCGCGCTTCCCGCAGCCGACGAGTTTGCCGACCCAGCTGGGACGAGAGCGGTGGCTGCAATGACAATGGGCTGGTGAGCGCGCGAATGGCCCGTCTGGGTCAAATCAAAGAAGTTCGATCACGGCTTCGATCTCGGGCGCTCCATAGGTTGACGATCCTGTTCGAACAACCAAATTCTCGTCCACTTTGTAGACACCCTCGTGGTGTGTGTGCCCGCAAAACACTTCGACGCGGATGCTCGGGTGCAATTGGTTGTAACTTGTCAGCACCCGGCCGATCTCGCCACACACGAACGATGGCGCCCAATCGTCGTCGGCCGTTCGGCCTTCGTACCAGCACGCTTCTCGGTACGGTGGCAAGTGCGTCAGCACGATGACTTGTCGTGCATGTGGCGGCAACGATGCCATCTTGTCTTCCAATCGCTCGGCCGATTCTCGGCCCAATTGGGCAAGCTGGTCTTTCAGATGCTCTTTTGGCAATCGGCTGAGATCTTCGATCATATCGAAGTCGCGAAGCCGGATCGGCGACGCGTCAAAATCGCCGACCGTCGCATCGCCCCAGCCGTCTTCGCCAATCAAGAACACGCCAACGGTCAGCTCGATCGGTTGACAGTCCGTCAAATAGACAAGCCGTTGATCGTCTCGCGTCGCGGCGATCACATCGCGGCGGGTGTCGGCAATCGATCGGTGATAGAAGTCATGATTTCCCAGCACAAAATAAACCGGCACATCCACCGCAGCGGCCAAGCGGCGCAGTTGGACGACGACATCATCGCCTTCGGAAATGTCGCCCGTGATCCATAGACCGTCGGGCGACTTTGATGCGATGTCGGCAACCCACGATTGCCAAACCGCGGCGGGAACGTGGTCAAAATGCGGATCAGTCGTCCAAACGAATTTCAACGCATCTGTCCCAGGTGCCGCCTATCAAAAATCATCGCAACGAAACTAGGCCGTTGCCACGGCGCCGGCCGCCGCAGCCAGGGCTTTGGCTTTGTCGGTTTTTTCCCACGTAAAACCGTCGCCTTCGCGGCCGAAGTGACCGCCCGCGCTGGTTTCCTTGAACACGGGACGACGCAGTTTCAGGTGTTCGATGATTCCCTTGGGAGTCAACGGAAAGTGTGCTCGCACCAATTCGCACAACTGGGCGTCGTCGATTTTGCCGGTGCCTTCGGTGTCGACATTGACGCTGACGGGTTCGACGACACCGATTGCGTAGGCCAATTGGACTTCGCATCGTTCTGCCAAACCGGATGCAACGATGTTCTTGGCGACGTAACGCGCCATGTAAGCGGCCGAACGGTCCACCTTGGTGCTGTCCTTGCCGCTAAACGCGCCACCACCGTGACGACCCCAACCACCATAGGTGTCGACGATGATCTTTCGACCGGTCAAACCACAATCGCCGTGCGGTCCGCCGATGACGAACTTGCCGGTCGGGTTGATGTGGTAGTTGATGTCGCCCTTGATCAAGTTCGCCGGCAACAACGGTTCGATGATCTTCTTGATGATAAAGGCTTTGATTTCATCATTGGTGACCTCGGGGTTGTGTTGCGCGCTAACAACCACGGTGTCGATGCGGATCGGCGTGTTGCCTTCGTATTCGACGGTAACTTGCGCCTTATTGTCTGGACGCAGCCAATCCACTTCTTTCGCGAAGCGTGCTTCGGTCAAACGGTTGATGATGCGGTGCGACAGCGAGATCGGCAGTGGCATCAATTCGGGTGTGTCTTTGCATGCGTAACCGAACATCAAACCTTGGTCGCCGGCGCCTTCGCGGTCGACGCCTTGGGCGATGTCAGGGCTTTGCGTGTCAAGCGACACCATCACCGAACAGGTGTTACCGCTGATGCCGAAATCGTCGTCGGTGTAACCGACTTCGTTGATGACGCCGCGAACCACGTCGGAGTAATTGATTTTTGCCTTGGTCGTGATTTCGCCGGCAATGATGGCGATACCGGTGGTGACCATCGTTTCGCAGGCAACGCGGCTGTTGGGATCTTCGGCCAACAGCGCGTCGAGGATTCCGTCGGAAATTCGGTCGGCCAGCTTGTCGGGGTGTCCCATGCTGACCGATTCACTGGTAAACAGATAGCGAGCGGTTGTCACGACGGCTTTCTCCGGGCTTTCGTCCCTGTCGGGACGCTGAGGGTCTAAAATAAAGTCAGCCATAGGCTACTTGCCGGACGTCGCTCTGAGAAGCGGCAATCCGCGTGTTCTGGTCGATCGGATCTCCCTCTGCGATATGACAACTCCGCCGCCCGTTGACTTACAACCCTCGCCGCCCGCTTGGCCGGCGCTGGTGATGTCGTTGGTCTTTCACGTCATTTTGTTGACGCTGGTCGGGTTGATTTGGACCTCCGCGGCCAGCGGAACCGGCGAAATCGAAGATCGGCCGGTCGGCATCGCGCTGGTCCACCGAATGCCCGATCGCGACATTTACGCCCCTCCGACGCCGACTCCCACGGACCCAGAATCGACCGAAACGTCGGAATCGGCCGCCGCCGCCAGCATTGCCGCGCCGCCGGCCGATTTATCGCCGCCGATCGATTTGGACGGCATCTTGAAGGCGATCCAGTCCACTCCATCGGCCGTTTCGGGTACCGGAATGGCCGGAGACACGAAATTCGACGGCGACGCATTCGGTCCGGGTCGCGGCGAATCCAAGGCCGGCGATCGTGGCCAAACGACGGCCATGGTCTTCGGCGTATCGGGCAGCGGTTCACGATTCGTCTATGTCTTCGACCGCAGTGACAGCATGAACGGGTTCAGCGGCAAGCCCTTGCGAGCGGCCAAGGCCGAATTGATCCGTTCACTACGATCACTCAGCGACAAACAGCGTTTCCAGTTGATTTTCTATAACGACAAGCCGACGCCGTTTCGGATGTCGGGCGTGCCGTTGCAAATGATGGCTGGCGACGAACCCAACGTCGTGTCGGCCGAGCGCTATATCAACTCGATCACCGCATTCGGCGGAACCGAGCACGAAACGGCGATCAAGATGGCGCTGAAATTATCGCCGGACGTGATCTTCTTTTTGACCGATGCGCGCATCCCGCGACTATCCGGCGCCGAACTACGAGCGATCCAGTCACGGGCCCAGCAAGCCGGCACGACGATCCATGCGATCGAATTCGGTCCCGATTCGATCGCACCGAGTGACAGTTTTCTTCGCGACTTGGCGGCCATGAATCAGGGCCAATACCAATATGTCAACATCCGAAACTTGCAAACATCGACTGCACCATGACGTTCGCTCGTTCGTTGATCGTCGTGTTCTTGGTCGCCATCACAGCGATCGCAAGCGGCCAATCCGTGGCCGATCGCATTTGGGTGCAACCGTTGCCACGCATTCGCACGCAAAGCAATTGGTACCCCCGCGCGATCGAAACGATCGATGGAAGGATCGTCGACTTCGATAACGAAAAAATGCGGATCGTGATTGAGGGTGACGAAGTGGAAACCCTGATCGCGGCGTCGCGAGTGATCTGGGTTCAGCCCGGGGAAGTATCGGCGGTGCAAAAGGCGGCGATCGAGAACTTTGATGCAAAACGATACGCCGAGGCACTGCAAGCGCTGCCGGGGTTGTTGAAAGAACGGCCGCCCGTTTGGCGACAACAGTGGTTGACGATGATGGCCGCAAACGCCTCGCGAGAGACACTGCGCGGCGACATCGCGATCGAACTGGTATCCCAGATCGATCGTCGCGGGCTGCCGCCGTTGGTCACGGCATGGTTTCCAATCGCTTGGCAGAACGGCAGCCAACCCGCCGCCATCGTCCAAGCGGCCCAAAAACGTTTGCAAGATGACTCGCCGGCGGTACGGTTGGTCGCGGCTAGTTGGTTGTTATCGTCGGCCGATCGAAGCGACGCTTCGTCGGTGCTGAACTTGCTGGCGGGGCAAACCGATCGCCCTGAAATCGCGTCGTTGGCAAGGTGTGTTCTATGGCGAACGGCAACACCGCCCGAAGTCGCTGCCTCGGTCGATAAGTGGCAACAAGAACTGAATCAATTGCCCATGGTTCTTCAGACCGGACCGATGACGGGGTTGGCCGACAAGTTCGAATCCGCCGGCCAAATCGAAGCCGCCAAAGTGTTGCGGCTGCAATTGGAATTGACGCCGATTCATCCGTCGCCGCTGGTGCCAAGTTCCAAGTGAACTTCCTCGGCGAATGTCGTTTCATCAAGTCGTTCGGAACGAACGTCATCGTTCACCAAAATTCGTTGAAAGAACAACATCAAAAGCGTACACAAATAACGTCGCCCCATTTCACGCATCCGCAAATTGGTGGATCCCCAAGTGCGGCCTTCCCAGCCGATCGGAATCTCGACGATGCGATAACCGGCGATCAACGCGCTTAACGACATTTCCAACGTGATGTTGAAGTGGCACGTTTTGTAGGGCCCACAGGTTCGGACGACATCGCGTCGGTATGCCTTGAACGCGTTGGTCAAGTCATTCATATTGGTCCAAAACATCCACTGGATCGCTTTGTTGACAATGCGATTGACCCACAGTTTTGTCGGTGGATAGTTTCGGACATTCGATCCGTCGATGAAGCGTGATCCAAAGACACAGTCGTATCCTTCGCGGATCTTTTCGAAGTACCGCAGCGCATCTTCGGGATGGTCCGAACGATCGGCCATGTAAACGATCATCACGTCGCCGCTCGCAAATTCCAACCCGGTCCTTACGGCCCGTCCGAATCCGCCCGGCGGATGACGGCGAATCAATCGCACCACGTCGGGATGACGTTGGATTCGTATCAGGACTTCCGCTTCGGTGTCGTCACTGCTGTTATCGTTGACGACGATGATCTCGGTGCGAATGCCGGCAGCCGAAACGATGCATTCGATCAAATCGTCCAGGCATGGTCCAATGTTCTTCTCTTCGTTGTAGGCCGGAATGACGATCGAAAGCTCAGGCACGTCACGCGTCTCATTCATCGGTGACACCCTTCTGCTTATAGATATCGACAAAGCACTTTTGGATCGGCTGGTCGCTGCCGATACGCTTTGACCTTATCGCGTTGTATTGTTCTGGCCAATTTGCGTCGTTGCCTTCCCACGCCAACAGAATCGCTTCGTAATCTAATTCTTGATCGCCCCAGTATTGTGCCCGTTCTTGGCAAAGTATCGTCGTTCGGCCGCTTAGATAGATGTCATAGACGTACGACAGATCCGCAAGAAAAAGTCCCTCTTCGGGCAGATCCGACAAAACGTCGGCGATGAAGGCACGTCCATGATAGGACGGATCGCCCCAGTGGGTCAGATACAAATAGGTCGACCGAATTCCGCACCCTGGAAACATCATTAGGCCCGAGACGGCGGCAACGATCGCCAACGCTAGCCTTCGTTTCATCGTCGATTGATTTCGCAGCAATCGATCGAGCGCGATGGCAAGTCCCGCTAGGATCCAAACGCATGGATAGACCCAGTACCCCTTCGTCGGATGGATCCCAGCGACCACCGCGGTCAGAAACACGCTTGACCAAAGCAACGCAACAAAACCAACGGCCTGATGCCGCGGCCAGTGGTAAAAACTGATCCAGGACGCGCCGACCAAGGCGATGCCGAAGAAAAGCAATTGCCAGGGTCCGACAAACTCCATCAACAACCCGGCGTGATGATCGATGGATGGCCAAGGCCAAATCAATCGGCTGGGCAGACCCGGCCCTGCACGATCGATGACGTTAGCAAAAAATTGACTGCGGAATTCCTCGGGGAATCGGATCACCAGCGGTACCCACAACGATATCGCTGCGGCACAAGAAATCCCAAACGTCGCAAGGCGTTTTACGATCGTGACGATTCCTGGCCCTGCTGCGACCATCGCCACGCCCGATTGCATCGCAAACACGATCGCAAAAGGGTGAAACAATCCGCCGAGTCCACACATCAACCCGCTGGCAACCAGCGTTCCGAATCTTGGGGCGTCGAAGTATCGCCAAAGCAAAATGATTGTGGACCAGCCACAGACTGCGCACAACAAATCGGGTCGCGTCACCGTCCCGGTGAACATAAGTGGTCGACACACCGCCATCAAAAGGGCCGCCAACAGCGCCGATCCCGTGCTAGCCCCAATGCGTTTGGCGAATCCAAAGGTGATGGCGATCGAGATCAACGCGCCGAAGAACAGAGGTAATCGCGAAGTCGAATAGCCAGGTGAGAACACGGCATGGAAGGGCGCTTGAAAGTAATGAAGCGCCGGGGGAAGTGTCATCAGACATCGGTCGGCGTTCTCAAAAAGTGTGTCCCGGTGCCGTGTAGGAACGTACGGTATTCGGGGCACGCCTTCGTTCCAAACGGTCCAACCCGGGACGGCGAACCATTGTTCATCCTGCATGCCGGGTGAATGGACAACCGTTGGCAATCGCAGAACTGCAAAAACCAAGATTGGGATCGCGATCCACCACCACGATGACTTGCTCCGATGCAAGCGATTGTCGTTGTCCATCAAAGGGAAAGCTCCAGCCAAGTTGGGTTGGCCTCGGCGTGTTGTGCGATTTCCTCAAAAATATCTTCGATCGCGTAGTCGGGTTTCCAAGACCAAGCGTCCTTCGCAAGCGAAGAATCCAGGACCACCCACGGCACGTCGAACGTTCGTGATTCGTCGCCTGCTATCACAGGGTGGAGTCCAAATCGATCGTCACACCACCGAGTCAATTCCCGTAACGATGCCGACGATTCGATACCGCCGCTGACGTGAACGATCCCCGGTTTTTTAGTGCCCGAAAAATGAATCTGGTCGTTGACCAATCTGGCAAGATCGCGAGGGTGCAGGCAGTCGCGAACCTGGTGACCCGATCCGCCAAAGCCGATGTACCGAATCGGTTTTTTGCGCAAATGAGAGTGAATCCAGAAGGCGAAGATGCCTTGATCCGCCCTGCCAAATTGTCCCGCCCCGCCGATGACGCCACACCGATTGATCCGAACGGGAAAGTCGTAGGTCAAACCGTACTCGATCGCCATCGTTTCCGATGCCAATTTCGTCGCGCCGTACAACGAGATCGGCGCGGTGGTCGAAAAAGACTCGTCGATACCCGCACCGGTCACGCCCGGTCCGTCGCCGTCAATCGCGAATCGGTCACTCACCACTTTCAACGGAATTCGGTTCAGTTCGTCGATCGAGTAAACGCGGCTGGTGCTCAACAGGACCAGGCCGGCGTTACGTTCACGACAAAATTCGATCAAGTTCAACGTGCCAACCAAATTGTGCTGGACCAACTGGGTCGCCGAAACGGTTCCGTCGACGCCCGCCAAAACGCTGGGCATCGCTGCTGCATCGATCACCCAATCGACGTCGCCTATGGCGGCTAAGTCGCTCGGTATTCGAATGTCGGCATGACGTATTCGTACCGATCGCCTGATTAGGTCGTCACGGTTGGTCTCGCTACCCCGGCGGATCAGATTATCAATCCCGTGGACCTCAATCGACTCGTTCGCTTCCAGCAAGTAGCGGGCGATCGAAGAACCGACAAAGCCACAGGCACCGGTGATCAGAACGTTCAAAGGAGGTGACCGTGCGCGCGAAAGAACCAAGAAAAGAAGCGACCCGCGCCATTGTAGTAACTCGCCGGGTGGTCGTTGATGGCCTAGATTTTTTGCATCGCCGTCGGGACATCGGGTTGGCCGTTCAGATCGCCGTAGTGCAGTTTTAACGCTAACCGACTGCAGCGTTCTTGGAACTGGGCCGGTGTATCACCGCGACCGGCTTGACAGAGGTCGTCAATCCAATGCGGCCAATCCCGCAGGATTCGCTCGGCCAATTTTCGGCGTCCTTCTTCGTCCAAGCGGCCCATGGAAACGACGCGGTCGATTCGTCCTGGGCGGGACCCGATGGCGCCGGGTTGTCCAATCGCCGGGTCGATTTTTTCCAGATGATTGGTCGTGATCATGACCATCAATCCGTCAGCGCGTTGAACACCGTCGAGGCAGTTCAGCAAACAATCAAACGTCAATCCGGGTCCATTTTGCACAGCGATGTTTTTGCGACCGTCGAACACAGCATCGATGTCCTCCATCAAAGCCATGCACGGAACCTCGGCTAACATTTGGTTCCAAGCTTTCAACAGTTCATCGTTCTTCAGCGTGGCCAAGTCATAGACGAAAACCGGCAAGTCCAAGTCCTCGGCCATCGCGCGGGCCAGCGCCGTCTTTCCGGTTCCCGGTTCGCCGTGAAGCAAATAGCCTCGCCGCCACGGCAGTCCACGTTCGTGATGCCAAGCTTCCGTTTCACGCCAACGGCCGGCTTCGCGGACCAAGTCCAAAGCAACTTCGTCCAGTGCCAATCCGTCGATCGCGGACACGTCCTCGCCCGGGTCACTGCCGAAATCCGAGAACGTCCAACCGAGTGGTCGGTGGCTCAGGCACGCGCGAATGTCGCTGCTGCTGGTGGGACTCTTGCCACCACTTTTGCCTTTCATCTGGATCGTCGCGGTGTTGCCGGCGGTGCCGTGAATGAAACGGATCGAGTGGCGTCGCCCGCCGGTCGATTCGTAATCGCGAACCTGGTCGTTGAAGAAGTTGGTCGCATCGCTGATCAACTTATCTGGATCGATCGTGCCACGCGGGAACGTGATCGAGATCGTTTGATAGTCGTAGTCGGCCGCCTGCAGGCCTTCTTCAAGATCGCCAAGCCCGTCTTTGCTCTTCGCGACCCAAATCGGTTGCCAGCCCTTCCAATACAGTCGTCCCGTCGGCGGCGCGATTTCCATTGACACCAATTGCACGCGGGACTTGGGTCGCACAAATAGCTTCCACCCCACATAGGCGCGAGGCCCGAAACGCGATGCCGTGAAGTGATGCTTCAGATAAAGGAGGATCGCATCGGCTTGATAGCCGCTGGTCGTGATCTTGACGACGACCCGCCCGGCTACCTGGCTGTAGAGACTCTTCACGTGTCCCCAACCGGTGGCCAAAATCGTGACGGCAGCGGCACCGCCCGCCAACATCCAACCGTTCAACGCTTCTTCCACGATAAGTCACTTTCAAGAGTCAACCAGAAACCAGATCCACATATCCCCGACACGCGGAAACGCCGTCTGGTTACCGCCTAGAATAGAATCAAGTTTCCGAATTCCAAAACACGGGTCCGTCTTCAATCCTATGCCGTCAATCTTCACCAAAATAATCGCCCGCCAGATCCCCGCCGACATTCTTCACGAAGATGAGTTGTGTTTGGCGTTCCGCGACATCAGCCCCAAAGCGCCGACTCACTTCCTGGTCATCCCCAAGAAAGAAATTGTTTCGCTCGCCGATTTGACAGATGAAGACCAGACGATCGTCGGCCGCTGTGTCGTCGTGGCGTCCCAGGTTGCCGCCGCCGAAGGTCTGGACGGCGGCTATCGGCTGATCTGTAACTGTGGCGACGATGGCGGCCAAGAAGTTCCCCATCTGCATTTTCACGTCATGGGCGGCCGAAAGATGACCTGGCCACCAGGATAGACCGTTTCAGTCGCGACCATTTCGGTCATTTACACACCCAATCGAGGGCGATCACGCCAGAAAAGTAGGGTGTCGCAGGTTCACTAGTGTACTCTTGTATTGTTTTGGGTCGGGCGATAGAATACGGATCACTTGAGTCATCGCACGGACCTACACAATGGAGTCAGGATATGCTGGTGCTGTCACGGAAGAAGGGCGAATCGATTGAGTTCCCATCGTTGGGCGTCGTCGTTCGGGTCCTCGATCTGAAGAAATCGCGGATCGAAATCGGTATCGACGCACCCCGCGACGTTGCCATTGTTCGCGGCGAGAACGTTGCCGTGACCGGCAAGCAACGGGCGAGCTTGGCGAGCCAACCGCTCGCTGAAATCGAAGCTCGCATCGCGGCCTTGGCAGAACTCGCCGATCCGAAACATCGCACCGTTGCACGGCAAGTTGCTGCGGACGCCATCAGCCGGCTTGGCGAGCTGCGAAAATCAAGTCCAGCGTCGCCGACACCACTGGCCGACTTTGTCGCCATCCGAACCGAAGTGCTCGACGAACTGCGCCGCCAACACGAAGCTCAAGACGCGATCACCTGCGTCCGACAAGCGTCGGTAGGTTACGCGGTCGGTTTCGACAACGCCGTGTCGGCTTAAAACCCGGCGAGTGCATCTTCCAGATCAGACTGCGGGGTTCGCATCCCGCATGCCTGCTTGAATTCGACGTATATCGCATGCGTAGAAGCCTACGCCATGTCAAAGCCAAACCTAAATCTTCTTGAATATGGATTATAGGTTCGTCTTACGGTTGCCACTTCTCGTTGAAAAATCCTGCGGATTTTACTTCGCCCGGTGTCTGAGACGTTGAGCCGCCGGTCACATCCACCAATGCCCAGTCCGGCAACTTGGGTGTTTGGCGGGCGTTGTTGAGGTAGTCATATTCGCGATACGTGAATCCGCTGTTGATGACGACATAGCGATCGGGATTGAGCGGATTCGGGAAAATCAGAATCGGTACATGACCGGCCCGAGGCACTTTGGATCCGCCAATACGGATCTCGTCATCGGTCCATTTGACCGGCAACTTATCGGCGATCCGAGCGATCAGCTCGTTGGATTCAACGTCGCCAAACAGGATCAAATTGTTCGACGCAATCTGTTCGTCCGTCAACTCGCGATCCAACGTCTGGCGAATGTCGCCTCGGAAGTGTTTTCGCCAATGGTCCATCGCATGCTTGGACTCGGACTCGACCCACTGCTGGACGACCTTGTCGCTGGATGCTTCGCCGGGCATCACAAACAGGAAACGATCCATCAACCCGTCGTCGATCGGCCCTTGTAAGCCCGGACGTTTCCGCAGTTCCAATTCATCGCGTTTGGATACCGTTTCCCAGTCTTTGGCGCCTTGAGTCAGTGCCACGCTCCATGACCGGTCCGAACGAATCGGTGGACCGATCACGGTGGTCCCATTGATCTCGATTTTGACCGGACCGGACGTAGCACCCGGCCATTGACCGGGGCCGAAATCAAGATGGAGGTCTGTGACGTTCTCGGTCGTGACGCGAATCCGTGAAGCGGAATCGACATCAGCTTCCACTCTGGCCGGTTTCCAGTGTTCTCCCAACCCTTGCACGTCGACCCAGTGCATTCGATGGTATCGAAGTGTCATTGTGGTGAAGTCGACTCGTCGCGGCGCGACCATTGGAGCGGACCTCGCCAGCGTCTCCATCGTCGATTCGATCGTCTTCTTGGAATCAGGATGGATCTTGTGTGCCGTATCGGGACCGATCACATGAACCATGTCGATGCCGACGCGGCGAAGTGCTGTGTCCATCACATCGGCAGCTTGTTTCTGTTTGTCGATTTCGCCGCTATACGCGATCGTGGGGCATTGCTTCAAGTTGCCGGCCCAAGGCGGGCAATCGTACAGTTTCCAAAGTTTTTGTTGGTAGTCCGGCGCGGTGGTTCGGGCGTCTTCGCCTTGAAAGAAGCTCAGGAATTCGGGTGTTTCCGAAAAACCGGCACCGGGGTTGGCGGCGAACCAACGGTCCGCGTGATGGGTCGCCATTTGCCAACACGCTGCGCCGCCCATCGAAAAACCTCGTACGCTGATTCGATCGGGGTCGACGGGAAGTCGCGATTGAACGTAATCGATCGATTCCAGCACATCGATTTCACCGGCGAACTTGAACGCGTTGCAGTAGCGTCCGTAAGGATGCAGTACAAACGAATCCACCGGAGTGTATTCTCCCGCATCGGATTGTTGTTTGGTTAGGAAGGCGACTTCGCTTAGCGTTTCGCCGCGGCCGTGAAACCAAACATCCATCCGTCGTGGACGCGGGTCGCACTTCCGCGTTCCCATCGGTACGACCACGCTATAGGGTTGGTAAGAGTCGTCCAGCTTCGATTGGTAGCCACCGACGATCAGCTTTTGGCTAGCACCGTCGCCGATTCCAACGACTGCTGCCCAGTCGCCGCCTTCGCGAATGATCGTCACGCGACGCTCGGCTTCGTCCAACAATTGACCGGCGGCTTCGATTTCCTTGGGCTTATAGAACTGTCCAAATTCGACGGCCAACTCGACCGCACGTGGAAACACAAGCACTTCGCAGGCGAGTGATTGTACAGCCGGGTTTTCGAGCTTCGGATCGATGCTAATAAACGACGTGCGAACGGATTCGCATCGTTTCAGCAGCACCTGCTCGATCGCCTTGTCCAATTCGATGCCGGGCGGCGGAATCGGGCGAACCAGACCGGCTTGGTTGTCGGCGGGGCCATCGGCCATGGAAATCGATTCGGTTCCCATGACCAAAGTGGCGAACAACAAAAGGAAGCGAATACGAACGTCGAATGGATTCTGCATGGTTCAAACAACCGAGGGAGCGGGATCAGATAGACTAGAGCGTTGTCACAGCAATGGTATTTGCAAACGACAAGGATTCGTTTCCAAAGCATGACGCCACAGCGATGGAAAATCTTGGTCAACGAACTTGATGTTAGCGGTCGCGGAATCCGTCGATACTTAAATAGGAAGGTCCGTCATGTCGTCGATTCTACTAGCCGAGGATAGTTCAACGCACGCAGCGTTGATGCGATCCATTTTGGAGTCTGCTGGGTATCACGTCGAGTGCGTCGAAAATGGCCGGCTGGCGCTTGAGACACTTGGCCAGCGACAACCCGATTTGGTGGTGACGGACCTGAGAATGCCGGAGCTGAACGGGATGGAATTGGTCCGCGCGATCGCCGAGAAATACTCGCACCTTCCCACAGTGGTGGTCACCGCCAGAGGCAGCGAATCATTAGCCGTCGACGCCCTGGCGACGGGGGCCGCCAATTTTGTCCCCAAAAACTCGCTTCACAAACTGTTAAACCGCGTGGTCGGGCAAACCATTCGGATGGCCCACGCCGACCGAGTCTTCGGCGAGGGGTACCCGCCCTTGAAGCGACCCGAATTTACTTTGACGGTCGCAAACGACATCGCGGCAATCGAACCGGTCGTGTTGTTTGTGGTCCAGACGTTGGCCGCGACGGGGCACATGAACCCGACCCACCGGATTCGAATCGGGACGGCCGTTTACAGCGCGATGCTGAACGCGATCTGCTTCGGCAATTTGGAAATCCAAGACAGCGAAACGCTGCTCAGTCGATTGTTGGCAGGCGATGAAACGGGTGTTCAGGAAATGGCCGAGAGAGCGGCGAAGCCCGAGTACGCCCGCCGAACGGTTGAACTAAGGTTCTCGGTTGGCGAGCATGACACGCGAATTCAAGTTTCCCAAACGGGACGCGGGCGAGTGACCCGAATGACGCCAGCACCGGGAACCCCGGAGTCCTTCGAATTGGAACAGTGTCGCGGTTTGATGTTGTTGACCAGCCTTATGGATGACGTCATCTTTCGAGCTGGTAACAGCGAAGTGGTGATGGTGAAGAATCATGATTGATGTTCACCAGGGGAACCACGTTGCCCGTGTCTCGCCACGATAGCGCGGTCAAATTTAGCAGTAGGACAGAATGAATGTGCGGAATCACTGGGGCGGTATGGCGTGAAGATCGCGCTGCGGTCACGCCGGATCTTCTGAGGAAGATGACCGACGTGATCGCGCACCGGGGACCCGACGATTCCCAAATGTGGATCAACCCCGATCACTGTGATGCATACGGCAATCGAGTCGGCGTCGGTTTAGGATTTCGCCGTCTCAGCATCATCGACATCGCCGGCGCGAGACAACCGCTTTCTAACGAAGACGGTTCGGTGCGATTGGTCTTCAATGGCGAGATCTACAATTTCCAAACCCTGCGCCGACGTTTGGAAGGGACCGGGCATTCTTTCGCGACTCACGGCGACGGCGAATCAATCGTCCACCTGTACGAAGATCTGGGTACCGATTGTTTCTCGCAATTGAACGGTATGTTCGCGATCGCGATTTGGGACGCGGCCCGCAATCGGTTGGTGTTGGCACGCGACCGGATCGGACAAAAGCCACTCTACTATGCAGTCAAAGACGATCGACTCGTCTTTGGGAGCGAGCTGAAATGCTTGGCAACCGTACCCGGCGTCTGCAACGAGATCGATCCAGCCGCCGTCGATGAATTCCTTACCTACCAATACATTCCGCATCCCGGAACGATATGGAAAGGCGTCCGCAAACTGGAACCCGGTCACTACGCGGTTTATGAAAACGGTGAATTGTCGGTTCACCGATACTGGAACTTTGACCCGTCGGTCGAACGTCCCATCGGTGCGCGAGAGGCTCAGGAGCGATTGCGTGAGTTGTTGACCGACTCGGTAAAGCTGCGGTTGCAGTCGGACGTGCCATTGGGGTCGTTTCTTTCTGGCGGCATCGATTCGTCGTTGATCACGGCGATAGCCCAGTCGCAGTCATCCGACCCGGTCAACACGTTTAGCATCGGTTTCCCGATCGCCGACTTCGACGAAACCAAGTATGCCGCCCAGGTCGCCGAGTACTTGGGAACCAAGCACACGCGTTTCGAAGTCACACCCAGCGGCGTCGACATCATCGACAAGTTGGTTTGGCATTTCGACGAACCGTTCGGCGATTCATCGGCCGTTCCGACGTGGTACCTTTCCGAGCTGACCAAACGCGAAGTCACTGTCGCGCTATCGGGTGACGGTGGAGATGAACTTTTTGCCGGTTACGAACGCTATCAGGCGTTGTGGCTTAGCAACAAGTTGCAACGAATGTTTCCAATCCAAAAGATTCCCGGCATCGGACTGATACAGCGTTTGCCTGATTCTAACAAGCGGCGTTCGGTCATTCGTCGTGGTAAACGATTCTTGGAAGCGCTCGGCCAACCGACGGCGCGACGGTATCTGAATTGGTTGCAGATCTTTCCGGAATCGCTTCGTGCGTCGATGTACACCGATGATTTCGTATCGTCGCTACCCGATTCGGATCCGTTCGCGTTCCTGGATTCGGTGTGGGCCCGAAGCAAGGGCCGCGACGTCGTAACGCGAGCAAGTACGTCGGACATTCTGTCCTACTTGCCATGCGACCTCTGCACCAAGGTCGACATCGCATCGATGGGTCATGGCTTGGAAGTCCGCCAACCGCTACTGGATTACCGCGTCGTCGAGTTCGCGGCGTCGCTTCCGGTCGGGATGAAGTTCCGCGGGCGGCGAGGCAAGTTGATTCTTCAAGACACCTTCGGTTCGATGATCCCCTCGTCGATCTTCACACGAAAGAAGATGGGTTTCGGCATCCCGATTGGTGCGTGGTTCCGCGACGAGCTCAAACCGATGGTGCACGACACGTTGTTAGCCGACGACGCCAAGATTGCACCGATCTTTCGCAAAGAAGCCGTCGCGGAAATGGTTCGATCCCACGAAACGAGCGAACAAAATCACGGCTACCGACTATGGAATTTGTTGATCTTGGAAAAGTGGCTGAGGCAATGGACATAGCCCGCCACCCGTTTCTCAAGCACCCTTTGTTGCCCCGCGACTCCGCCGCGGGGATCTGTGATCGAAACCGCTTTGCAGTTCGCATCCCGCGAGCGGAGTCGCGGGTCCGCGAGGGTGGCTTCTATCGTGTCGGCGGCGCGACGTCGTGTAGGGTTGCTCCCTGTTCGTCGCTTAGCACCAAGACCGCGAACCGTGTCGCGCCCTTTGCGTCGTCCGCACTCAGACTGACGTAGTCAAAACGTCCGCGGGCATCGGTGTATCCGTCCTTGTAAAAGCGCACGCCGCCGTCGGGGTACTTCGCGTAGACCTTGACGTAGGCTTGGATGATCGGTCGGCGGGTTTCTGAGTTCGTTGTTTGCAATTGACCCATCGCTTCGGAAACGTACGTTGTTAAGTTTCCACCGTATGAAAGAGCCGTCGATCGCGAAGCTCCCGAGACGACTTCGACCAACAGCGTTTGCCGGCGTTGATCGTCGGTCAGATCAAACGTGGCTACGCCGTTCGAATCGTCGAAGGCAAGTGATTCACTTGCCAGCGGACGTACCATCGCCATCCGGGCCAAGTCTTCGCGAACAAAGGGAGCCTTGCTGAACAGCAATTCCAAATCGACGCCATACAGATTCAGCGTCGCCGAATCGGTGCGACGATGGTCGATGCGCAGTTTGTTTCCTTCGACGCGAACGATGACTTCGGGTGACTCGTTCGCCGCATTGGATTGTCGCGTTTGTTGGTCGATGATCGCCAAATCACCGGTTCCTTGTCCGATGTCATTGGCGTCCGGTTTGGGATCACCCTTCGAAACAATTTTTTGCGTCTCGTTCAAGTCGCGATATTGGTCAAGATGCGATTGCAGTTCCGTGAACCGAGCATTCCAGCGTGGCATCGGGTGATTGGCGTTTGCGCTGGCGATCTTTGCAGCGCGATCGTGATCGCCGCGGTGCAATGCCAAGTAGGCATCCATGTAGTCGTACTGCAATTTCGTCGCCACATCCCCGCGATCGACCTTTTCGAACGCGGCGATAGACTCGGCAATTCGATTTTGAATCAACAAGTAGTATGCCAGTGTCAGATGTTGTTTCGGAGCGATCTCGCGGCTGTAAGCAAGGGTGCGAAGGAATCCGCGGTACTGCTGCATCAACGTCGAATTCAAGATTTCGTCGATGTCGCCCAACCGGTGAATACGGGCGAGAACCAGCGGCGAATACTCAAGCATCTCATGCGTTTGACGATCGATCGGGTCAACCGATAACAACGAAGACTCCAAGACCGGACCGACACTGCCAACCAAGTCATCGCGAACCGAAAGAAAGTTGCGAATCGCGGGTTCGTCGCGATGCTTGAACGAGTACGCCCACATATTGCTGATGGCTAGCTTATTGGTATCCAGTGCTCCGACAACCACTTGGTAAATGTCTTGATCGTTCATTCGGTGAACGATCAAGTCCCAGTCCAACAAACGAACATTGGCCGTTTTCAAGAACGACGCAACTCGGTCGGGCGTTCCTGTGCGAGCGATTGTCGGCCAAGTTTCGTCGTTGTCTTCTTTGGGTTCGTCCAGCACGGTGATTGTTTCCGCGTCGGCTTGCGCGAGCAAAGTTTCACCGCTGGCGACCGTGCTGGGATAGTGATCGAAACGGCCTGACGTGGGAAAATAGAACTCATACGTGATCGCGTCGACCGCAAAGGGTTTGATCGCGACAATGCGACTATCTAGCGAGCGCGTTCCGGCGACGGGAATGCTGCCGGCCGGAATTTGCCACATCACATTGACCGTTCGTTCCTGTGACGTCGGGTTCGACAAGACAGCTTGGCCCCGGTAAACCACGCCCGCAACGAACTCATGGACGTCGCTTGCATCGGAATCGTCCGCCCGCACGAACCGTCCGCCAATCATGGTCGTGGTGGGTGTTTCGGCGACCGACAGCGGCACCAGACGCTTGGTGACAACAGCGACAGAGTGCGCGGGTTGGTAAGGGTCGCCCGGCTTGCTTGGCAAGTCGATATCACCGGCCGTGATCGGCAGACCACACAACGCCAAGGCCATCAAAGCCGAGTGGCGAGAATCGATCGGCCGCAGTAGGTGAGTGGAGAGAGCGATCTCGTCAGACGATCTGGTCGAGAGGTCAGCCCAAAAAAGGTTGGCATCGATCAGCAACGACGACGATGGGGCGGGCACTGATTGGACACGATCCCAATGGCTCTCGGCCCATTGGCGTGTCGTGTCGAGTTCCCGGAAAAAGCCAGTGGTCGATCGTCCCAAACGTCGGCGACTGAGGCTTTCCCACTCCTTCAGATCAGGAAGGGTTGCGGCGCCATTTGACATGGCTTTGCCCGCCGCAATTCGTGGCTTTTCAACCCTCGATCCACCGCCGAAAAAAAGCATGTTGCCTGTGACGCTCGCATCGCCAAACGGTTCTCCCATCTCCATCAACGTGCCGTCGGAATCATCGTCGCGGCCAAAGCGAACGCTCAGTGCACTTTCAAAGCCCAGCCGAATGGCGGCATGATCGACGTCACGGTTCGCCACGACTTCGCGCAACTGCCGCTGAACCGTTTCACGAACATCGGGAACTCGCATCGCCAACATTGCTTGCTCGGCCGCGTTGAGTCGGTTGTACCGCCAAAGGGAAGTGAAGGAGGACAAGTCGTCGCCGAGAAGCCAATGATCGACGAATTGTTTTTCTTTTTTGTTCGCCAAGTACGGCGTCACGACTTCATCGAAAAACGCCCGATCGTGTGCCCACAAGAAGACGTGAAGTTCATGACTTGCCAATCGTGAGTACGCTTCGGTCTTCGCCATCTTGTCGAGTCCGTCCCAACGGGCGAGGACATCAAAATCGTCTAGTCGCGAATCGTTGACGAGCGTTTTGTAAAGTTTGAATAGCGAAGTCACGGATCCAATCGTTTGCACCTGAGCACTGCCGAGGATCTGCAAGTCCAAGGGCGAATCAGGCGATGCCACCAGCACCGATTGCTCCATCGAATACGCCGTCTTCAAGTCCAGTGTTTTCGCCAATCGAAGGTCGCGAGTTTCGCAGTCGACCAGGGGTCCCGCCACCGTTTGCGAGATCACCGTCGTGGGATCACAGACGACGATCTGCAGAATCGGCATGCCGTCGATCACATCCGCCGGAATGTTGACGACTCCGTTTTCGTCCGGTCGCAAGTTGGCAACGATGACCCCCGGATCGGCCACGAAATCGAAATCGGAAGCCACTGCATCCGGGGCTTGTTTCGATTCGCGTCGTTGTCGCTCGAGTTGCTGACGCAGTGGGACTGCGGCCGTCGGTGGGACCGCTTGACCAACGTCCGCGGACTGGGATTGGTTCGTCGTTTCTTCGGTTTCCCAGGGGTTCAGGATCAACCCGGGTTGAGGAAGCATCACGCCTGGAAACTTGCTCGCATATCGACGGCGCAGAACGTACTGGTACTCGTCGCCGAGTCGTAGATCGCTGACGTATCCCGAAACGTCGCGGCGGACACTGCGCCCGGTCATCCCCGGCATCGGCAGATCCAACGCCGCGGCGGGATCTGCCTGTTCAAAATAGCGTCGGGCGTACAGGTGGACTCGCGCCAGTTCCGTTTGTCCAGACAACTTTATGGTCAATCCGTCGGCGTTGCGATCAACGTTGGCGATCGAGATCGGACGCTCGGTATTGAGCGTTCGATGCCGGTTTTCGCCGACGGCTACTTCGTCGATGACCGGTCCATCGACCACGGCGATGACGATGGAGTCGCCCGTTTGTCGATCGATCAAGCGAAAGTCGCCGGCCGGTAAATCGGTGATCGTCAAGAAACCATTTCGGATCGAAACGTGCTGTGTCTCGTCCGAGCGAACTTGCCCACCGTCCATGGCGACTAGCCGAAATCGGGACGATGCTCGATCGACGGGTTCGAACCACGGCAACTCGATCGCGCGACCGATCGTGGTGAAGACTTCCGCCGCCCAAAACGTTCGATAGTCACCGAGTCGTTGAGTGTGCGAGATCCCGCCGCTGACCGCAAAGGTGATCGTCTCGACATTAGCCAAGTCACCCAATCGGACTCGTCCGGCCGCACCAGCCTGCAGCATTTGTTCGACGGGCGAGTTACGAAATCGTGTGCTCATCGAGACCGAAACGATTGCACCCGGAACGATTTCTCCGTTGCGACCGCGGACTTCGATGACATAGGTATCACGGTCACGCGTCAGGTATGCGTCGTGAACATTGCGTGTCTTGCGAACACCCGCGATGTTCCACGATTGAGATGTCGACAGCGGGCGAACTTGTGCATCGGTCAGCGGTTTGACGGACCCGGTTAGTGTGACCGTCACATCCGCCAGTCTCTCCGGCACACGGTAAGGAACAACCATTTCGCCTTGCTGGGTCCACTCGATTCTGGCAGTCTCTTGCGTCGACGTGACACCATCAAGATCCGTCGACGCGATTGAGACTCGTCCGTCTTGAATGATCGAAGGATCGATCGGGACGCCCGTCATCGACAAGCGGGGACGGATAAGCACTTGAGTCTGTCCGCCGGAAAGCAATAAGGAACGGTCCAGAACCATTGCGGCCGAAAGTTCGTACGTTTCCGCGGGATGTGGCAAATCGATCGATTCCGCCAATACGCCGTCGCTGATGATCGCTTTGCGTCGAGTATCCTTTGACGCAAGCGGAATCAGAATCCGGCTATCGGTTTCATCCGCGGTGAAGTGTCGCGACCCGATGCTGACGGATGCACCAGAGAGTGGTTCACGATTTTCGTCGATGACGGTCATGGCCAGTCCATCTGCGACCGTGGTGACAACATGGTCGATCGATCCACGGCGAACCATAGCGCGACCACGGATTCCCTTGCCGATCAAGTCGACGACCCAGACACCTCGTCCAGCGATCTGCGGCAACTCGATGTCTTCGCGGTGTCGGCGGATCGCCGGGTGGTTGAACGCCAACTTTGTTTCATGCGTCGCAACCAACCCGTCCAGATCGATGTCCGTATCCAGTGGTTTGTCGTGGCTTCGATGGTAGGCGGGGACGTTGATCTGATAGATCCGAACGACCAATTCGTCGACGTTCTTAAGTTCGACCGCCAATCGAGTTGATTTTTTGGGCGAGAAAAACAACGGGTTCGTCGGCGACAAACGCAACTCCACCGAGTCGCGCAGCGTTTGTCGATTGATCTCGCTCAGCATCGGATACCAGCGTGCTTCGTCGCCAACGCCGGCAAGCAACTTGGTTTCTGCGAAAACGCGGCTCAGATATTTCCGTTTTAAGTATGCATCAAATGCTTGCGTTGAATCTGCGTCGCGCAAGAAGTGCTCGAGGTGAGCTCGCACGACGGCTTCGTCGTTGCCGATCGGCGGCAACAAGGCCATTCCCATGAAGTCACGATTCAGATCGGCCGGTTGGATCTGCTGTTCGTTCCATCGTGGCAAAACGACATCGCTAAATCGCGGTAGCGCCAGGTATCGCAAAAACAAATCACGGTCGAACTTCGATTGTGACAAATTAGCTTCCAGCAACCGAAATGCCGCCGACGCTTTCAAGCTGTTGTAGCTGGGTGGAAGTGATTGGGCGTAATTTTCCACGCGCGTAAGGTAAGCGAGCCGTTCGTCCGGTTGGACCGACAGATCCACCTCGGCCCCGGGACGTAGCCGCGCCAGGATTGCCGTTACCATCGGTTCGTCATTCCCCACTTCGGCAACGTTCTTGGCGACGGCTTTCAGTTCATCAAGTGTTAGAACACGATGAGCGTGCAGATTGCCAAACTTTCGATCGTTGGGCCGCCGACTTTTCAGTTCCTTGATCACGAGTTGACCAAGATTCTCGATCGTCGGTTGTTGGATTCGATCAAGCAGTCGATCCAGTGTGATGGCGTAGCCTGCGGCTTCATCGCGTACAAAGCGATCAGCCAAGAAATTGATTGCCGAAGGTTTCAGTGCGTCGCTACGAGTGATCGC